>DAOOVG010000046.1:0-18057 GCA_035369865.1 Paludibacteraceae bacterium | reverse complement strand
AACACCGATTTCAAGTCAAGAATTTACAATAGGAATTCATGCGGATAATCATAAATATTATATATGATAGCGGTATATGTTAATATCAATCAATAAAGTAATATATGTCTATTCAAAAAGCCCTCATTTCTTCGCAATCCACACCTTAAAACTAACAAACTTCTATTAAAAAATAACCCGATATAAAAATAGCTACTATGAGCTTCAAAAAAATTTTGTGGATGCCTTCATAAAGGGGATATTTCAGTTAATGAAAATTGTAATTTTGTAAGTAATTTTGCAAAAATCTTTTTCGATGAAACAAAACAAGTTCAATCCAGAGGAAGTAAAGCCATACAATAATTGCGAAAACAAAACCGCCCAACTTATTAGAATGTTTGATCGTATTTCTGGTCAGTATGACAAATTTAATCAATTGATGTCGTTGGGTTGTGCAAAAAATTGGAGAAAACGGGCTATGAAATCATTGCAACCTTATCAGCCTAAAATAATATTGGATGTAGCCACGGGTACCGCCGATATGTGTATCAAAGCTTTTCAGTATTTGCATCCTGAAAAAGTTGTTGGCGTTGATATTTCTGAAAAAATGTTGGAAATAGGTCGGCAGAAAATTAAGGAAGCAAATCTCACAAACAAAATAGATTTGTTTCAGCAGGATTGTTCACAACTTTTTTTCGAAAACGAGACTTTTGATACCGTAACTATTGCTTTTGGTATCCGCAACTTTGAAAGATTAGACGAAAGTTTAAAAGAAATTCATCGGGTGCTGAAACCCCAAAAACATTTATTGATTCTTGAACTTAATGAACCGCAAAAAAAATGGATGAACAAACTTTATCAATTATACATTCGCTGGTATGTGAATAAAGGCTTACAATATCTTTCCAACGACAAAAAAGCGTATCAATATCTTGCTATTTCGGTACAGGTTTTTCCAAGTGGGAAAAATCTTATCGAGAGAGTTTCAAATCACGGTTTCAAATTGTTGAAATATAAAAAATTCACGTTTGGTGTTTGTAGTATGTATTTATTTCAGAAAGAAGAATAATCTTTTATGCTTTTCATTCGGTTTTTATAAAGTTTTCTGGAAAAAATAAATTTCAAGCAAACCAAACATCCCAACCCACCAAACAAAAGGAATCACATTTTTTTACTCCTTTTTTCCTCTTAATAAATTAATATCGCCTTTTTTCAAATATTTTATTCCATCAGACCCCACTGCTTTAATGACATAAAAATAAGCTCCTTCAGCTGCTTTTTTACCACCAATGTTCCCATCCCAACCTTTTTGCGGATCATTCCAGTGATAAACCAGTCGCCCCCAACGATTATAAATCCACGCTTCAAATTTTGTTAAAGATTGATAAGCAACGCGGAATTCATCGTTAATTCCATCTCCATTCGGAGTAAATACATTGGGAACTTCCAATTTTGATTCTGAAACAGTTACAACAATTGAATCAGTAGCAGAACAAGAGCCATTATTTACTGTTAAATATACTTGATAAGTTCCAGCTTTGTCGAAGGTATAACGATGTTCCGCATCTTTCCGATTGATTAATAATTCTTTATCTTTATAAATATTCCAATCATAATAAACGCCATTTGTTTGGTTTACTTCAGCAGTCAACAACATATCCAGTGGCGAAGAACCTTCAAGAATCGAAGCAACAGAAGGACGCTCAGCTTCATTTTTTTCGTTTCGTACAGTGACAGTAGTTTTGATATGACATTCCAGTGCTAATGCAGAATAAAGTGAAGATTGAAAGGTAAAATTGTCAAGATTCAAATCTTGAGCAAATTGATCATCTCCTTGAATAATAAAATAAGTATCACATAAAGGTGAAGGAATAGAAATGAGATTTGAGGAAGGTAATACAATATTTTTTGACTTTTCAATCTCTTTCCATCCGTCGTTCCACTCAAGTGTATGATAAGTCAAAGTAAAATTTCGGGAAATTTTGTGATAAATTCCATCAACAGTATAATAATACAAATCGGGTATCTCGGCATCGAGAGACAAATCTACTTGTGTACATTGTTCCTCAGCTGCATTTTCAACAGTTAATGAATGAAAAACGGGAAAATATTTTTGATAATCTATCACCCAAATGGTTTTTGTCATGTTTTCTGTTTTTAAAATATAACCCGTCGCATCATCGGGCGAAAGTTCAGGCAAATTACTGATAGGTACTGAAGGATTGTTAAATTTATACCATGTAACTTCTCCTGATCCATCATAAATAATTTCTGTATCAGAAGTTATGCCATCAAAAACAAACAATTCATCAATGCCAGCAAAATCAGTATATGAAACATATTTGCCCGTTGCAGAAAATTGTGCTTCTATTTGAAAAAAAACATTCAAAAGACAAATCAACAAAATGATTTTTTTCATAAAATGAAGTTAAAAAGATTATGACAGAAATTAAAACAAAAGTATATTTTTTATCACGAATAAAAAAGGAATTCTCATTCATTTTCTTTTTACTATGGATTTTTTGTACTTTTCTTTATAAATTATTACCTGAGTTCGAGATAAAGACACATTAAAAAGTTGCAATATGGAAGAAATGTCTATTATTTTATGGTTGATTATCAGCAAATAAAAATATTTATGATTACAACAGACAATTTATCGAAATTTTTTATATTCAGATGATTTTTGTAAAGTTTATGTGCAAGAAATCCAAAAAACACCTCTTAGAAAAACATTGTTAATGAATTGAAAAATATCTGCTAAATAGAATATTCCAGACCTTATTTTGCTCACGTCTTTATGATGAACACTATAACTGCTTATTGTTTCTTCCTCACAAGCCAGAAAGCAAACAGCGAAATCAACTCTCTATTTGAAATGAATCCTTATCCCGAATTCAAATTTTCTAAACAAATTAAACATTAAGCTATTTTATAATTTTGTCAACAAAGAATTTTTGGGAAAATTGTATAAAGTAATATTCAACCTATTATAAATTAAGTTAATTGCTTTTGGAAAAAAACCGATGAAAAATGAAAATTATCAAGGCAAAACGTGAGGTAAGTTTAAGTAAACTAATTAGATTTTGTAAAAATCTAAATCATCAACCATTTAAAAAATATGCCTATTTTAAAACAATACAGTATTATAATTTGTTAATTTTTCATAAAAACAAAAAAATAAAAAAATATTTTTTATCTTTGTTTGATTTTTTAGTAGTTGCTATATTTTATAAGCAACTTTTTATTAATTTTTATGATTATCCACATTTAATTCAACAATTGAATTTTTGAGATAATAAAAAATCAAACAAGTGAGCAACAACCCCTATTTTTAATTAAATTTTTGTCTCTTAATCACGCAAAAAAACAAATCGTTGAAAAAACCTTCTAAAAATTTAAAAACATGAGAAAACATATATTATTTTTAATTACATGCGGTTTGCTTTTTACCCATGCTCTTTTTGCCCAAATGTCCATTAATACAACAGGGGCAGAAGCCGATCCCTCTGCAGGTTTAGATATAGATTTCAGTAACAAAGGGCTACTCATACCGCGTGTTGCACTTACCAGCAAAAATGATGTTACCACCATTCCCAATCCAGCTACAGGATTGTTGGTGTATAACACCGGTACCGGAGGTTTAAGTTTGGCAGGTTATTATTACAATGCCGGTACCCCTGCTTCTCCTAACTGGATACGTTTTAACTCAAGTGATTTAACTGGCAGTGGTACACAAAATTATGTTGCTCGATGGAGCAGCAATACTGAACTGGGAACAGGAATTATACAAGATAATAACTCAAGAGTAAGCATAAACACAAATCCTAATGATACTTTTCGTTTGTATGTGAATGGCGACAATTCCACGACTGCTGTGAGAGGTATTTATGCTACCGGCAAATTTGGAGACTTGGGAACTGCTTATCATGGGGTGTATGGTCAGGCTAATAATAATATTAAAGGATATTTAGGCGGAGACAATGGAGCTTATGGCGCGTATAGCAGCTCGATATATGGCATGCTGGGGAATCAGTCCTATGGAGCTTATGGGAAAAATGGCGATCATTTTGGCTATTTGGGTAGTTCAAATTATGGCGCGTATGGACAATTTTCTACAACTCGCTATGGGTATATAGGCAGTTCAAATTATGGCGTATATGGACAATACGACGACAGCATCAAAGGTCGAATAGGAGACCAAAATAATGGCGTCTATGGTCAATACAGTAGTACCAGATATGGTATGTTAGGGAATATAAGTTATGGTGTATATGGTCAGTATAGTAGCTCGATATATGGATATATAGGTGGAGGTAGTTATGCTGTAGGTGGGTTTAATACAGTTGCCTCAGGGAACCCTGTCGCTGTTTATGGCTCCGCTACAGGAGCGAGTACAAGTAAAGGTGTTTATGGACAGGGAAGAAAATATGGTGTGCATGGTTATCGCTATGGTACGGGTAGCGGTGAAGCAGCAGGAGTGTGCGGAGAATTATATACTACCGGTGTAAAAGGTTATTTAGGTTATTCCGCAGATGGCAATGCTACTAAATATGCTGGATATTTCATAGGGAATGTTCATGTTGAAGGAGCACTTACAAAAACCAGTGGTTCTTTTTTGATTGATCATCCCGATGATCCATTGAACAAAACCTTGAGACACGGCTTTGTGGAATCGCCTGAAAATCTTTGTCTGTACCGAGGAAAAATAAAACTCAACAACGAAGGGAAAGCAACAGTAGAAATGCCTTCTTATTTTAAAAGTTTAACCAAAGAAGAAGAGGCAACGGTTACACTTACCTGTATCAGTACTACACCTTTTTTAACCAGTTATATTTGGAATACTGATTATTCAGCTTTTACTGTATTTGGTGAGCCCAATGGAGAGGTTTCCTATCAGGTTTTGGCAGACAGAGATGATCCACCCATCAAACTCCTTCGCAAACCAGTAGAAGAAGAAAAAGGCAATGGTAATTTTACAAAAGGCAAACTGCTTTATCCAGAAGCATATGGTTATCCAGAAACAATGGGCGAAAATTACGAAGATCCTGACAATTAATGCTGTTTTTTTATGGAAATAAAAATAACATTTTTCAAAACAAAGTAAATAAAATAAAATGGTCGTGATAGGTTTTTTTATTGTATCAACCATAGCAATAAATTTTTTATAATTTTATTTACTCAAAAAGGCAATATTAATTATAACTTGATTTATAACTTGAATGTAGTTTCAATACTATGAAAAAGATTAAATTACTTTGTACCATTCTATTGTTTAGCAACTATCATTTACTGGTAGGAAATTCTCTACAGAATAAAAGTACGAACAACGGATACACCAAACAATCATCTACTATTTATGTAGAAGATGAATCAACTATGGGGCAACAACCTACAAATAATAATGAGAGAGAAAATGTTGTGTCAATTTCAACATCAGGGACCTGTGATGTAAAAATCACTGGAAATACTTTTGTAACGTTATCTGGTTCAACTTCATCGCCTGTTCCTACTATTTATCGTATAGCTGGTGACTTATATGTGGGTTCTGGTTCTAACCTGAATTTCAATATGGGTTATAACCTTAACAATCAAGGTATACCAGCGGTAATTGTAGGTGGGGACATTACCAACAATGGCACCATTCATTTTGCTAATGGTACTAATGGAGGTAATTTAGCTTTTCAATGCCATACGATGACCAACGGTGGATCTCTCAGCTTATCAGAAAACACTGCTACTCCTACCAAAGCCATCGGTGGGAACATGATATTAAGCGGCAACTTTATCAACAACGGCACATTCAACTGCAATGGACGAGCTGTTGTCTTTACTGGTTCTGAAAATCAACAAATTGGTGGTACGGCATCAGGAACTTGTGCTATTGATTTTATGAAAATAGATAAAACAGGAGGTGTGCTTACGCTTAATAAGGATGTTGCCTGCAAAGGTTATTCAAGTGCAGGAGGCGATTTGTGGGCAGTAGAGATTAAAGGAAGCACCTTAGTCCTGAATGGAAAAACTTTGACAATTGGAACGGATGCAACTATTACTGATTATAAAGGTAGGGCAGGAGTACGATGCAATGGTGGAAAAATAAGAGGCAATGAAAATTCTTCTCTTGTTTTACGAGGCAACTGCACTAACTGGACAAAAGCTACTGGACAGAGTTTAATTTTTGATCAATCTACCAATGGAACGACCAATGTACTCAAACAATTAAGTATCCAGAGAAAAGATTCTGCTGGTAATATTGATAAAATCACTATAAACAATATCATTATCAAAGAAAAATTTGAAGTAAAAGGTGGACAAGTAACAGTAACCAACAATTTAACCATCGATACTGCAGCTGTTGGTACGTTATCTTCTACTGTCAGCACCGTGTCTTTAAAAACTAAAAATTTAATTTTGGGAAAAACCCCACTACATGCTGCGGAATTTTACCGAAATGGACGAACCCTCACGATTGATAATAACGTAAAAGTAAAAGTACATTTCTACAAAACTGCTCAATGGAACTTTATTGCCTTTCCTTTTGACATTGCTTCAATTTTAAAAGCTGATACCATTACTACGGCTGTTTGGAATACCGATTACAGTGTTGGGATTTATGTTGCTACTCGGCGAGCAAGAAGGATTTCTGGTTGGAAAACCTTGCAAAATGTAACTACTTTAAAAGCCGATACAGGCTACATTATTAATAAAAAAGGCTCAGTGGCAGATTTGTTTTTTGTTACCAGTGCAAAAGGGAACCATGAAGCTTTCGGTAGCCCTACATCTATTTCACCCGTAAATACAGCATTAACATACACTACTTCACCCGGTGGCTATACGTGCAATTTTGGGTGGAATTTTATATCACAACCGTTGGTAGCCAAAGCCACTTCTTCGCTTGCATTGGGAGAATTTGCTTATAGTTATGATTACACCAAAGATAATTACAAGCTTTGTTTTGATTATTACAATCCTGCTTATACTTATAGCTCCTCTTCTACTACGTTTGTCCCTTATGAAGCATTTTTTGTAAAAACGTCAGCCGCAGGGAATTTGGGCTCTTATTTATATTCGCCACAAGGCGTTCGCCGAAATACCAATGAATCACCAGAAGAAATTGTTCAACTTAATTTAAAAACCAACGAAAATTCCTATGAAACATTAGTTCGTATCCTACCTGAAGCTACTGCTGATTATGATGAACTTT
This sequence comes from Paludibacteraceae bacterium, assembly GCA_035369865.1. Classification (GTDB taxonomy): domain Bacteria; phylum Bacteroidota; class Bacteroidia; order Bacteroidales; family Paludibacteraceae; genus MVYY01. The sequence goes on along the minus strand of DAOOVG010000046.1, from coordinate 10,874 downwards.
ATGATGCTCCTTATTCAGATCCATGGTACGAAAACACCCCACGGATTTATACTTTAAGCAGCGATTATGCATTGGCATTAAATTCAGTACCAGAAGAAACACAAGTACCTATTTATGTAAAAGTACCACAAACTGGAAATTATTCTTTTACTTGGCAAACATACTTAAATGGTGCTCCGGTTACCCTTTATGACCAACAAACAGGTGCAGTCGTTGACTTAACAGCCGAAACAGAATATAGTTTTGAAACTTCCAGTAATGAAATAAAAAATCGGTTCTATTTAAATATCCCTCAAAGAGTAATTGATAAAAATGTAGAAATTATAAATACTGACCACATTCTTAATATATGTGCTCATCAAAAAAACATTGATATTCAAGGGCTAAAAGGAGAGGCACAAATTGCTTTGATTGATATGGCGGGGCACATTTTACAAATTATGAAAACCAGCGATGATGGCTGTACTTTGTCTGTTAATGTTCCAGGAATTTATTTACTTTTCATAAAAGACGACAATCATGCAAATTATAGGAATAAAATAATTGTTTACTGATTGTCAAATTTCTGAAAATTGTTTACAAAAAAATCTGTATCTTGATTGAATTCAAATTTTTAATCTGCTTTTCATTCCATTTTTGTAGCAAGTTAATCAAAACAAAACAGAAATTATCAAACATATTAAAAAGTAAACATTTTTAAAAATTCCACAAAGGCGAACAGAATTTTATTTTGGCTGAGGCATGAATAAAAAATTTTTTCTGTTTTTCGCATTGCAACACCCTAAAATTTTTACAAATAAGTCGGTACGGTTCAGCTTATTTCTCATCTATGTTGAGCAGTTTAAATTTTGTTTGTTTTAACTCGGACAAAGGCAACATTTGTGCTTCGAGCATCATACAGCAAATTATTAAAGTATATGTGTCTTTGATTTTTATTTTCGTGTGTTTGGAAATACCTTAATTTTCATGTAATTTTGCAAGCTAATAATACATATAGCTTATATTAGATTCTAATTTGCAAATACACAAACTTTTTTTGAAAGGGATAAAATCTTTTGAATATTATTACATTTCTAATCTTTTTTAAAAAAAAGGATAACCATTTGGGCAATCAATTTTTAAACTTTATATAATTAAAATTTTTTCATTCTTACCAGCTTCGATATCTTAATTTATTAAACTAAGAAACATTTATGAATTTTTCTCCACTGACAGCCATTTCACCAATTGATGGACGCTATCATTCCAAAACGAAGATTTATGCTTCGTATTTTTCTGAATTTGCCTTGATACGTTGCAGAGTGCAGATTGAAATTGAATATTTTATAGCCTTATGTGAAATACCATTAGAACAATTAAAACAGATTTCTGCTGATATTTTTCCAACGCTCAGAAATATTTATCAAAATTTTCAGGAAACCGACGCACAAAAAATAAAAGATATTGAACAAATTACCAATCACGATGTAAAAGCAGTAGAATATTTTTTAAAGGAAAAGTTTGATGAAATAGGGTTAAGTAAATGCAAGGAATTTATTCATTTTGGACTCACTTCACAAGACATCAATAACACAGCTTTCCCTTTTCTTTTGAAAGCTGCTCTTGAAGAAGTTTATTATCCTGAATTGAAAAAATTGCTTGAAGAGTTGGATCAATTAGCTGAAAATTGGAAAGATATTCCAATGCTGGCAAGAACACACGGACAACCAGCTACGCCAACCCGATTAGGAAAAGAAATCATGGTTTTTTCCTATCGCATCAAAGAACAGTTAGAACTTTTAAAACAAATTCCTATTTCAGCCAAATTTGGTGGAGCAACAGGAAATTTTAATGCTCATGCTGTGGCTTATCCAGCGATTGATTGGAAAAAATTTGCAGATAATTTTTTATCTGATAAATTTGGCTTGAAACGGGAACAATACACCACGCAAATTTCAAATTATGACCATTTATCTGCTCTGTTGGATGCAACAAAACGAATCAATACGGTTTTGATAGATTTGTGCCGTGATATGTGGACATACATTTCTCTGGAATATTTTAAACAAAAAATCAAAGCAAATGAAGTTGGTTCATCGACCATGCCCCATAAAGTCAATCCAATTGATTTTGAAAATGCTGAAGGGAATTTTGAAATAGCCAATGCTTTTTTTAACTTTTTATCAGCGAAATTACCCATTTCACGTTTACAACGTGACTTAACCGACAGCACCGTTATTCGTAACATAGGCGTACCTTTTGCACATGTTTTAATAGCTACTCAAAGCCTTTCAAAGGGATTGAACAAATTAGTACTAAACGATACAGTTATAAAAAAGGATTTGGAAAACAACTGGGAAGTTATTACTGAAGCTATACAAACCATTCTCCGGTGCGAAGGTTATCCTGAACCTTATGAAGCTTTAAAATCCTTAACTCGTACTAATCAGCCGATTACCCAAAAAACTATTCATGATTTTATAGAAAATCTTGATGTCAACGAAAAAGTGAAAGAAGAGTTACGTAAAATTACTCCTTTTAATTACACGGGGATTTGATTTTTTTGAATTATTAAAATTCATTATTCTGCCAAATGTTTAAATTTTTTACACTCCTGAAACGATTTATTCCACCTTATAAAAAATATGTTGTATTAAATCTCGTATATAATTTATTGGCCACTATTTTTAGCTTATTTTCATTTGCTACTATCATTCCTATTTTGCAAATTTTGTTTGGTATTCAACGAGCCAATGTAAGCTATCAACCGTGGAGCTGGAATGATAGTTTAAAAGATATTTTCAATGCATTAAAAAATAATGCTTTTTATTCCATTGAACAAATTGTTGAGACGTCAGGAGCTCCTACTGCTTTACTTTATTTGGGGTTGTTTCTGATAGTTATTACTTTTTTAAAAACTGGAACCGCTTATCTGGCTTCTTATTATATGATACCCATTCGAACAGGTGTGGTACGAGATTTACGCAATCAACTTTACAGAAAAATTCTCAGTTTACCAATTGGCTTTTTTACAGAGGAACGGAAAGGTGACATCATTTCTCGTATGACCAATGATGTTAATGAAGTGGAAGCATCTATCATTAGCTCATTGGAGATGCTTTTCAAAAATCCAATTATGATTTTGATTTACTTGATTGTGATGTTTGCTATGAGTTGGGAGCTAACACTTTTTGTACTGCTTTTATTACCGTTTAGTGGTTGGTTAATAGGCAAAATTGGTAAATCTTTGAAGCAACGTTCCACTTTAGGACAACAACAAACGGGCGAGTTACTCTCACAAATTGAAGAAACTCTGAGTGGATTACGTGTAATAAAAGCTTTCAATGCTGAAAAAAGTTTCCAAAATAAATTTGCACAATTAAATGAAAAAATACGTCGCACATTTAACCGAATTAATCGTCGTTACAATCTGGCTCATCCTTTAAGCGAATTAGTAGGAACCATAGTGATAGCCATTGTATTATGGTTTGGTGGCGTACTAATTTTAGAAAATCATAGTTCCATCAATGCTGCAGAATTTATTTATTATCTGATTATTTTTTATAGTATTATTACACCAGCAAAAGATTTATCAAAAGCAGGATATAGTATCCAAAAGGGATTAGCTTCGTTGGAAAGAATCGATAAAATCTTAACTACACCCAATAAGATTAAAGAACCAGCTTCTCCTGTGCCAATGAAACCATTTAGTGATAAAATTGAATTTCGAAATATAAGTTTTCGATACAAAACTGAGTGGGTGCTGCGTGATATTAACATTACCATTCCTAAAGGAAAAACCATTGCACTGGTAGGTCAATCTGGTTCAGGGAAGTCAACTCTATTAGACTTATTACCCAGATATTATGATCCACAAAAAGGTGAAATTTTAATTGATGGAGTTAATATCAAGTCACTACGGACTTCTGATATTCGTGCTCAAATTGGAAATGTAAATCAAGAAGCTATTCTTTTTAACGATACTTTTTTCAATAATATTGCCTTTGGTTCTGAAAATGTAACAATGGAACAAGTGATAGAAGCTGCTAAAATAGCGAATGCTCACGACTTTATTATGGCGACCGAAAAAGGATATGAAACTACCATTGGTGATCGGGGTAGTAAACTTTCAGGAGGACAACGACAACGTATCAGCATTGCTCGTGCCATTTTAAAAAATCCACCTATTCTTATTCTTGATGAAGCCACTTCTTCTCTCGACACTGAATCTGAAAAAATGGTGCAGGATGCTATTGAAAAATTGATGTACAATAGAACGACATTAGTTGTGGCTCACCGTTTATCTACTATCAAACGAGCCGATGAAATTTGTGTGATCTACGAAGGACGCATCGTAGAACGAGGAAAACATGAAGAATTATTGGCTTTGAATGGTTATTATAAACGATTATACGATATGCAGTCATTCTAAAAAAACATTTTACTAAAGCCTTTCAGCGATATTTTTCTAAAAAATTATTAACTTTCTCTATCAATTATAAGTTAATCATTAGAAGTGGATAGATTTATTGTTTTGACAATCAGGCTATTGGTAATTTTTGATTTTACAAAAGAACAGAGCTAAAGCATCCGTTTTTTTTGAAAACCGGAAACATAAAAAAATAAAATACTTTCCTCTACGCGTTTTCCTGTCTCACAGGTATTTTCATTGCCGGCAAAGTCTGTTATTTATTTTGTATACACAGGGTATATTTTTCAACATTTTGCACAAAGATAAGAAACTGAGAAAATGCCGGAAGAAACTACTCGAAGAGATAGATTTCTCAATTAAGCTTTTTATTACCTGTAAATTTCTATTGTGATCAAAAAGCTGTCCTGTTTGCAATACATTGAGAATGATAACAAGTGCTTTCTGGGTTATAGTCAATAATGCTTTGCCGGTAGGTAGAGGCAGGGAGGGAGGATTCCCATACAATACGCCGGGTTGAAAAAACATTTATAGACTAATTCCTCTCATTACGCTGTTTTGAGGTATCTAATAAAAGACCTCTTGAGTTTATATCGGTTTTTGACTATAAGGCTGCCAGTCGCAAAAATTCAATAAAATCACTCAATTCAAGTCTGTTAACAACTGTAATTATAAATGCTTTGACTTGTTTTTAGATCGATATCTGGCTTTGTTGATCACTATATTAAGGGGCGAATTAACATATCGGAATTTAGCAATAAAGACATAAGGGCTCGACTGTCTGAATTTAATACTGCCAAAATCACAAGATTGATAAAACGATTAAATATGTTCGGGTTAATAAAAAGCGATAGGAACTTTAATAAATATTATTGGATAAAATTAGGCAAGGAACTTGTTATTACTTCTCAAAGGCTTAAAGAAGCTGTTTTTTTAATCTTATCTTTGAATTATTAAATTTTTGCCAAATAATGCAAGAATATTACAATTAAGGTACTAATTTCGTCCATATTGACTATCTGGTATTTTTTTCATAACTCTTATCGGATATATATTTCCCCTCTTACTACCAATTGCTTCCAATAAATATCTGTTCATCAAAGAATTTCCTCGTCTGTTTTTTTAAAAATACCTGGAGTACGATTTAAACGGTAAATTAAAATCTAACGGATGGCATTTAGTTTTTCTGTTTCAAATGGTAGAAAATCAATGTCTAATAGTGTGGATGGCAGATACGTTCAGATAGGTTTCGGCTGCTTCCTACCAAATGATAATATTCTTCGTAACTGTTCGTTGCAGGAGACCGATTTGAAATACATAACCTGGAAAAGATAAATTGTTCTTTCTGCTAAAACCCTGTATAATAGAAACGTCTTTGAAGGCTTAGAATTGTCTATATTTTTATTCCCTGTGCTTCTATATGGGAAAAAACATAAAAATAAAAAACAATCTTTTCACTCACATTTAACTATCATTAATTGTATTTTTATATAATAAGATAAAAAACTGCAACTTGGATTAATCGCGATTTTAAACGTATCAGAAGGATGCGAAGAGTCTACATTCACCACAAACCACCATATTACTTATAGTGGGTGAGGACATGGATAAAAATTGGTATTTAAGGATAAATTCCAAATTATTTATGAACAAGTAAAATTTCAATGAAAAAATGACTAATTTTGCATTCAATAAAATTATTCTTTTACATACTTTTGGACATTACCGATTTTAAATGTAAAAAATTAGTCTCTATGAGTTTAAAGTTTCGTCTTATTATATTAAGTTTTCTTCAATATTTTATCTGGGGTTCGTGGCTTATTTCATTGGGAAGTTATTTAGGGAATGAACTGGGATTTGATGGTATTCAAATCGGAAGTATTTTTGGGTCCATGGGAATTGTTTCTCTCTTTATGCCTGGCTTGTTAGGAATTGTTGCTGACCGATGGATACCTGCTCAAAAATTATTAGGAATCTGTCATCTTTTAGGAGCTATTTTTCTTATTCTGGCTTCTTTTCAAAGAGAATATTTTTCCTTTTATATTTTAATGTTCCTCAATGTAATGTTTTATATGCCAACTATTTCGTTAAGTAATGCTGTAGCTTATAACGCTTTAGAAGAAGCTCATTACGATATAGTAAAAGATTTTCCTCCTATTCGTGTATGGGGAACAATTGGTTTTATTTGTGCCATGTGGACGGTTGATCTTACGGGCTTCAAATATTCACAAGTTCAACTTTATGTAGCAGCAACTGCAGCTTTACTGTTGGGAATTTATTCTTTTACTTTACCTCCTTGTAAAATCAATAAAACACAAGAAAAAAAGTCGCTTGTTGATGCTTTAGGATTGCGTGCTTTTTCACTTTTTAAGCAAAAAACGATGGCAATTTTCTTTATCTTTTCCATGTTATTGGGAGCTTCACTGCAAATTACAAATGGGTTTGGCGACTTGTTTCTCAGAAGTTTTGAAAAGATGCCTGAATATATCAATTCATTTGGGGTAAAGCATTCTGTTATTTTACTCTCCATTTCACAAATGTCCGAAACATTGTTCATTCTGGCTATTCCTTTTTTCTTGAAAAAATTTGGAATAAAAAAAGTAATGTTAATCAGTATGCTGGCCTGGGTTTTTCGTTTTGGACTTTTCGGATTGGGAAATCCAGGAGAGAGATTGTGGATGCTGATTCTTTCCATGATCGTCTATGGAATGGCTTTTGATTTTTTCAACATTTCGGGATCTTTATTCGTAGAACAATCTACTGATTCTTCTATTCGGGCTTCTGCTCAAGGATTATTTATGATTATGACAAATGGTTTGGGGGCAACAATGGGTTCTTATTTGGCTGGAATGGTTGTTGATAAGTTTGTCACCCATGCGGCTGTTCCAAGTTGGTCAACAGCATGGTTTATTTTTTCAGGTTATGCTTTAGTGGTGGCAATTTTATTTGCAATATTATTCAAATACAAATACGAGCCTGAAAAGTCGCCAGAGATTTCACATTAAAAAAATAAAATTGTTCTTGAATTGAATGAGAATGAAAAAACCTTTTTAGAAAGGAACTTCTTCACTATTGTCATATAAAAACGAGTCGAGAGAGGAAAAACGAGAAGCAGTGCTTTTTTCAGTTTTATTTATTTTTGAAGGAATTACTTTGTATTCATTCAAAATTTCCTCCTGAGCATCAAAGTCATCCAGATTTAAAAATTTTGCAAATTCACTTTTAAATTTCAGTTGAATCATGTCTGTTGCACCATTTCTATGCTTGGCAATAATAATTTCAGCAATTCCCAAAAGAGAATTTCCATCTCTATCTTCCGTAATATGATAATATTCAGGACGATGGATAAAGCAAACAACATCAGCATCTTGCTCAATGGCACCCGATTCCCGCAAATCAGCCAATTGAGGTCGCTTTCCTTCCAAACCGCTTCGACCTTCCAAACTACGATTAAGTTGCGATAAAGCAATAATGGGAATATCCAATTCTTTAGCCAGCCCTTTTAGTGACCTTGAGATAGTGCTCACTTCTTGTTCTCGGCTGCCAAAATTCATTCCGCTGGCATTCATTAATTGCAAATAATCAATAATGATACATTGAACATGGTGTTCTTTTACCAGACGACGTGCTTTACTTCTCAATTCAAAAATGGACAAACTGGGCGTATCATCAATATAAATGGGAGCATCTATTAAATCTTTAAGATTTTTATCCAATTTCTCCCATTCATAAGGCTCGAGTTCTCCATTTTTGATTTTTGATCCATCTATTTCACAAATATTCATAATGAGCCGATTGGCTAATTGAATATTCGACATTTCTAAAGAAAAAATTCCCACCGGGATATTATAATTCATTGCCATGTTTTTTGCCATCGAAAGAACAAATGCGGTTTTTCCCATCGAAGGTCGTGCTGCAATAATAATTAAATCTGATTTTTGCCAACCCGAAGTAATTTTATCTAATGAATGGAAACCTGTGGGGATGCCGCTTGCACCTTCGCGACTGGCAGCAGCTTGAATACGTTGAATAGCTTCGTCTAATACAGAACTAATTGGAAGAACTTCTTTCTTTAAGTTACGTTGCGAAACCTCAAATAACATCGCCTCCGATTCTTCCAATAAATCATCTACATCGGTTTTTTCGTCATAAGCTTTTGACTGTATCTCGTTTGAAATTCTTATTAACTCTCTAGCAAGATATTTTTGAACAATAATCTTTGCATGATATTCCAGATGAGCTGCTGAAGAAACCTTAGCTGTAAGTATAGTAATATAATAAGGACCTCCTACTTCTTCAAGCGAACCATTTTTTTTAAGCTGCTCGGTAACAGTATGCATATCTATTGGCTCCTGATGATAAGCTAATGTAACAATGGCTTCAAAAATTTTTTGATGAGCAGTTTTGTAGAAACATTCAGGTCTTAAAATTTCTGAAATCTGAAAATAAGCATCTTTTTCAATCATCAAAGCTCCTAATACCGCTTCTTCCAGTTCTGGGGCTTGAGGAGGCATTTTTCCGTATTCGTTGGGAGAAATTTGTACCGTCGAAGGTGTTGCAGCCTTTATATATTTTGATTTTTCAGCCATTTGTCAGAATAAGAAATAAATATGATTTTATAAACTTCTTTCCAAAAATACAATTTTTTTCTCCTTTCGTAAAATATTTTTAAAGATAAAAATGTTAAAGTTTTTTCGAAAATGGCAAAAGACAATTTATTTCAATTTATTTCAAGAAGCTATATTTTTTGGTAGAATCATATTGTTTCATTGCCTAAATTATTTATCTTTGCTCTATGGTTAACTGTTTCATTTTTGCAACTTTTTCGAGGAAAAAACTTAAATTAGTCAGCAATTTTTGCAAAGCAAGGAAAAGTTTTTTCTTTTATTTTGAAAAAATATTTAGCACCTTAATTTTTATTTTAAAGTTAATCATTTGATAATTACTCACTTAATTATTTATTTTATGGAAAACGAAAAAAATCAAATCAACATTGAACTTTCAGCCGAAGTAGCAGAAGGTATTTATTCTAACTTAGCGATTATCTCGCATTCCTCTTCGGAGTTTGTCATTGATTTTATACGAATTATGCCAGGTATTCCAAAAGCACCGGTAAAATCAAGAATTATTCTAACGCCCGAGCATGCAAAAAGACTCTTGTTTGCTTTACAGGATAATATTGCTAAATATGAGCAACAAAATGGAAAAATAAAAATAACGGATAATAATATGGTCCCACCTTTTCCAATGGGTTTTAGCGGAGGAGAAGCATAATTATTAATAGAAAAAAGAAAATGAAAAAAATTGTTACCATTGCAGTTTCACTTTTATTGGTATTTAATTTGCCAGCTCAAATCAAGCTCAATGAAACACTCGTTTTTTCTGGTGCGTATGCTATTAGCGGAATGATGACCAATTTGGCTCAATTGACAATGAGCACTGACTTATTGAAAACTTCTAAAAAATCTTATCTTCATTTGAGCATAGTTGCAGCAACTTTTCAAAAATGGGATTCTTATTTCAAAATCAGAGATTTGTATGAATCTTATGTGGATCCAACTACTTTTAAACCAACTTTGTATAAGCGAAATGTGTATGAAGGAGGTTATACAAAAACAGAAACTTATACTTTTTTGCCTGATGGCAAATCCATTAAAAGTGTTTCACAAAGGAAAAAAGGTCCCGTTAACACACATATTTTAAATGTTACTCCCAATACACTTGATGTGGTGACACTTATTTACAAATTACGTACCGTTGATCTTTCCAGATTGCAACCAGGACAATCATTGGCGTTTAAAATTATTTTTGATGAGAAAGAATATCCTGTCTGGATTAAGTTTTTAGGAAAAGAAAATGTTTCAGCCGGAAATTTAGGTAAAAAATTGTGTTATAAATTGTCTATTTTGGCTAAGACGGATAAGCTCAAGGGAAAAGATAAAAACATTATTTGGCTCAGTGCCGACAATAAAAAAATTCCATGTATGGTTGAATTTAGCATTCCGGTAGGTGTTGGTCGTCTTAATTTATTAAAAGCAGAAGGAGTTTAAAAAAATAAAAAATAATAAAATTATGAGAATATTCTGGATAGTTATTTCGATTATTTTTGGTGTATTAGGCATAGTTTTTACCATTTTACCAATGGGAACCATTGCTTTTTTACCTGCAGGCATAGCTTTTTTAGCTGCCTTGATTGCTTTTTTAATTTCTGAAAAAAATAAAAGAAAATTTTCTCGTCTTCTTTTAATAATTTCAGTTCTGATTTTAGTGGTAATCGGAGGTAAAAAAATATTCCAGAAAGATACTGTAAAAGTTGAACAACAATTTATTCAACAAAAGGAAGAATCAGAAAAAGAAGCTCAAAAAGAACTGGAAGATCTCGAAAATTTAAAATAGAGAAAAAAAATTTTATAATGATTATCCGTATAATGACCTATATCTGGATATTCTGCTTCACGAGCTGAAT
>DAOOVG010000045.1:0-18376 GCA_035369865.1 Paludibacteraceae bacterium | reverse complement strand
GAAACAACAAAAAAATCGAATAAACAAACTATTTATCCGATTATTTTGCTTTTTTGAAAATATATTACCTAATTTTGGAGGGTTTGGGTTTAAAAAAAGATTTGTCATTGCAAAAATCCTATTGGTCGAGAAAAAAACTTCATTTGTCTATTTTATTTGTGAATGTAGAAAAACAGAAATAATTTTGAAACAAAAAAGTTGAAATGATTAACAAGTAAAAAATGAAAAAAATATTTAATCTTATCTTTGCCCTATTTTTCCCCATTTTGTTTATCCAAGCACAAACATCCGCTGGGAATGGTATGATTACAGGAAAATTGATTGACAAAGAAACTAAACAACCAGTGGCTATGGCCAATATAAGAGTGCTTCAGCAAAAAGACAGTACTTTTGTCAATGGTCAGGCAAGTAGAACCGATGGTTCCTTTTCCATCCCTGTCAAATATGGTGCCTATATTGTTCATATTTCATTTTTAGGATACAAAGATATTTATAAAAACGTTCAAGTTACCTCTTCACGTCCAATTATTCAATTAGATACCCTTTATTTTGAACAGACAGATATTACCCTTTCCGAAATAGTTATTGTGGAACGAGCCCCCGAAATAAAAGTCAAAGGTGATACGCTTGAATTTAATGCTGGCTCGTTCAAAGTAACTGAAAGTGCAGTAGTAGAAGATCTATTAAAAAAAATGCCCGGTGTGGAAATTGATAAAGATGGAAAAATTACAGTAAACGGTCGTGAAATTAAAAAAATATTAATCGATGGCGAAGAGTTTTTCAGTAATGATCCAAAAGTAGCTTCTAAAAACCTTCCTGCGAAAATGGTAGAAAAAGTGCAGGTATTAGATAAAAAATCTGAAATAGCAGAAATGACTGGATTTGATGATAGTGACGAAGAAACTGTTATTAATCTTATAATCAAGCAAGGAATGAAAGAAGGACTAATGGGGAATGCTTTTGCGGGCTATGGAAGCAAAGATCGTTATGAAGGGAATGCTATGGTAAATTATATGAAGAACAAAAATCAATATACTTTCATTGGCGGTCTGAACAACACAAATAATGCAGGATTTACTGATTTGGCTTCGAGCATGTTTGGAAACATAGGAGGACGCGGTTTAAGAGGAATGTTTGGAAATCAGGATGGAATTACAACTTCGGGTATGGGAGGATTTAATTTTAATACACAGCTTTCCAAAACTTTCAAATTGGGTGGAAATATCCGTTACGGTTCTACGAATAATGATGTATTGTCAAAAGTCCATACACAAAATCTATTAAGTAGCGGAAATACTTTTGAAAACGAAAATAATACCACCAATAATTATAGCCAAAATTTCAATATGGATTTGCGGATGGAATGGACACCCGATACACTTACACGCATCATTTTTCGTCCCAGTGCAGGTTTTTACCAGAACCATCGCAGTGAAACAAGTGATTTTTTTACTACCAATGAATTAAATGATACTATCAATAACGGTAATTCGGATTATTATTCAGAAGGAAATGGTAAAAACATCGGAGGTAGGTTGGATGCCAGCCGTCAATTGGGGAAAAAGGGACGTGTTCTCAGCCTCCAATTAAGAGGACAATTAAATAATGCTGATAATAATGGCAATAATCTTTCCAATACTTTTTATCATAGAACAAAACCTGACGATATTATTGATCAGAGATTTACCAATATTAATGATAGTAAAAGCTGGCAAGGATATATTTCTTACGTAGAACCTATTGGAAAAAATAATTTTATCCAGCTTGCCTATACTTATAAGCAAAATCTTTCCGAATCAAACAAAGATACCCGTACCAAAGATGCTGATGGAAATTATACGGTAATGGATACAACTTACAGTAAGCGATTGGAAAATAATTTCACAAATCAATCAGTGGAATTAAATTTCAAAGCCGAAAGAGGAAAATATGATTATATGGTTGGTTTCAGTATGCAACCATTTAATTCGAACAGCAAAACTTACAAGGTAGATTCAATTTATCCAGTTATCAATCAAGGAATTAATTATGCTCCCACCGCTCAGTTCAACTATCGCTGGAGTCGGCAAAATAATTTAAGAATCAGGTATTCGGGTATTACAAGCCAGCCTTCCGTTACACAACTTTCACCTGTAAGGGACGTTTCCGATCCATTAAATGTAACTTATGGTAATCCAGACTTGAAGCCTTCTTTCAATCATCGACTTAATATTCGCTATATGAATTTTATTCCTGAAAAGAAAAGCTCCATTACGTTTTTTGGCAATGCAACTTACACTTTGAATGACATAGTATCTTCAACATCGACTTACGTTGCTACCGGCCGAAAAGAAACTACTTATAAAAACGTGAACGGCAACTGGAATGCTAATGGCAGATTGATGCTGAATTTGCCAATAAGAAAAACTAATTTCTCTATTTTTTCCATGACTTTTGGCAGTTATAATCACGCCAATGGATTTTCTAATAACGAAATAAATTTGAGCCAAAGGACTGGATTAGGGCAAGAGCTCGGGGTGAATTATCGTTCAAATGTTATTGATTTTGGCATTCGTGGGAATGTAAATTACAACAATGTTCAAAATAGTTTGAAAGGACAGCAAAATCAAGAATATTTTAACTATAATGCTTCTGCCAATACTACCCTTTATTTACCTTACAATTTTTCTATTGATAGTGATATTTCCTACAACACCAATTCAGGTTACGCAACAGGTTTTGAACAAAGCGCTTGGATCTGGAATGCTTCCATTCAAAAGCAGTTTTTTAAACAAAAAAATGGTACACTTCGTTTTAAAATATATGATATTTTACAACAAAGAAGTAATATCAATCGAAGTGCTACGTCCAATTATATTAGAGATATAACTACCAATACCCTTACCAGCTATTTTATGGTTCATTTCGTATATCGTTTCAATATTTTCAAAAACGGTGCAAATCAAAATGATATGGTACCACGTAGAGGCTTTGGAGGGGGGCATGGCGGGCCTGATAGGGACAATATTTAAAAAATGATAGTTTCTAAAATTTTTTAAATCAACCTTCCATATCAGGAAGAAGTTATACAGGGGAAAGCAGCAGAATTACTAAAAAAGAAACAGGAATACTCCCCGAAATGTTAAATAGTACACTTAGAATCAACTGTAAACGTACAACACTTGTAAATAAGCAACTTACAGAAAGAGTTACGATTGATTATGATATAAAATATTATATAAACGAAGAATGGCATCAATATCCTGAAATAGTAATTATAGAGATAAAGCAAGAACGAATGAAGAAATCCGAATTCGTTCAAATTATGCGGGAATAGCACCTTCATTCTGTTTCTCTAAGTAAATACTGTTTTGGAATTGCCAATTCCGTTCCGGGTATTAAGAAAAATAACTTTAAAACTCAGATATTATATGTTAACAAAATTTGCAACAAACGTGTGGTCTAACTTTATCAGCATCAGCGTGAAAGATATGACCTATCTCTTTGTCTTTATCGTAATGGGGCTGTTGAGTGGCATCCAACTGGATGTGGTCGAATTGTTAATTGTATTTGCGGTTATTTTTGTAGCTGTATTCTTGTTTGACACCAAAATACTTATCAAACGCGGATCTACAAAAATCGTCTTCTTTGAGAATATTGATATGATTCATACGGATAGGGAACAAGAATTGATTGCAGAGTTAAGAAAAAGAACAGGATTGAATATTCATCGCATTTCAATTGAAGGAATTTCCTACCTGAAAAGATAGTGCTACCATCAATATCTATTATTATGAATAAAAATAAAAATAAATTTATGTGGCAAAAAAGTGTTGTAGTGATATTCTTATTTGTTTTCTATATCAGTAGTCAGGCTCAAAATCAGTTTGGTACATGGACAAGCTTAACCATTGACAAAAAAGTAGATAAATGGACTTTTGAAGCAGAAACCGAATTGCGAACCATTTCAGGACTTCAATTAATTAACCGCTGGCACATGGGTTTGGGAGTGGAATATAAAATCATCAAGCCCCTTAAAGTTGGGCTGGAATATCAGTTTATGAATGTATTGGATGAAAAATATAATAATTACCAATTTCGCCACAGATTTACGGGAAGTATTACGGGCACAAAGAAATTTGGCAATTTCCAATTCGATTTGTCAGAAGGATTACAGGTTACCACCAAAAACGACAGCGAAAGAATCAAAGATGACGGGACCATTGATACATATAAGGTTAATCTTGCCTCAATGTGGAAAAATTCAATTGAAGCAGAATATGATATACCCAAATGCGAAATAACCCCTGAATTTGAATTTAAAACATATTATTCCTTGAATGATCCTGACGGAAATGCTTTCGACAAATTACGTTATACACTTTCTTTGAAATATAAATTGAATAAGCACAACAGCATCAATGTTTTTGGTGTTTATAATAAGGAACTTGGAATGGACGAAGCAGACTATTCCGGCAAATACATTCTTGGAGTAAAATATTCATACCATTTATAATAAAAAAATGAAAAATATATTTGTTTTATTCGTTGTAATTATGGGCACGATATTTCTCCATGTTGCTTGCGATCCTGAAAAAGTTCTTGGCGAAACAGAGATTGAAAGCGAGAATGACGATGAGTCATCGTCAACAAAGACAGAGTCTTCTTCTGATTATATCTGGGACAGTTCAGATGTGAAAACCATTACATTAAATGGAAGTTCAATTTCTACTCCCGAAATGAGTAAAGGCGCTTCCTACAGTATTTATACAGGAGGTTCGTATTCTACTACAACCAATATCGGAGGATATTATTCCGGAGGAACTTATACGCCCGGAACTCTTAAAAAATCGGGAACGCTTTCGACAAGCACTATCGTGAATTCTATAAGCTTTTAATAATCAGGTTTTAATGTGAGAAAAGGCAAAACAAATATTGAATAAAACATTAATTTTCAATGGTTTTTGCCTTTTCTTTTCCAAAAAAGATATAATAAGAAAAATTAAACAAAAAAATATAAGAACTTCTGTTATTATTAATTTTTTAAAGTTTTAAAAACAAATTTGTAAAATAAATGACAAACGACAGTAAAAAAAATCAAAAAAGCTGGCCAAATAATATTCTTATTCATATTCTGGTATGGGTGATTGTGTTATGTTTTCCTTTGTTCTTTTTCAATAGAAGGAATGAAGAATTTAATTGGATTTTTTTCTGGAATTCTACGTTCACAGTTGTATGTTTTATTGCTGTATTTTACATCAATTATTTTTATTTAATTGACAAGTTCCTTTTTACGCGAAGAACGAAAGAATTTATCCTCATCAATTTCTTTTTGATTATTGTTTTGGCTTCATTGATGCATTTTGCACATGAATTATTATTCAGTTTAAATTTCAGTGGACATCCGCATATGGGTGGGAAAGAACATCCACCTATTAATATGAGAAGACATGGACCTTCTTCTTTAAAGTTCATTATCAGTAATATGTTTTCCTTAATTTTGGTGGCAGGGCTGAGCGTGGCTATTAAAATGAGTATGCATTGGGTGCAAATAGATAACGAACGCAAAGAACTGGAAAAAGCAAAAACTGAAGCTGAACTTCAAAACCTTAAAAATCAGATTAATCCACATTTTTTACTTAATACCTTAAATAACATTTATGCACTCATCAATTTCAATCCACAACAAGCTCAACAGGCAGTGCAAGATTTAAGCAAATTATTAAGATATATTCTGTATGATAACAATCAAACTTTTGTACCTTTGTCACAAGAGGTTGAATTTATGCAAAACTACATCAATTTGATGCGAATAAGGCTGCCAGAAAATGTTGAATTGACTACTGACTTTGAATTATTACCAGAGAGTAATATTAACATTGCTCCTTTAATTTTTATTTCTTTGATAGAAAATGCTTTCAAACATGGAATCAGTGCTGACAAACCATCGTTTATTCATATTCAATTAATTGAAAACACAGAAGGATTATTGCGATTTACCTGTGAAAATAGTTATTTTCCCAAGTCCAAATCAGACAAAAGTGGTAAAGGCATAGGATTGCAGCAATTACAAAAAAGATTAGACCTTCTTTATCCGAATCGTTATATCTGGCAAAAGGAAATTGTTAACAATGTCTATTCTACTCTTTTGATTATCAGCACCAATAATGAACCTAAAGATGATACTCAACTGCTGGATCATAGATGACGAACCACTTGCCATCAATCTGTTGGAATCGTATGTAGAAAAAACACCTTTTCTGAAACTGACAGGCAAATATTCGAGTGCTTTGTCGGCTATGCACGATTTGGAAAATCAGCAACCTAACATTATTTTTTTGGATATTCAAATGCCTGAACTTAGCGGCATGGAATTTTCACAGTTTGTCCATCCCGACACAAAAATTATTTTTACTACCGCCTTCAGCGAATATGCCATCAACGGTTACAAGGTAAACGCCCTCGATTATTTACTCAAACCGATTTCATTTACCGACTTTCTTACGGCTGCCAAAAAAGCATTGAACTGGTTTGAAATTTCCCAAAAAGCTGCTCAAAACGAAGGAAAAGAAAAAACGGGAATTTTTGTAAAAGCCGATTACAAGCTGGTGCAAGTGCTTTTTGATGATATTCTTTTCGTGGAAGGACTGAAAGATTACGTAAAAATCTATGTCCGGAACGATGCGAAACCTATTATCACGTTGATGAGCATGAAAAGCATGGAAGATTTACTTCCACGCGACAGATTTCTTCGCGTTCACCGCTCCTACATTGTTCAGAAAAACAAAATAGAAAATATCAGCAAAAATCGCATTACGATTGCTGGTCATAAAATTCTTATTGGCGAAACCTATCGACAGAATTTGATGGATGAGATAGGGAATATTTGATTTTTTAATGTTTTATATGAATTTAATAATTGTTTCAACGAATAACGTTCTATTTTATTTTTTAGAAAAGTCCCATAAAATTTTTTTATTACTAATGGCTTTTTGTGGACACTTTTTATCTTATATTCAAAAAATAATTTCTACAATAGAATTTTAGAAAAAAGTAAAATATTAATCTAAATTCAAAAGCTATTCATATATAGTTATGTCCTATAATATAGGAGGGAATGATAGATGTTTTTAAACATTATTTTAAATTTTTCCTAGCTAATTGTGATTTTATAAAAAATAGGTTAATTATTTATAAATACAAAAAAAATAGTATTCAATGCTTTGTGACAAAACAAAAATATAACTACATTTGCACATGTTTTTCATGGTATTAGATTTAAGGTTAATTAAAAAAGATTGGGTTGTCGTGAGACAACCCCTTCTTGTTTTATAGAACAAGTACTTTTCTAATGAATCCTATTTTACATCGCTTATATAATTCCTTTCTCTTAGCCCTTCCTAAAGCATTTAAGACCATAATTTGGTTATTAAAAATTATTTTACCTATCAGCTTTGTTGTTAGTTTATTGCAATATTGGGGAATCATAGCCATTATTGCTTCTTTTTTAGCTCCTGTTTTTTCAATTGTCGGTTTACCGGGTGAGGCTGCTATTGTTTTTATTACCAGCATTTTCATGGCTCTTTATGCTCCTATTGCCATCATTGCAACTTTGCCTTTGGGAATACGTGAAATTACCATTCTTGCTATTATGTGCCTCATCTCGCATAACTTGATTGTTGAGACTACCGTTCAGAAGAAAACAGGCTCTTCGCCATGGATCATTTTTTTTCTTCGAATCATTACTTCGTTTGTGGCAGCTTTTCTTTTGAATAAGATTTTGCCTGATAATATGGGCGAAGCTCAAATCGTAGAAAAAGCAATTGTATTTAAAAGTTTTGGAGAAATGTTTCAACATTGGTTGATTAATACAGGCTGGCTTATTTTAAAAATAGTTCTAATTATTACAGGACTGATGATTTTGCAAAATATCTTGAAAGAATTTCATATTCTGGAATATCTATCAAAAATTTTTGCTCCTCTAATGAAAATTATGGGTCTTTCTCAAAACAGTACCTTTTTGTGGTTTGTTGCTCAAATTGTAGGACTTACTTATGGTTCAGCTATCATGATCGAAGAAGTAATAAATCGCTCTATTACTGTAGAGGATGCCAATTTATTAAACTATCATATTGCAGTAAACCATTCTTTGCTCGAAGACACGTTATTGTTTGTAGTAATTGGTGTGCCTGCTGGTTGGATTATTGTGCCTCGATTTATTTTAGCTATTCTTATTGTTTGGAGTTTTCGAGGCATTCATGGTTTTAAAAGCTATCTTAAACAAAAACAGGCAAAATTTGCTGATTTCTCTTAAATGAGAGGATATTAAATTTCCTCTTGCCTGATTTTTTTGCCATACTTGTATAAAAATTTACAATTTGTTCCGTCAATTTTTGTTCTCGGTGTGAATATTATCTTTCAATAACAGAAATTTGCGTCACAAGGATTATCTACCTTTCTAAATAAAAGTTAGGAAAAATAATTTTTTCAAAGTAACAAGTGAAATTTTATTTTTTAACTTTGCTTATTCTATCAAGAGATAAATTATGCCTCAAAAAGTTTCTAAAACAAAAAAATTATTGATCGAAGTGGCAAGGCAACTTTTTTCTGAAAAAGGAAAAAAGGATGTCACGATGAACGATATTGCCGAAGCTTCTAAAAAAGGAAGGCGAACTTTATATACTTATTTTAAAAGCAAGGATGAAATATACAAAGCGGTTATTGACAATGAATTAGACTATATTTTTGAGCAAATTGCAGTAGTCTCTACAGAAGATATTTCTCCTGATAGTAAGCTTACCAAACATATTATTACTCATCTTGATGCCATTAAAAAATCGGTAATTCGAAATGGCTCGCTAAAAGCTGATTTTTTTAGAGATATTTATGAGGTAGAACGTACAAGAAGAAAAATTGACATGAAGGAAATTGCTTTAATTAAGGCAATTCTTGTAGAAGGAATAGAAAAAAATTGTTTTAAAAAAATGAATGTAGAACTCTCTTCTATTATTATTCTTTATGCTTTAAAAGGGTTAGAAGTTCCTTATATCCGACAAAATATCAGCAATGAATTTGAAAAAAATAAAAATAGTATTGTTGAATTTGTACTGACTGGTATAAAGAAAAAATAAACCAACCACGCATTTTTTTATTTAAAGCATATACATTTGATAATCAACTACTATAAGTTTAAACTAACAACGTCAGGAGATTATTGTATTTCACCGCTACCAATACAAATTTTGGAGGCTACGTCGTAGATTACTCCAAACTGACCAGGAGCAACGCCTTGTAATTTTTCACTTGAAATGACGCGATATCCTTGTGGTGTTTGTTTTATGGTCCCTTTGGTAAATTCGGGTGTATGTCTGATTTTGAAAGTAATAGCTATTTCATTTTCAGTATTTTCCCATGGATTTTCGGTAATGAAATGAAAATCTTTCATAGTAAATTCATAACCATATTGAGCTTCCGTGTCATAACCCTTTGACACGTAAATAATGTTAGCATCAATGTCTTTTTTGGTGACATACCATGGACCTCCCGAAAGTTCCAACCCTTTTCGTTGACCTATGGTGTGAAACCAATATCCTTTATGTTTTCCTAAAATTTTTCCTGTTTCCAATTCTACAATTGGACCTTTTTTTTCACCAAGATAAGAACGAATAAAATCATTATAATTAATTTTCCCAAGGAAACAAATTCCTTGACTATCATGACGTTTTGCGCTTGGTAGTCCAGCTTGTTGAGCAATTTTACGGACTTCATTTTTCATTAAATGACCAATAGGAAACATTAATTTTGATACCTGTAAATAATCAATCTGAGCTAAGAAATCAGTTTGATCTTTTATAGGGTCTTTAGCTGTGGATAAGAATATTTTATTGTTTTGTTCAGTAATGGTAGCATAGTGCCCTGTAGCAGTTTTATCGAAGTTCTTACCAACTTTTTGTTCAAAAACGCCAAATTTAATTAATTTGTTACACATTACGTCTGGATTGGGAGTTAAGCCTTGTTTTACCTTATTAATCGTATAAACTACAACATTTTCCCAGTAATCTTTGTGAAGATCAATTATTTCCAATTTACAGCCATATTTACGTGCAATTAATGTTGCAATTTCAATATCTTCTTCTGACGAACAATGCAAAAATTCATCCTCGCTTCTTCCAATTTTTATATAAAATAACTGGGGAGAATAACCTTGTTCTTTCAACAAGTGTACTGCCACAGAACTATCAACTCCTCCCGACAGTAAAACAGCAATTTCCATTTTATTTTATTTCTATTTTTTTAAAATATTAGCAGTTATAATAATCAAACACAATAGATTGCAAAATTACGAATATATCCTTTACTCTTCAAATTTACCTTATACTAAGGAATAACACAATTGACTTTTTTGATAGAGAAAATTATTAAAATAACACAACAAGTCTCTTAACCTTAAAATTTTATATCTGTAAATTAATGATTGATTAGATGTTTTTTCCGGTAATTACCAGGAGAAATATTTTCATGGTTTTTAAAAATACGATAAAAGGAGCTTTCGCTTGAAAATCCTGAAAGTTCGCCTATTTCATTGATGTTAAGTTGTCGGTATTTAGAATCTTTCAGTATTTTTTTTGCATGTTCTATTCGATAATGATTAATCATGGTTGAAAAATTAGTTTTAAACTTTTCATTCATGATTTTTGAGATATAAGTTCTATTGGTATTCAGCATCATGGCAATATCAGTAATACATAAATCCTTATTTTTATAGATTTCATTTTCTTCTAATAATTTTTTTAGATTTTCAAATAAATTTTTTCCATAGAGCTCGGTATCATTAATACTTATTTTTATAGTGCTTGCTAAAGCCTCGTTATTCTTAATATCCTTTAAGAAATTTTCTATTGAAAAATCTTGTTTATACCCTAAATATCCGACCATAAAAAGTAAACATCCAAAAATAATTGCTGGAATGAGCAAATGGATATTGGACTGGGTAAAATAGGATCTACCTATTAAATCTACTGTTGATGAAGCTAAAGAAGTGAGAATAAAAACGATTAATAAAAAATTAAAATGATCCAGCGTCTTTTTCTCTGTATCAGCATAATAATTCATAATAGCTTGATTGTATTCTTTAATATATTTGCTGCCATATATCAGAATAGGAATAATTTGAGCAACAAATATAATGGTGAACAAGTAAAGTTTTATTTGTTGCAAATGAAGAATTGGTGTCCATTCAATGTTATTAAAGTTATGATAGATTATTTGCTGAGTGTAAACAGTCAATTCTTCGGGAGTCATCATGAAGTAAAGAATAAAAGAAAAAACTCCAATAGAAAAAGCTGGAAGTAATACTAAAAAATCTTTAAAATTTAAATTTGTTTTCTTAGTAATGATTTTCAGGTAAATAAAATAAAGTGGATAAACTGCCAACGAACAAAACAGATAAATACTGTCCCAAAAACCATAAAATTTATATTCTTTATTAAAATAAGCTGCATGACCGAGATATAATAAAAAAGCAATAAACATAAAAAATGACAGGAAAGTTTTTGCTTTGTTTTGTGTGCGATGTTCAATAAACAAAACTATGCACCAGAAAAGACACACAAACATTGGGATAACAGAAATGACAATTTTCCACATATTTCATTTACTAATTTTTTACAACGATTTTTATTGTTTTCAAAAAAAAAATTATTTGTAATGTAAACTTAAATAAAAAAGTTGATATTTTTATATACACGCAAATAAAAATCAAGGTCCTGATTGTTTAATAGAAAATAAACGTGCTCTTGGCACAATGTTTAATCAAAAGAATTCCTCGAGGCTTGCCTCCGGGTCAATCTCATAGAAACCATAGGTTTCTAAATATAAATTGTTATTTTTGTGTGAATGGAAGATGACCATATATAAAGGGCATAATAAGAACATTATTACTCTATTCCATTGTTTTGTCTATAAAATATCGCAGGAAAGTGATTACAAATGCAATAGGAAGTTCTCTGAAGTCGATATGTATGGAAATATTGGAGCGTTATGAAATAAATTTTATGGAAATAGGTTATGAAGAAGATTATGTACCTTTCTTATTGCAAAGTGTGCCCACCTATTCAGTTTCAGCAATAGTAAAAAAGTTAAAAAGTTTGACAGTACGAGAACTCTTTTTGAAACATCCGGGAATAAAAAAGGAATTATGGGGTGGTAGTTTTTGAACAAGCGGGTATCACACAAACACAGTAGGATTATATGGTAGTCGAGATGTAATAAAAGCTTATGTTTCAAATCAAGGAAATGAAAAGAAATACAAGAAATTGTATGATGGGCAACTTACATTGGTTCGACCAACAAGACACCTCGGCGTTATCCATTTCCATGATTGATTTTGGCGAAATAGAATTGAAAATCAGTGATATTCATTCATAATACTAAATTGCTATCCAATTGAATCTTTCATCTAATGATACAAACAGACTAATTTTACAGTTTCTTTATTAAGATTTCTCAATTATTTAGCCCATGCTTATTCAACGTATTCCAACGAATCAAACGTTTTATCTTTAAATGCTCCTTATTTTAGGTGGTGTCAAAGAGATAAAAATATTATACTTGATAAGGAGTTTAGTATTAATATCTTTTAGAAACAACTTCCCAATTGATCAATTCCCAAAGAGCAGCCACATAATCGGCACGACGATTCTGGTAATCAAGATAATAAGCGTGTTCCCAAACATCAAATGTTAAAATTGGCGTCAATCCTTGTACTATAGGATTACCTGCATTACTTTCATTGACAATTGAGAGTTTGCCATCCTTGTCCTTTACCAGCCAAGTCCAACCAGAACCAAAAAGAGCTGTTGCTAATTTATTAAATTCTGTCTTAAAATTTTCCAGTGAGCCCCATCCTGATTCAATTGCTTTCAACAATTTATCAGAGGGTTTGGTACCTTTATCAGGAGTTAAAGTTAAAAAATAAAAATTATGATTCCACACTTGTGCAGCATTGTTAAAGAGTGCACCACTGGCTTTTTTAATAATAGTCTCCAAATCAGCATTTTCAAATTCTGTTGCCACCATTAAATTATTGGTGTTATTTACATAAGTTTGATGATGCTTACCATAGTGGAAACTAATGGTTTTTTCACTTATCACAGGCTCTAATGCATTATAAGCATACGGTAATTTTGGTAATTCAAATTTCATAGCAATAATTTTTTAAGATGAGTATTAATAATTTTCTTTTATGTTGTTTATAACACTTAAAAATTCAATTTGTTTTATTTCTTAAAAAAATCCTATCAAAGAATGATAAAAAATCAAATGACTTAATAAAAAAGGACTTCAAAACTTATCCGTTAAAAAAATTTCACTTATTTATCTGTTTTTAGTAATAAAATTATAGTATATTTGTTGTTCTGATATAATTTAAAAGTTTTTTATACCTTTATCTCTATAAAAATTTCTTTTAAAATACTATGGATTCAGAAATAAAATTAGTAATTAGTGGATTAGTTTACAATCAGAATATTGTTGGTACCTATGGTTTGATATTAAGTGAAGAATCGGGTAATCGAAGATTTTCGGTAATGATAGGTGAGCCAGAAGCCCAATCTATTGCTTTAAAACTGAATAATAAAAAATTACCACGCCCCTTAACACATGATTTAATCAAAAATATTTTAGATGCTTTTGAAGTTACCTTGGTAAAAGTTCTTATCAGCGACATGATCAATGATGTTTTTTATTCAGAATTACATATCAAAAAGGACAATGAAATTCTGGTAGTTGATTCTCGTACTTCTGATGCTATCGCATTGGCGGTAAGATGCAATTGCCCAATATATATCAAATCTGAAATTTTAGATATAGTAGGAGTAGTAATAGAACCAACAAATGAAAAAGAAGAAACTATCCCTGAAAAAACTGAGTATGATAAAATATCGGATTCACAATTAGATCGACTTTCTCTGGAAGAATTAGAAGAATTACTTTCAATGGCAGTAAATGAAGAGAAATATGAATTGGCAGTTCATATCCGAGATGCCATAAATCGTAAAAAATCAAGTAAGCAATAATAGCTCTTCTTTTTGTTTGTCCAATTTTGAAATAGAAAAAACTCCCTAATTTTTATAAAAAATATTTTTACTCTTTGCTGAATTCAATAGGATTTTTGATACTGTCACCAAAAGTGTGTAAAATTCAAAATTTGCTATTCTTTATTATTTCAGCCCGTCGCCAAAATTGTTTGAAAATGTTGGCGGCTTGTTGATCTTGTCTGTTAAGCCAAAAATTGACTGGTTTTGCGAGTTGTGGGTATTGCGAGGTACAAGTTTCGAGTTCTGAATTTTGAATTTAGAACTTTGAATATTTATTTAATAATCAGCAGATTGGAGTTTTAAGTAGAGACCCTTAGTTTACGAGTCTAATTTTTTTGAATAAATTTTAAAAACGAACGAACTAATAAAAACTTTTTACTTTTTATCAAGACAATTGAAGCGAATCAAAATTATCGTAACAATGAAAAATTAAACACTTTTGAGGTAAAAGGAAATAAGTTCACAGCAATGTTTTACCTTGGAAAACTCATTTTCTTTTTTCTGAGTAATGTCATACATCATATTATTTCAAAGCTTTATTTTCTCGAATACACTGATTATCAAAAAGAAAGATAAGTATTAAAAACATTAAGTGCTTTACGCTGTTTTTTGTTTTCGTATGAATTAAATAAACAATTGGTCAATTTTAAGGATAAGAAAGCACTTCCAGCTCCTACAATAGCGCCAGCTAATACATCAGAAGGATAATGTTCGCCCAGATTTAGTCGGG
Source organism: Paludibacteraceae bacterium (assembly GCA_035369865.1). Lineage (GTDB taxonomy): Bacteria > Bacteroidota > Bacteroidia > Bacteroidales > Paludibacteraceae > MVYY01. The sequence continues at coordinate 3,571 of DAOOVG010000045.1, read as the reverse complement.
AATAGCCGACGGAGCAAGCCCAAAAATAACTTGAAACAATCACATACCATTTTGGATACTTCAAACTTAATGCAGTCGCATTTGCAAAAGCTAATGCTGTATGTCCCGATGGAAAAGAATAAGAAGGCAAGGTTTGATAAGGAAAAACTTCATTGGGATAAGTTACATAAGGACGTTCCTTGTGAACAGCTTGTTTTAAACCAAAAGTTAAAATTCCTTCAACGCCTAATGTAGCTCCAACATATATTGCATCTTTTTCCAATTGTGAGTTTTTATTAATTAGTCCAATTATTCCCATTACAATAGGTGTTGAGATTGCAATAACGGTAGTAGTATTGGTTACGGCAAGCGAATATTCTCTCATAGCTTTAGGTTGATCACTATTGAGTTGTTTCAAAAACCAAATATCAGGATTTTGAGCAGAAAGGTATAAAGATAAAATAATGAAAATCAATAGAAATGTTGTAAATTTGCACATATTTTTGATGAATCTAAGTAGATTATAGAATTGATGTTTTTAGAAATCAGAATTTTAACTAAAATATTTCACTTTTTACTCCTGTTTTTAAATTTTTTGCTATAAAATTTTCATCTTTTAAAAAAAACGTCAATTTAAAGTAAAAAAACTATCCTCAAATATTTATTGTAACAATTTAAATTTACTCTGATGTAACACAATTTTTAGTTGTATGGTTTTTAAAAAAGAAGAAAAAATTATAGACAGACAAATGTTGATTACTTTATGAAAAAAATTGCCATTATAGGTCCTGAATCAACAGGAAAAACAGAATTAGCAAAAAAGCTGGCAGAATATTTTAAATCCCCTTGGGAACCAGAATATGCGCGTGAATATGTTGAAAAATTAACTGCTCCTTATACTTATGAAGATGTTTGCAACATTGCTCGTTATCAAATCAATCAGGAAAAATTTTATGAAGAACATTCTGAAATAAAGGGCGATTTTGTTTTTTTTGATACAGATTTAATTATCACCAAAGTGTGGTTTCAATATAAGTTTGGAAAAGTTCCCGATTTTTTAACAGAAAGATTAAATCAGCGTTTTTTTGATTTTTACTTTCTTTGTTATCCCGATTTGCCGTGGCAACCTGATCCAGTTAGAGAACACGGAGATGATCGTGAATTTTTCTTCGAGTGGTATCGAAAGGAAATAGAACAATTAAGAAAACCTTATTTTGTTGTCGAAGGTTCTGGTGATCAACGGATTCAATGTGCTATAAATGCCTTATTATCATTTCGTAATAAATAAAAATATAAAAATATGAAAAAAGAAATTTTAGAAACTATTCAAAAGTTATCCCAAGTTGAAAAAATCAAGAATGTCTGCCACAAACAAGAATTAAATTTTCCTATGCCTTCCATCAATACGTTGCAGGAAATTGTTCAGTTGTGTCGTTCTATTCTTTTTCCAGGATATTTTGATGAGGCTCCTTTAAATTCAGAAACATTAAAATTCCATATTGGAGTGAATGTTGATCGTTTGTTGGTGCTGCTTTCAAAAGAAATCAAAGCAGGAATATGTTTTAACGGGAATACCAAAACAACTACCGAAAAATGTGAAGAGTTGGATAAAGCTTCCTTGCAAAAGGCTGTTGAATTTGTATTGAAACTGCCTGAAATAAGGCAAAAACTTTATACCGATGTGATTGCTATTTATAATGGCGATCCTGCTGCAAAAAGTTTTGGCGAAGTTATTTTTTGTTATCCTGGATTAAAAGCAATTACCAATTATCGATTGGCTCATGCTTTATTGAAACTTGATGTTCCCTTAATTCCACGAATTATCACAGAAATGGCTCATTCAGAAACAGGCATAGATATTCATCCTGGAGCAGAAATTGGAGAATATTTTATGATCGATCATGGAACGGGTGTTGTCATTGGTGAAACTTCTATCATTGGCAACAATGTAAAGATGTATCAAGGAGTTACGCTTGGAGCCAAAAGTTTCCCATTGGACGAAAATGGGAACCCCATTAAAGGCATTGTACGCCATCCAAAAATTGGGAACAATGTGATTATTTATTCTAATTCCACTATTCTGGGAAATATTACCATTGGGGATGGAGCTGTCATTGGCGGAAACCTTTGGGTTGACAAGGACGTACCAGCTGGTGCCAGATTATCACAGGATAAAAACTTGAATTTTTGATTTTTATTTTTAATGAAAAAATCTTTGCAAACTGCTGATAAAAAATTGAATATAGCTTCTGTTGAAAAATTTCCTATGATTGCTAAAACTTTTCAAGGGCTGGAAGAAGTTTTGGCAAAAGAACTTGCCTCTATCGGTACTAATAATATTCAAATACAACGGCGTGCTGTAAGTTTTACAGGAGATAAAGCCTTGATGTACAAAGCGAATTTACATTGTCGAACAGCCTTACGTATTTTGAAGCCAATTTTTACCTTTGATGCTAAGGATGCTGACGAAGTATATGAACAAATTAAAAAATTTGACTGGAGTCAATTAATGACAGTTGAAAATACATTTGCCATTGATGCTACGGTATTTTCAGAAGAGTTTAAACATTCAAAATATGTAGTTTATAGAGTAAAGGATGCTATTGCCGATTGGTTTATGGAACGCTATCATCGTCGTCCAAGTGTTTCAGTTACCTCGCCACAATTAATGTTTAATATTCATATTGCTGGGCGTTGTTGTACCCTTTCGCTTGACAGTTCAGGTGAATCGCTTCACAAACGCGGTTACCGAGTTGCACAAACTGAAGCTCCTATTAATGAAGTATTAGCAGCAGGAATGTTGTTATTGGCTGGCTGGCATGGGCAATCTGATTTCATCGATCCTATGTGCGGTTCTGGAACATTGCTTATTGAAGCTGCCTTGATAGCTTTGAATATTCCACCCGGCATTTTCAGACCTTCTTTTGCTTTTGAAAAATGGTCAGACTTTGATAAGGAACTTTTTGATGAGTTGTACAATGATGATTCGCAAGAAAAAACTTTTGAACATAAAATTTATGGTTCAGACGTTTCCGCAAGAGCTATGAAAATTGCGGAACAGAATGTAAAAAGCAGCGGACTTTCAAAATATATTCAATTAAAAGCTGTCCCTATTGAAAAGCTTGAACCGCCATCTTCACATTGCTTTATTGTAACCAATCCTCCCTATGGTGAACGACTTCCGTCAAAAGATATTTTTGATTTGTATGCTTCATTAGGCTCAGTGTTAAAACATAAATTTGCTGGAAGCACTGCATGGATAATTAGTTCTAACGAAGAAGCACTGAAAAAAATTGGTTTAAAACCATCGAAACGTATTCAGTTGTTGAATGGACCTATAGAATGCTGGTTTCAACAATACGAACTTTTTGAAGGAAAACGCAATGAATACTTACAGAAAAAGAATGCATAGATTCCATTGATTTTTATAACGGATTGATTGTCAATAAAAATTATTCTCCTTTCCAGAAAGGAAAGAATTTTCAGTAATTTTTGTTTTTAAGAATCAAAAAAATGATTTACTTTTGTAGCCGTTTAATGCCCAGATGGCGGAATTGGTAGACGCGCTGGTCTCAAACACCAGTGGATTCAC
>DAOOVG010000044.1:16696-18423 GCA_035369865.1 Paludibacteraceae bacterium | reverse complement strand
AAACGGGGCCAAGCCGTTTCAGCCATCGGCAAACTGGCTGCCACCGTTGGTTGGCTATCGTAACCATGATACAGAAGCAGCAAATAATTGGTCCCTGTGTTGGTTCCCACTGCATTGCTGTGTATCGAAAGAAAAGCATCCACGTTGTTGGCATTGGCTTCTTCAGCTATTTCTGACAAAGCCCGATCGTCTTCTTCCCTATTTTGAGTACGTGACATGTATACTGTAGCATTATTAGCTTGCAATAAATCACGTAATGCCAATCCTTTTGCCAGATTGCTCGAAGATTCCCAGAATCCAAGCGTATCACCTAATGCAAAGGGGATGGTTTGAATATTTCTGTCGTTCGCACCATCGTATCCTCCGTGACCGGGATTGATATAAATTTTGATTCCCGTAAAATCGGCTGCTTTTACAGAAAAAACCATCATTAAAATGATAAAAAATGAAATTATTTTTTTCATGGTGTTTCCTCCTTCTTATTTTAAAACGACATTAAGTAAATATAAATCACCTCCCTCAGTATTAAACACAATCTGCTGCCCATCAGGTGAAACTGCTGGATACATTGCCATTAAACTGGCTGGTGTAGGTAAAGTTTGGCGTATTGTTCCATCAATGGTGGCAGCCACTAAGGTAGAAGAAAGAAGAATTTCACCATCGTCAATGTCGTCCATCCCTACTAACCAGTTATTGTTTAACCATTGCGGAGCATTTAATTTTCCTAATGATTTAACATTTCTCCCATTCAGGTCACAAACAAACGTTCCTTTTCCTGCAACGACATAAGCAATTTTTTTACCATCAGGCGAAAGTGTAGGCCAAATATAACTTGCATTTTCACCATTAGGAGTTAGTACTTTTCGTTCAATAGCAGTGTACATAACCATCTTCTGATTTTCAATACAAATGACCGGAGAAATTTCGGCATTGTTCACTTGATTTTTAACTAACTGATTTCCTTTTACATACAGAGGCTTATTCCCGACAAATTTAGGAACAATGTTTTCGCGAGTAGGGGCAATTAATTGCTGTTGTTTCTGGTCTTTTAAAGAGTACGATTTTAACGAAATATGAAGTCGATTGTTGATCAACTCATTCTTTCGGTAAAGAATGGTTTGCCCATCTCTACTTATTTGAACCCCATAACCTGCCCCCTTTTCAGTAGTCAATGTTTTTAATTGCTGATCATTAAAAGAGTACATTTTTAGCCCCAAATAATTTTCGCTTGTAGCTAATAAATAATCACCCGTTGGGCTAAAAACAGGATGATACATACCTCCGCTTTCTGAAGAAGCAAGAAGTTGCTTCACGGAAGTCACTTCAATTGTTTGAGCAACAAGAATTTGCCCAAACAAAGCAATAAATAAGAGTAATTTTTTCATAATACTTTATGTTTTTAAAAAATTAAAAAAATAGTTTTAGAGGTTGTAAATATAAATACTTTTTCTATTAATTGCAAACGATTGCGTTTATTTATTTTCTTAAAATTCACATCAAAAAATGTTAAAAAAATCAAAGAACCTTGAAAAAGAGGGCTTCAAGGCTTGCCAGATAATGTAAGAATATTTGAGTTAAGGTACTAATAAACGACGATATTTTTCTATTAAAAATTGCATTTAGTTGATTAACGATGTTTTTAGATAGACATCGCCTAGTGAAGTAGTGTCGAGTGTCGAATTCCGAGATACGAGTTTTTGAGTAAATAAAAATGAAATACATAAAAA
>DAOOVG010000044.1:0-16596 GCA_035369865.1 Paludibacteraceae bacterium | reverse complement strand
TTGGCAGCTCTCAACGTTATACCTATTTCAAATTAAATTTTATTTCTGAATAATACCTCAGCATAAGAGCCGTTTCAAAAAATCTGGAAACGGCTCTTATCAAATAAAACTAACCACATCGAGAATAGCCACAATTTTTGCAAGTCAAACAACCTTCTTGATAAATGAGCGTTTTCTGTTTACACGAAGGGCAGGTTTGTCCGTCTGCTTGCGTGCCATCGGGAATGTATTTTTTCAAAGCTCTTTCTACACCAACTTTCCAGGTATTGATGGAATCGCTATCGAGTTGCAATCCTGAAACAAGTTTGACTACCTGATCAATAGGCATTCCATAACGCAACACGCCGGAAATTAATTTTGCGTAATTCCAGAATTCCTTGTCAAATTTCTCTGACAATCCTTCAACGGTGGTTTTATAACCTCGTTTATTGGTAAATTGAAAATCATATCGTTTGTTCCCATTTTCATCAACTGTTTTAATGATTTTGCCGTGAGTAACGGTTTTAGGAAGTGAAATTCCTTCTTCGTCATCGGCTAAACCCGTGAAAATCTCATAAGGACGTCCATCTTTTAAACCTACAAAAGCAATCCACTTGTCTTTTGCATTTTGAAAACGAACCACATCACATTCTAACTCTTTTGGACGAACCAACGGACCTTCCGTCACAGGGAAACAAACTTTTTTCTCGTCCTGTTTTTCTTTTTGGGCTTCATCCATCGAAACGAGAACACCTGAACGCGAGCCTTCACGATAAACTGTTACTCCTTTGCAACCACATCGCCAGGCTTCTTCATATAAATCGGCTACGAGTTCTTCGGTAGTTTCGGCAGGCAAATTAATGGTAACACTAATGGAATGATCCACCCATTTTTGAATCCTACCTTGCATTTGGACTTTCTTAAGCCAGTTAATATCATTAGCTGTGGCTTTATAGTAAGGAGATTTAGCAACAAGGTCGTCAATTTCACTTTTAGAATATTTTTTTGTGGTTGGATAATTATTGGCTTCCATCCAGGTTACAAATTTGTGATGAAAAACAGTGTATTCTTCCCACGAATCACCGTTATCATCTACAAAATCAACTTGCACATTTTTATCATTCGGATTTACTTTTCTACGACGAGTATAAACAGGCATAAACACAGGCTCAATTCCTGAAGTAGTTTGTGTCATAATACTGGTGGTGCCAGTTGGAGCTATGGTTAAACAAGCAATGTTCCGACGACCATATTTTACCATATCATTGTACAGTTCAGGATCGGCTTGACGAATGCGATGAATAAAAGGATTGTTTTCTTCCCTTTTTGAATCATAAATGCTGAAAGCTCCTCTTTCCTGAGCCAGCGTTACCGAAGAACGATAAGCACTTAAAGCCAGCGTTTTATGAACATGTTCTGAAAAATCAATGGCTTCTGTTGTTCCGTAACGATAACCTAAAGCTGCAAGCATATCACCTTCGGCTGTGGTTCCTACACCTGTGCGTCTTCCTTGCAAAGTTTTGGCACGGATTTTTTCCCACAACATTCGTTCGGTTCTTTTTACTTCTTCATCTTCAGGATCTGATTTGATTTTAGCCAGAATTTTATCAATATTTTCTATTTCGAGATCGATAATATCGTCCATGATTTTTTGAGCCAGAGCAACATGTTTTTTGAAAAGTTCAAAATTAAAGTTGGCTTCTGAAGTAAAGGGTCGATCAACATAAGAATATAAATTAATGGCTAATAATCGGCAACTATCATAAGCACATAAAGGTATTTCTCCGCAGGGATTAGTAGAAATGGTCTTAAATCCTAAATCAGCGTAGCAGTCAGGAATAGATTCTCGAATAATGGTATCCCAAAACAATACGCCTGGTTCAGCAGATTGCCAGGCATTATGAATGATTTTTTTCCATAAAGTAGCTGCATCTATTTCTTTCTTTACGCGTGGTTCTGGCTCATCAATGGGAAATCGTTGAGTATAAGGTTTTCCTTCCAAAGCTGCCTTCATAAATTCATCATCTATTTTAACAGAAATGTTGGCTCCTGTGATTTTATTGGCTTCCATTTTGGCATCAATAAATGATTCTGCATCAGGATGTTTAATAGAAATAGAAAGCATTAAGGCACCACGACGACCGTCTTGAGCAACTTCGCGAGTAGAATTGGAATAACGTTCCATAAAAGGAACAATGCCTGTAGAAGTTAAAGCTGTATTTTTTACAGGAGAACCTTTGGGACGGATATGAGATAAATCGTGTCCCACACCACCACGACGTTTCATCAACTGTACCTGTTCTTCATCAATTTTAATGATACCACCATAAGAATCCGCATCATGATCGAAACCAATTACAAAACAATTGGACAGAGAAGCAATCTGAAAATTGTTCCCAATGCCACTCATAGGACTTCCTTGAGGAACAATATACTTGAAATTGCGTAATAATTCGAACAGTTCTTCTTCGGAAAGTGGTTGAGGGTACTTTTTTTCTATCCGGGCAATTTCGCGAGCTAAACGATGATGCATATCGTCGGGTGTCAGTTCATAAAAATTTCCATACGAATCCTTCAAGGCATATTTCGTCGTCCAAACTTTCGCAGCCAGATCATCTCCTTGAAAGTATTTTAAACTCGCTTCCATTACTTCGTCTGAAGTATATTTTTTTGCTTTCACGATAATATGTTTTAATAATTAGATTAAGCAATAAGGGTTTATATTCAAAAAGGCAATAAAATTATCTACTTGCAATGTTATAAATTATTTTTAAATTGTACAATTTTTATAACATTATTTTTTCAAAATATTTATAATTATCTATTTAAAAAATTATATTATTGATTTACAATGAAATACAAATTTAAAATAGTTAAAATATTTCCCAAAATAGAATTTCTTAAAAAATAAGGAATGAATTATTTTTCAATTTATCGGATTAGATAACTTGCTGAAAAGAAAAAATCATTAAGCAATTTGATCAACAAATTGTTCCATTTTCTACTTTAAAAATTTTTATTTCTTGCTGAAGTTGGGAAAGAATTTGATTGAGGTGTTCACGATCTGTGTCCGTAATAAAAATTTGTCCGAATGATTCTTGCGAAACAAGTTCCAGAATTCGTTTAACGCGGTCTGTATCCAGTTTGTCAAAAATATCGTCCAATAAGAGAATAGGAAATTGTTGATGAGTATGTGACAAAAAATTGAATTGAGCTAATTTTAAAGATATGAGAAAAGTTTTATTTTGCCCTTGCGAAGCTACTCGTTTAATGGGATAGCCGTCCAGTAGCATTTCCAACTCATCTTTATGAATACCTTGCGTGGAATACCCCAGTATTTTATCTTTTTCTCGGGTTTCTTTCAGCCGAATTTTTATATCGTATTGCTGATGATGCGAAAGATAATTAAGTTGAATAGATTCTTTTCCGTTTGAAAGGTAATGGTAGTATTTTTCAAAAACAGGAATCATTTTTTTAATAAAAAGCTGACGTTGTTCAAAGAGGTAGTTTCCATATTGTGCCATTTGCTCTTCCCAGATTTCAAATAACGAATCTTCTACATACGAATCAACTTTCAGCAAAGCGTTTCGTTGACGCAATGCATTGTTATATCTGAGGAGAGAATGAAGATAATTTTTGTCATATTGAGAAATGACGCCATCGATAAATTTTCGTCGTTCTTCGCTTCCACCACTAATAAGCGAAATATCTTCGGGGGAAATCATTACCAGCGGCAACAAGCCGATGTGGTCCGACAATCGTTCATATTCTTTTTTGTTTCGCTTGAATTGTTTTTTTTGGTTTCTTTTGAGTCCGCAATAAATCTCTTCGATATTTTCGTCCACTTGATACCGTCCTTGCAACAAAAAAAAGTCTGCCTGATGATAAATATTCTGAGAATCAATGAAATTAGAATGACTTTTACAAAACGATAAAAAGTAAATGGCATCCAGCAAATTGGTTTTTCCCATTCCATTTTTACCGATAAAACAATTTATTTTAGGGGAAAACATTAAGTTGGCTTCCTCTATGTTTTTGTAATTCAATATAACTAGTGATTCCAGATGCATGCGAAGTCTAAAAAATTATTTTATACAAATTTACACGATAATTTTCGATTTTCACAAGGGGGCGGAAAACAATAGGATTCATTTATTAATACTAACCTGTTACTATTAAATCATAAATATTCAGACAAAAAAACAAATTTGTCCTACTAATACTAAGCTTCTTTCTAATATAGAAAATAATACTTAATGTTTGTTCAGAAAAACAAATAACAGGAACAAACAGCGAAAATTAAATCGTATTTAACCAGTGAAAAAAATCTTTTAAAAACAAAGAGAACAGTTGGTTTTTGTAGAGATAGTTAATCATATACAATGCGTTTATCCAAGAAGTGCAAGGGAGATAACAGCTTATTCGACTGTTATCAGAATTTTTGGTCCATAAAACGATTTCTGAGTACAATAAACAAGTATAAATTTTATAGGAACAAAAGACAAAAGAGACCGAAAAATTTCATACCTAAAAAAAAGGAAAAATTATTTGTAAATGGTTGTTTCGAAAAAGTCAGCAAGGACGAATATGTAACTGCAATGGAAAGCTAAAGAAAATTTTTAAAATAAATATGTTGATAAAAACAAAGTGGCACAAATAACACAAGATGAAGAAAATTTTGGAAAAATAAATATTCTAAAAAATTGTTAGCACCCCGATAAATTTGTTCAGTAGTTGACAAACAAATAATAAAAGAAAATATTTAATTAATGATTGAAAACCCCAATTTAGCACAACGAACCATTAAAGTAAAAGAAAATAAAGTTCTCCTGATCAGAACAGTAGAAAAAAAATTTTGAAATGTTGTATGGAAACAGAAATTTTTAAAATAGAAAAAAATTTTTTAGACTGAAAAAAGTTTTATATTTGTCAAAAAAAAATTTTATTGGTTTCATCACTAAAAAAATAAAATTATTATGGGAAATAAACTTTTTACGGTAAATGGCTCCATTATTAGAGGACTCATAGCTCTAATTATTGGTTTATTGTTTGTTCTGCTTCCCAATGTATCTTTAAAAACCATTGTAGTGGGAGTAGGAATATTGATTTTGATTGCTTTCATAATCTCATTGGTGCTGGCTTTAAAAACCAGCGAAAAAGGGGAGAAAAATTTTTTAATTATTCAAGCATCATTTGATTTATTAATTGGTTTAATTTTTCTCTTTTTCCCTTCTACCATCGTTAAAATATTTTTTATCATAGTCGGTTTAGGACTGCTAATTATGGGAATCATTCATTTGTCCAACGTCTTTTATTTAAGGACTCATTTAGGATGGCAGTGGTTCTCACTGTTCGTTTCCATTCTCACAATTTTTGCAGGAATTTTTATGCTTTTTGAACCATTTAATACTGCAAAAGCTATTTTAATATTTTCAGGAGTATTCCTACTTTTTTATGGTATAGGCGAATTGTATATGGCATGGAAAATGAATAAAGAAAATAATATTACCGTTACAGAATAAAAACATAAATTATTTTCTTATTTTTTATTGAGAACATTACTTCTTAAATTTTCCGCAAAAAATTTATTTTTAGTGGATAGTATATTTAATTTTGTTTTTTCTTTTTCCTTAAAAAGGAATAATGAAGAAGACATTTTTTAATAGTTGATTATAAGGACATGTCTTTTGACAAATATCACAACTGAAAGTAGTAAGTAGGATTTGCTAAAAAAAATTATTCTTTTCTTAAATAATATTTTTACAAGCCTATTGAAAATAATAACTTTCTGTGTGAAAAATAAAAATACACCCTTTAATCCCGCATCAAAATCTGTTAAAAAATCAGGAAGCTCTGAAAAAAAGGTTTTTAGTTTTGCTCAAATAAAAAAGTCCAAATTTTTGAAGTTTGGACTTTTTTATTGTTTATTAGACGGTCAAAATTATTTATTAAAATATTCTTTAACTTTCTCATTAGGTACCATTTCTTCCTTAAATATATAAGCTCCCGTTTCAGGAGATTTTATCATTTTTATTACTTTTGAATAGGAATGTCCTCCTTTTTGACGCATTGTCGCTGCAACTTTTTTTGCCATAAGTTAAATATTATTTAATTTCTCTATGTAAAGTAACTCTTTTTAAAAAGGGATTATATTTCTTTAATTCCAATCGATCGGGTGTATTTTTCCTGTTTTTTTCTGTGATATAACGTGAAATACCCGGTACGCCACTACCTTTTTGTTCAGTACATTCTAAAATAACCTGTACTCTTGCTTCTTTAGATTTTTTTGCCATGATTATTATTCTTCTTTTTATAGTTGTAAATAACCTTTTTCATTAGCCTGTTTAATAGCAGCATCTAAACCTATTTTATTAATAGTTCTTAAACCTGCAGCAGAAACATTAAGGGTAATCCATTGATCTTTTTCTACCCAATAAAATTTTTTAGAAAACAAATTTACTTCAAAAGTTCTTTTAGTACGACGTTTTGAGTGCGAAACATTATTTCCCCTTAATGCTTTCTTACCTGTAATTTGACAAATTCTCGCCATCTTTTTATTTTTTAAAATATTTTTCTTCAAAAAACAGTTTGCAAAAATACATTTTATTATTTAAATAAGCAAATAATTTTATTAAAGATTTGACAAGTACAAGTCTTCAATTCAAATTCCAGCTTTTTAGACTTAACATATTAAATACTTTTAATAATAGTTAACTACAAAACGAGTGCAAAAGAAGACTCAATTTTAATAATTTTGATAACAGTTTAGTATCAGTAGAAGATTATAAATCTTATTATCAGGTGGATAAAAGATGAAAATATATGTTTATTATAAAATTGAGAAAATAATGAGTTGAAAATTTGGCTAATACCTGCCAATTTTTGTTACTTTGCACGCAAAGTATATTTGATAACTTACACATTATGCCTAAAAACATTGTCATTGTAGAATCTCCAGCCAAAGCTAAAACCATTGAAAAATTTCTTGGAAAAGACTATCAAGTAATGTCTAGTTACGGACATATTCGCGATTTAAGTGAAAAAAATATCGGAATTGATTTTGAAAACAATTATCAACCACTTTACGAAATTTCACCTGAAAAGAAAAAAATAGTAGCAGAACTGAAAAAATCCATAAAAGATGCCGATATGGTTTGGCTCGCTTCCGATGAAGATCGCGAAGGAGAAGCTATTGCCTGGCATTTGTTTGAAGTGTTAAACTTGAAAGAAGAAAAAACACGACGAATTGTTTTTCACGAAATTACAAAAGATGCCATTCTTCAAGCCATTGAACATCCTCGCCCAATAGATTTGCATCTGGTTGATGCTCAACAAGCTCGTCGTGTGCTGGACAGGATTGTAGGATTTGAATTGTCGCCACTATTATGGCGTAAAATCCGTCCTTCCCTTTCAGCAGGCAGAGTTCAATCCGTAGCTGTACGCCTCATTGTGGAACGCGAAAGGGAAATCAATCAATTCACTCCCGAATCTTTTTATAAAATCACTGGGTTTTTCAGTGGAAAAGATAAAAATGGTTCTCTCGTTGAATTAAAAGCAGAATTACAACAACGTTTTCACAGAAAAGAAGAAGCTTTGGCTTTTCTACAAAAGTGTAAAATAGAAGAATTTTTCATTGAAAATATCGTTACCAAGCCAGCAAAAAAATCGCCAGCTCCTCCCTTTACTACTTCAACCTTGCAGCAAGAAGCAGCAAGGAAACTTGGTTTTTCTGTCTCGCAAACCATGAGGTTGGCTCAACGCTTGTACGAATCCGGAAAAATTACATACATGCGTACAGATTCTGTCAATTTATCTGAACTAGCTTTGAATACTTCCGAAGTAGAAATCAAAAAAATTGCTGGACCTCAATATATAAAAAGAAGACATTTTGTAACCAAAACCAAAGGAGCTCAGGAAGCCCACGAAGCTATTCGTCCTACTTATATGAATGTACACGAAATTGAAGGAACAGCTCAAGAAAAACGTTTGTATGATCTGATTTGGAAACGAACCATGGCTTCACAAATGGCTGATGCAGAATTAGAAAAAACAACCATCACTATTGCTATGAAAAATTCATCTTATCAATTTATAGCTAACGGAGAAGTGATTTTATTTGATGGCTTTTTGAAATTGTATACAGAATCCAGTGATGAAGAAAATGAAAATGGAAGCACTAATATACTTCCAACAATGAAAGTAGGTGAAGGTTTATCTCCTTCCAAAATTATTGCTCAGCAACACTTTTCACAGCATCCTCCTCGATACACCGAAGCCAGTTTAGTGCGAAAACTGGAAGAATTGGGAATTGGACGTCCTTCCACTTACGCTCCTATCATTTCTACCATTCAAAATCGATTGTATGTAGAGAAAAAGGATCGCCCTGCTGAAAAAAGAGATTATAATGTGCTGATTCTTAATAATAACAAAATTGAAGATAAAATAGAAACCGAGGCAAAGGGTGCTGAAAAATCTAAACTTTTCCCGACCGATATTGGAATGGTGGTAAACGATTTTTTAATGGAATATTTTCCTTCTATTTTGAATTATAATTTCACTGCAAATGTTGAAAAAGAATTTGATAGTATTGCTGCAGGAAAAGTAAAATGGACTGAAGTAATTGACAAATTTTATAAAAAATTTCATGCAGCCGTTGAAAAAACATTAACTAGTAAAGATCGCAAAGCAAAAGAGCGTATTTTGGGAATTGATCCTGAAACAGGCAAGCAAGTTTCCGTAAAATTTGGGAAATATGGACCCTTCGTTCAACTTGGTACTGGAGAAGATGGGGAAAATCCTGCCTTTGCTTCCCTGCCGAAAAATTATTCGATGGAACTCATTACACTCGAAGAAGCCCTGGAATTATTTAAACTTCCACGTAACCTGGGAGAATATGAAAATCAACCTTTAACAGTGGCGATTGGGCGTTTTGGACCCTATGTTCGACAAGGAAATTCTTTTTATTCCATACCTAAAAATCTGGATCCACTTACTATTACAAATGAGCAAGCAATAGAAATCATTAATAAGAAAAAAAATGAAGAAAAAAATAGAACTATTGCTACTTTTGGAGAAAAGAATGAAATTCAGGTCTTAAATGGACGATACGGTCCCTATATAGTATATAATAAAACGAATTACAAAATTCCAAAAAATGTTGATCCCTCAACCTTAACGTATGAGAAATGTATGGAATTGATTAAATCTCAAGCAGAAAAAAATAACAAAGAAAAAACTACCCAAAAGAAAGGAAAAAGCAATACGGTAACAGGGAAAAAGTTAAATGGTAAAAAAACACAACAAAGAAAAAGAGCTGAAAATAAAAAATAAGATTATAAAATACAAACCTTGTTTTTTCGTTTTATACTAATCTATATATTTTACTTGTCATGAAAAAATTAATATCATTTTTTAGCTTCATTTCCATAAGTTTATTACTGATTGCTCAGAATTTTTCAATTACGGAAAACCAGCCTGTCATTATTTATTCTTTGCCAATGACCCAATTGTGCATCGAAGTGCAAATGGAAAAAATTACCCAGACACCGGGCATATTTTATATCTATTCTGAAAGATATTTAGCAACCAAAAATGTGATTACGGAAGAAAAAACTACTTATAGCATAAAAAATATTACAGTTTATACCCAAGCTATTCCTGATCTTCAAAGAACTTATTCTTTTGTTCCTACTAAAAATTCTCCTTTAAAAAACATTACATTAAATCAACAAGGCATTTTATGTGGAATTAATGTTGCATGTCAAACAATGACAGATAAAAAAAGACCCGTGGTTACTTCAACCATCAAAGAAGAGAAAAAGTCATCTTATTTACTACCCTTAGGAGAAGAATATTTGTTAGCAGGTTCTACGGCAAAATTAGCTGAAGGAGCTGCCAAACAAATCTACGATATTCGCGATAGCCAATTAAACATTCTTACTTGTGATGTGGATCATTTGCCAGCCGATGGAGCTTCTCTCAACACGTTGTTGAGAGAATTAAATGCCAGAGAAAAAGAATTAACAGAACTTTTTATTGGGAAAACTACCACAGAATCATTGAGCCAGGTTGTATACTTAACACCTGCTAAGGCAATGAAAAATGAAATTCTTTTTCGTTTCTCTACGTTGAAAGGCGTTGTCCCTTCTGACGATTTATCAGGCATACCTTACTATATTACTATTTCTCCTACTACTTTCCCAGTAACTCCAGCGACCAAAGAAAAAAAACAGAAAACAATAAATAAACAACAAAAATTAAATACAATTTTACCTGCTTCTACATTGGTAAACATTGGAGATGGGAAAAATATTTATTTTTCTCAGCAATTTCTTATTCCACAATTTGGTGTTGTCGTTCCTCTTCCCAATGAAGTACTTCAAAATCCAAAAAACAAAATTTATATCGATCCACAAACAGGACGATTGTTAAAAGTAGAATAAAGTTTTTATTTTATCAACCTAAAACAAATTTTGGAATCTATTAGAAAAATTTTCTTTGTCTATAACAAATTGCTTTTTAATTGGAAGATTTTGTTGATAAAAAATTTCTTATTTTCTTTCCTGTCCGAGGATCGGTTATATTAGGTGCAATTTCAAATAGCGGAATAAGAACAAAATCTCGGCTTGTCATAAGTGGATGAGGCAAAGTCAAAGAAGGATGTTCCATTACAAGATTATCATAAAGCAAAATATCTATATCAATTATCCTATCCGAATAATCGCCATTTATAGTTTTAGAAACTCGCCCCATCATTTGTTCTATTTGTTGAATTTTGCCCAGGAGCTCAAAAGGTGAAAGAAAAGTTTCTAATAAAACTACACTATTTAAAAAATCATTTTTCGATTCAAATCCCCACGGCTTCGTAACATAAAACGAAGATTGCCGGACAACTGTTCCTGCCAATTGATTCAGCTTTTCAATCGCACTATTTAAATGTAAAGTTTTGTCTCCAAGATTGCTTCCAAGTGATAAATAAACAAGACTCATAATTTGCAAAAATATAAAGTCACAATTCTGAAAAAAATCCGAAAAGTCTGACTGTTGGACAGTAATAAATTTATGTGGATTTCTATTTTTTCTTAACGGCAGGACTCAGCTTTTTTGTTCGTTCCTGGACCGCATCACGATTAAAAAATAATGTAATTAATGCACCAATCCAGATAATAATTTTTACTTCAATAGTATGAGGAAAGAACAAACAAGATATCGCACTGAAAGCAATGATCAGTGTTGGTCCCCAAATTCCATATTCTTTCTTAATAAATAGCAGAACAATAGCTCCACCAATTAAGAAAGAAAACAAAAATTCATAAGGAACAAAAAATATAAGCATTCCCATCAAGATAGAAGCTGCACGTCCACCTTCAAAATGATAATATAAAGGATAACCATGACCTAACAAAGCTCCAATTCCTAAACACCCTAATGCAATTTCATCTTGTATATTTAAGGCATATTTGGCAATTAACATGGGAACCAGTGCTTTCACAGCATCTAAAATTCCTGTGAGCACTCCCCAGCCTTTTCCTACATTCCTGAATACATTGTATGCTCCAGGATTGTGATTGCCAAGTTCCATGATATTCTGACCTGTAGCGAGTTTGGTGATAAGGAGAGCGAATAAAATTGAACCAATCAAATAACCTATTATCAAATAAAGAAAATAAGAGAAACAGGTATTCATCATATAATTTTTTTTAAATTTTATTTAAGATACACTGAAATCATATAAGCGCCTGGTCCGCAATAGACAGCATCTACTAAGCCAGGTTTTCCTATAATAAATTTTTCGCAGGGCAACGATTTTGCCTTTTCAACAAAATCAGCAATGGCATCTTGATTGTTGTCGCCATAGCCATAGACAACAATAGCCCTTTTGATTTTATCTACTGATTTTTCTTTCATTTTTTCCTTTATGAGACCCATTACTTGCAAGTTAACTTGCTTAAAAGTTCTTCCTTTACCGCATGGTAATATTATACCTTCTTCATTATCTCCCATTGCACCTACAATAGGAATAATGTGCAATACACTTCCCATTAAAGATTGGGCTTTGCCTATTCTTCCGCCTTTGTAAAGATAATTTAAATCAGGAAATACGAAGTAAGTATAGGTTCTTTCCACTACTTGCTGACACAATTTTGTTATTTCTTCTATACTTAAATCATTATTTTCCTTTATCATATCAATAATACCCAGCAATACATTTCCTACTCCATTGATAGGTTGTCGGCTATCTACATTAATAATCGGAATAATATTTTCATATTGTTTACGGATATTTTCAGCTACTTTGAAGGAAGCAGCCGAAAGTCCGCTGCTCATCACCACATGAATGATGAGATCATATTTTGAATGATTTTTTTCGATAATTTCTACAATATCCTTTTGAGGCAAAGTGGAGGACATTGCTACCACATTTTCATTCACATATTTTGAAATTAGCCAACTTGCATTATATTCTTCATTTTCTCGATATTCTTTACCATCAACTATCGTTGGAAATTTTACAATTTCAAGATCTTCATAATCAATCTGATCCCTTTTTAACCCCAAGTTGTCACCTACAATAATTAAAATTTTCTTTTTCATACCCTGTTTAATTTATTCAAATGTTACATAATAATCGTATTTATATTGGCCTCCAAAATATTCTTCAAATTCTAAGGAAGGAAATTGCTCTTTGAGTTTGCTTGTTATATTCTCTTCTTTTTTAGCCCGAATCCCTTTGTAAATCGTAATTAAACTGCTATCATTGGCTAATTGCTGAATTATTTCAACAATGAGAGGCTCTAAATTTTTATTTGCCAGAACAATTTTCTTTTTATAAACAGCAAAAAAATCATTTTTCTTTACTGACGTTCCTCCTTCTACAATTATGTCACGTGTGGACTTTGCAATGGCACAAAAACGTATGTTGTGAAGACTGTTCATTGCCGTATCAAAAATGGTATGAACATCATAATCTTTCGATATGTTTACCATCATACTGATCAAAGAAATGGGGTTATCAGATTCTACAATCAAAACATTTGATTTACACAAAGTTACAGCATATTTAAGTGCCATCAAAATATCACTATCATCGGCTGCGACAATAATATTTTTTGCTTTCAGATTGTTTAAACATTTTACTAATTGATTAACAGAAGGTTTATTTTTACCATAACACAAAATGTCATCTGCTCCGATATTTTGAAGGATTTCAGCAAAACCTTTCCCTGAAACGACACAGAAAATACTCTTATCTTTTTCATAATCAATTATATCATCGCTAATGAAATTGCGATGTTGTTTTTTCATGTCGTCTACTTTAGTAAAAAGCAATTCACCAAATTTGGACATATCAGAAAAGATATCATTTGGTTTGTTGGTATGAATATGAACTTTATATTTATTTTCACTATTTACAATAATAAGGCTATTTCCATAATCTTTCAACATGTTTTTTAATTCTTCTTTTGAAGAAATTTTATTACTTTCAAGAACAAATTCTGTACAGAATTTATATTTAATATCAGGATTCCATGATTCATCGATTTCTTCCAAATCATTAATAATTTGTTCTTGTAATGTGTTTTTGCTGTTTTTGTGGAAATTGTTTACTAAAAGGTTTCTTGCATTTTGAAATACTTCTCTTAATCTTAAGTTATGAATTTTGCTGGTATCAATGTTTAATATCAAAGGGAAGTATGAACTTTTTTTAAATTTTGAAATTCGTTTGTTTAATAATTTTTTTGTTGTTCTGCCTAAATTTAATAGAATTGGGACTGAAATAATATTAAAATTATGATGATTTAATTCTTTGTTGATTCCTTCGAGTAAAATAATAAAACCGGCAGCACCTGAATCAACGACACCAGCTTGTTTTAAAATAGGGAGCATTTCTGGAGTTTTATCCAGCACTTCTCGTAAATAAGGTAGGGTATCATGGATAATGGCGACTGGATCGTTTTCTGTTTGCATGAACTCAAAATATTTTTCTTTTAGAGCTCGCATAATAGTAAGCATTGTCCCTTCTTTTGGATTTTCAGTGCCTTCATAAGCATTTCGGTAACCATTTTCAATAGCCTTATAGATATTTTCTTTAGAAAAATCGTTATTTTCAGTGATCTGAGTAAACCCTTGAGCAAATAATGATAAAATTACTCCTGAACAGCCACGACTATTGAGAAGCATATTTTCGGCAAAATTTTTCAAAAATTTGCCTGGTGTCATCGAACTATAACCATTATTACTTCTTAAAGCTGCAATAGCTCCTTGAATAGTTAATACCATGTTGAGCCCTGTATCACCATCTGGCACAGGAAAAACATTCAAACTATTTACATACTCTTTTTGCTTATTTAAATAAGAATAAACATTTTCAATTTTTTCTTCAATTTCTTTTATGATTTCAGAATTAACAATTTTTGTTTCTGTCGCAATCATAGCAATTAAATTAAATAGGTATTAATTTATTTTTATTTTTATTTGTAGCTCCAAAGTTATAATTTTATTTTAAAAGACAAAAAAATAAAAATTGACCTTTCATTTTGATATGGGTAGCTGAATTATTTTTACTCAGTTATCAAAATAAGTGCTAAAATATTCCTTTTCTGGCACAATAGCATATTTCCTGCATTTTTGTCAGTGTTTTTTGTTGGTACTTTTTCTTTTTTTAAGTTTTGGCTCAAAAAGTTTAATTATTAATGACAATTAGTTAGGTGGCACAACCTTTGCAAGCAAAAGAATGAAAAAATTAAGAGAACATTAAATAACAATTATAAAAAATAAAGTTATGGGAAAAATTATTGGGATTGATTTAGGAACTACCAATTCTTGTGTAGCGGTGATGGAAGGGAATCAACCAGTTGTGATACCAAATAATGAAGGGAAACGAACAACTCCTTCAATAGTTGCTTTTTTAGAAAATGGGGAACGAAAAGTAGGAGATCCTGCAAAACGTCAGGCTATTATTAATCCTACAAGAACAGTATCTTCTATCAAGCGTTTTATGGGGCGTACTTACGATGAAGTAACAGCCGAGGCAGCACGCGTACCATTTAAAGTAGTAAGAGGAGAAAACAATTTACCAAAAGTGGATATTGATGGACATTTATATTCTCCACAAGAGATTTCGGCTATTATTCTTCAGAAAATGAAGCAAACCGCTGAAGATTATTTAGGAACGCAAGTAACAGATGCTATAATTACTGTTCCTGCTTATTTTAACGATGCACAACGTAAAGCTACGAAAGAGGCAGGGGAGATTGCCGGATTAAATGTACGTCGTATTATTAATGAACCCACCGCTTCTGCTTTGGCTTATGGATTAGATAAAACTAATCGGGAAATGAAAATTGTGGTGTTTGATTGCGGTGGAGGTACTCATGATGTATCCATTTTGGAATTAGGAGATGGGGTTTTTGAAGTAAAGGCAACAGATGGAGATACTCATTTGGGAGGTGATGACTTCGATCATCGGATCATTGAATGGCTGGTAGGGGAATTTAAAAGTGAAAACAGCGGTGTTGATTTAACAAAAGATCCAATGGCTTTGCAGCGATTAAAAGAAGCTGCCGAAAAAGCAAAGATTGAATTATCTACTGCTACTTCAACGGAAATCAATTTACCTTATATTATGCCAGTGGATGGAATTCCTCGTCACTTAGTACGTACTTTGACACGAGCAAAATTTGAACAATTAATAGATGATTTGGTTCAAAGAACCATAGAGCCATGTCGAAGTGCATTACAGAAATCAGGTCTTACCGTCAACGATATAAATGAAGTCATCCTGGTTGGAGGTTCTACACGTATTCCTGCCATTCAGCGAGCTGTAGAAAAATTCTTCGGGAAAGCTCCTTCAAAAGGTGTCAATCCAGATGAGGTAGTTGCTATTGGTGCAGCTATTCAAGGAGGTGTATTGGCTGGTGAAGTAAAGGATGTGTTATTGCTTGATGTTACGCCTCTTTCATTGGGTATTGAAACGTTGGGTGGTGTGATGACTAAATTGATAGAAGCCAACACAACTATTCCGACAAGGAAATCGGAGATTTTTACTACGGCTGCCGATAATCAACCATCTGTTGAAATTCATGTGTTGCAAGGAGAGCGTCCGTTGGCTTCACAAAACAAATCATTAGGACGTTTTCATTTGGATGGTATTATGCCAGCTCCACGTGGTGTTCCACAGATAGAAGTGACATTCGATATTGATGCCAATGGTATACTTCATGTATCTGCAAAAGACAAGGCAACAGGAAAAGAACAAAGCATTCGAATAGAAGCATCTTCAGGTTTAACTGATGCCGAAATTAAGCGAATGAAGGAAGAGGCTGCTGCTAATGCTGAAGTAGATGCTAGAGAAAAAGAACGAATTGACAAGTTGAATCATGCTGATAGCCTTATTTTCCAGACTGAAAAGCAACTAAATGATTTTGGTGATAAAATTCCATCTGATAAAAGAGCTCCTATTGATGCTGCTTTAAATAGACTGAAAGAAGCCTATAAAACGCAGAATTTAGACGAAATTGATGCTGCAACTCATGAGTTAAATACAGCTTTCCAAGCAGCCAGTCAAGAAATGTACAATGCGCAACAGCAGGCAGGTCAAAGTACCGACTTTAGCGG
>DAOOVG010000043.1:0-18486 GCA_035369865.1 Paludibacteraceae bacterium | reverse complement strand
CCTGATTATCAAAATATTACGATTATCTTATTCAAAAAATTAACCTATGATTTATGGAGTAAAGATATGTTACTTATAGGTGGTCTCCATAATTTCAAAATTTTTGTGATTACTAACACTATAGCAATCTAAATGATATAATGTTTAAATGAATCAATTAGATTGTTTTTGTATAATTTCTCCATTTTTCCAGCAACTGTTCCATATCAGCAGGGAATTCACTATCGAAGTTCATAAGTTCTCCTGTTTTAGGATGAATAAATCCTAAAGTTTTGGCATGTAAAGCTTGACGAGGACAAATTTCAAAACAATTTTTTACAAATTGACGATAGCTAGTCGAAGAGGTTCCTCTTAAAATTTCATTTCCTCCATAGCGTTCATCATTGAAGACTGGATGTCCAATATGTTTCATGTGAACACGTATTTGATGCGTTCGTCCTGTCTCCAGTTTGCATTCAACTAATGTAACATAAGCCAGACGTTCCAGTACTTTAAAATGAGTTACTGCTCTTTTAGCTGATGAATTTTCTTCTTCTGAAAAAACCGAGAACAACATTCTGTTTCGTGGATCACGGGCAAGTGATCCTTCAATAGTCCCTTCATTTCTTTTGATGTTTCCCCATACCAGTGCTTGATATCGGCGTTCGGTTGTTTTATCGTAAAATTGTTTTCCTAAATGGCTTTTTGCATCTTCTGTTTTTGCAATTAAAAGCAAACCAGAAGTATCTTTATCAATTCGATGAACCAAACCAATACGAGGATCATTAAAATTAATATTTGGTTGATTTTTAAAATAATAAGCTAAGGCATTAAGTAGTGTGCCATCATAATTACCTATGCCCGGATGAACTACTAATCCTGGTTGCTTATTTACAACTATCAATTCTTCATCTTCATAAACAATATTGAGAGGGATATTTTGAGGAATAATTTCAAAATGAGAAGGTGGATAAGTCATCACAATTGTAATGATATCTCCTGGCTTTACCTTATAATTGGATTTTACAGGTTTTTCATTTACCAAGATATTCCCATTTTCAGCAGCTTCCTGAATCCGATTACGGGAAATATTCGCTATGCAATTAACCAGATATTTATCAATTCGTAATGGTGACTGTCCTTTATCTACTTTAAATCGGTAATGTTCATAAAATTCTGATTCTTCAGCAGATTCAATTAATTCTTCCCATTTAGTTACTTCTAACAATTTTCAGTTTATTATTTTATTGATTTTAAAAAATAGATTGGATTTAAGAAAAGATTGTTGATTTAGAGAATTATCAACATTATGGCATACAAAATTTCAGAAAAATATTTCATCGTCACCATTACTGTCCGATGAATTGTCATTTTCATCAAAAGTTTCTTTTAATCGTTCTTTAGAAGTAGTTAACCATACATCAATTCTGCTACCAACATTTGCTGACTCTCCTGCGGAAGGACGCTGGCGATAGATAAAATAATCATTGTCATTTCCATTTGGAAGTATATCGTATGAAGTCGATCCTATTACAAAAGAATTTAAAAAAGCTTTTTCTTTTGCTTCTTGCAATGTTAATCCTTTTAATTGAGGAACAACTGATAAACTATCACCATAACCACTGCCTACTACTAAGATTACAGAACTACTTTCTGGAATACGTGTACCCGGCAAAAGACTGCTCCCTTGATATTTTACATCAAGAACAAGATCTTTATATTCAGATGGTAAATATTGAACTCCCTCAACTGATAAGCCAACCGATGAAAGCATTGCAATAGCTTGACGATAAGAAACATCAATGACATCAGGCAAAGGTATTTGTTTCACTTGACGAGAATTAATAATCAAATAAACTGGACGGTTTCGTTTAATAGTAGAATTAGGTGGAGGAATTTGCTCAACGATAGTTCCAAGTTTTTTATCTCGAATATATACTGAATCTATTACTTTCGGATAAAGATTTTTTTTGCTTAACAATATTTCAGCTTCTTCTACATAAGCACCTCTTAAATCGGGAATAATTTCAGCTTCACCATGATGGGTATAAAAATCAATACAAATAAGAGTCACCCATGAGAGTAAAATAAACACCACAATGGCAAGTAATACATTCTTTACCACAAAGCCCGCAAAAGTTTCTTTCCAAAATTTTTTAAAGTTCATAAAAATATCATACCTACTTTCAAAAAAATGTAAGTTTATCAAGTTAACGTCAAAAATAATGAAATTATTTCAGTCATCGAAATGCTAAAAATAAAAAAGTAAAAACCTTCCGTTAGTTTTTACTTTATTATTTACTTTCACAAACTCAGGGAATAAATTTATCTTTTATGACGCCCTTCATCGGCAACTGTTAACTTTTTTCTTCCTTTAGCACGGCGGGCAGCCAGAACTCTTCGACCATTGGCAGTTGCCATTCTTTCACGAAAGCCATGTTTATTTCTTCTTTTTCTTTGCGACGGTTGAAATGTCCTCTTCATTTTGTATTATTTTAGCAGTTTCTTCTTATTTTTGAGGTTACAAAATTAAGCATTTTTTTGTAACCTACAAATAGTTCAACTCTAACTAAAAATAGATAATTGTATTTCCATTTTCTTAATTTACATTAACCGAATCAATTTTTTAAAAGAGAATTTTTTCAAAGTTTATCTGAAAAATTTGAATTTCTAAAGCAATTAAATTTTCTTACAATTTATCTCAATTCTTTTTCACGGAAGTTTTTGTTGTTATTTTGAACTACCTTATGTCAGTTTTTGTGTAAAAGTCTATAAAATAAAATTTTGTCGAAGTTTTTTCAAGAAAAGTTAGAGAATTAAAATATAATTTGTAAATTTGCAGACTCATAATTAATTTTTAATTTTAAATATGTATTTAACAGCAGAAAAGAAAAAAGAAATCTTCGAAAAATACGGGAAGTCTAACACTGATACTGGTTCACCAGAATGCCAGATAGCATTGTTTTCATACCGTATTGATCATTTGACTCAGCATTTAAAGTCAAATAAGAAAGATTATAGTACAGAACGCGCTCTTGTAAAATTGGTAGG
Organism: Paludibacteraceae bacterium; assembly: GCA_035369865.1. Classification (GTDB taxonomy): domain Bacteria; phylum Bacteroidota; class Bacteroidia; order Bacteroidales; family Paludibacteraceae; genus MVYY01. The sequence goes on along the minus strand of DAOOVG010000043.1, from coordinate 15,456 downwards.
GAAACGTCGCCGTTTGCTCGATTATTTAAAAGAAAAGGACATTAACCGTTATCGGGCAATAATTCAGGAGTTAGGTATAAGAAAGTAATTTTACTTTTAAGTGTTTCAAAAAAGGCGTTTCAAAACTATTTTTGAGATGCCTTTTGTTTTTCATACTTTTATTTTTTTACAGTAAGTATGGTGTAAAATTCGACAATAAATATTACATAGTTAATTTTACCAATCTTTTTTATTTCATTTTTAAATATTTTTGAGAATGAGAATTTTATATTCTTTTGGTATACATATTTATGGCATTTTAATTTTTATTGCGTCGTTGTTTTATGACAAAGCGAGGGAGCTTTATCGTGGACAACGAAATGCCTTAAAGATGCTGAGAGAAAAAATAGATTCTCAATCTTCGTATGTATGGTTTCATGCGGCTTCATTAGGAGAATTTGAGCAAGGGCGACCCATCATTGAAAAGTTGAAAAAAGAACATCCAGCAACTAAAATCTTATTGACTTTTTATTCACCATCAGGTTATAATGTAAGGAAAAATTATAGTTGCGTAGACGTGGTTTCTTATCTCCCTTTGGATACCAGAAAAGCTGCACAGGAATTTTTGAAAATTGTCAAGCCTACAAAGGCAATTTTTATCAAATATGAATTCTGGCCTAATTTTTTACTTGAAATGAAAGCTGAAAAAATTCCTGTATATTGTATTTCAGCTATTTTCCGACCTAATCAGATTTTTTTTAAAAAATATGGAAAGTGGTATCTTCAACTGTTGAATACATTTTCTCATATTTTTGTCCAGGATAATTTATCGGCAAAATTACTTAACGAACACGGTATTCAGCAAGTTACAGTGTGTGGCGATACCCGTTTTGACAGGGTATATGCTTTATCTTTAGAATCTAAAAAAATACCTTTGATTGAATCTTTTGCCCGCAACAGTAAAGTAATTGTAGCAGGCAGCACCTGGCCCGAAGATGAAGAATTATTAATACGTTATATCAAACTTCATCCGCAAATAAAGTTTATTCTGGTACCTCACGAAATTGATAAAAGTCATTTATATGATATTTTTAAATTATTAGAGGGAAAATACATACGATATACTGAAGCTACAGAAATAAATATTCATACTTTTAATTGCCTTGTGGTGGATGCCATCGGATTTTTATCTTTCATTTACCAATACGGCAAAGTTGCTTATGTGGGTGGTGGTTTCGGAGCTGGTATTCACAATATTTTGGAAGCCGCTGTATGGAATGTACCTGTAGTTTTTGGTCCAAATTATCAAAAATTTCGCGAAGCACATGAATTAATTGCAGAAGGAGGAGCTTTTTCTATTTCAGATTATGATTCGCTCGAAAAAAAATTTGATGAACTGCTCGATGATGAAGAAGCAGGTAAAAAGGCAGGTGCTTATATTTTAAAAAATGTAGGAGCTACAGAAAAAATATATCACTTAATATTCCCGTAGTTTTTAACAAAAAAAGAGAAAAGTAGGAAACCATTTTAAAAAGGCTATCTTATTATTTTAAAAAATTTTATATGCAAAAACCGACAGTTCCAAAAGGGATGCGTGATTTCATGCCCGAAGAAATGGCAAGAAGGAATTATATTTTTGATACCATTAAAAATGTTTTTTGTCGGTATGGTTATCAACAAATAGAAACGCCTGCGATGGAAAACTTGTCTACCCTGTTGGGCAAATATGGAGAAGAAGGTGATAAATTGCTATTTAAGGTTTTAAATTCAGGAGATTTTCTTGCAGATATTTCTGATAATGAGTTATTAAAACGTGATACTGTAAAGCTCTCCAATAAAATTTGTGAAAAAGGTTTACGTTATGATTTAACTGTACCTTTTGCTCGATTTGTGGTACAAAATCGCGACAAAATTACTTTTCCTTTTAAACGATATCAAATTCAACCTGTATGGAGAGCTGATCGTCCTCAGAAAGGACGTTATCGTGAATTTTATCAATGTGATGCTGATGTAGTGGGAAGTAATTCACTGGTTAATGAACTGGAACTTGTTCAAATTGTCAATGAAGTTTTCGAACAATTAAAAATTAATGTTACAATTAAAATCAATAATCGAAAAATTCTTGCAGGAATAGCTGAAATAATAGGTGCTTCACAAAAAATTTTGGATATTACTATTGCCGTTGACAAAATGGAAAAAATTGGATTGCAAAATGTTAATGAAGAATTGATTGAAAAAGGTATTGAGCCTGAGGCAGTAGCTAAATTGCAACCCATTTTAACTTTAAAAGGCAATAATGCAGAAAAACTCGACCAATTGAAATTAATACTGGCTTCCTCTGAAATTGGCTTAAAAGGAATTTCGGAACTTGAAACCATTTTTCAGCTTTGTAGCAATGTGGACATCAAGTTCTTTCCAGAACTTGATTTAACTTTAGCTCGTGGCTTGAATTACTATACAGGAGCTATTTTTGAAATAAAAGCCTTAGATGTTGAAATAGGAAGCATTGGAGGTGGTGGTCGTTATGACGATCTTACAGGTGTTTTTGGGATGAAAGGAGTTTCTGGAGTAGGAATTTCTTTTGGTGCAGACAGAATTTATGATGTGCTCAATCAGCTTCAGCTTTATCCACAAACCGTACAATCGCAAACCCAAATTTTATTTACTGCACTTGGTAAAAATGAGTTGATGTATAGTCTTTCATGGTTGCAAAAGTTACGGAGTTTTGGCTTCAACGTTGAAATTTATCCTGAACCTGCTAAAATCAAAAAGCAATTGGATTATGCAAATAATAAAAATATTCCTTTTGTTGCTATTGTCGGCGAAAATGAAATGGTTTCCGAAAAAGTAATGTTAAAAGATATGTTAACTGGCAATCAACAGTTAGTTACTTTTGATGAATTAAAAAACCAGTTGTCTGATAAATTAAATCTTAATATACCTTAATAAGTGCTTCAAAATAATAATAGATAAAAAATCCAGCAATTATCAGTTTAGAAGCCGTATTAATCATCCATCCTATAAATGAACCCAATCCTGCACGGATGGCCTGAATGTGCGTTTTACCATCCATAAGTTCACCGAGAATTGCTCCAATAAAAGGACCTATAACAATTCCCCATGGTGCAAAAAATAAGCCTATCACCACTCCCAACGTGCTGCCCCATACACCTTTTTTACTACCACCAAATTTTTTAGTTCCTAAAATTGGCACAAAATAATCCAGTAGTTGAGCTAAAAGGACAATTATTCCCCAAATGACAAGAAATTGGGTAGAGAATTGAATTTTTGAGGTAAAATGTAACAATAAAATGCCTATATAACTCAGTGGAATGCTAGGCAAAATAGGTAATATGCAACCAACAAAGCCTAAAAAAACAAAAACGCCCGATAAGATAATGAGTACAATATCCATCTTGTTAATTTATTAGTTTTCAAATATAAAAGTAAAATCCTATTTTTAGTTTACATTTGACAATCAATACGTACAAAGCTAATAAAAAATGAGTTATCATATAAAAAGTTGCACAAAAAAGTTATGTTTGAAAATTGAGGAATAATTTGTATGTTACTAAGTTTTTCAATCTTTTAGGGTGTATAATTTTTTTAAATAATTATAAAAAAATAATCTACTAAAAATAAAACATTAAATTTGCATAATGTTATTTTAAATAAATTCTTATGAATACCAGATTACAAGAATTAACTGACAAAATTTATCAAGAGGGAGTAGAAAAGGGAAACGCCGAAGCGAAAGCCATTATCGAAAAAGCCCGAGCAGAAGCTGATGAGATAATTAAAAAAGCTCAAGAAGAGGCATCACAAATTATTTCGGAAGCAGAAACGAAGGCAGCCAACATAGCCAAAAACACCCAGGCTGAATTACGCCTCTTTGCTCAACAAGCAGTGAATGCCTTAAAATCAGAAATTACCAATTTAATCTGTGGTGAAATTGTTTCAAATTCGGTAAAAGCAGCTACTGCTGACAAAGATTTTATGCAGAAAGTGATTTTGACATTGGTCAAAGAGTGGGCAAAAAATCAAGCTATTACCATTGAAACCAAAGATGAGAAAGCTTTAACAGATTATTTTATGGCAAATGCCAAAGATTTACTGAATAAAGGTGTAAAAATAACAAAGGTGAATAACGCTAAGACTGATTTCACTATTGTTCCTGAAGGAGCAGGTTACAAAATTACTTTCGGCGAAGAAGAATTTATTGCGTATTTTAAAGATTTTCTACGACCGAAACTGGTCGATATGCTTTTTGAAAAATGTAATTAGCTACTTGAAACAAGAAGTTTAAATTTAATTGATAGAAAAAGCATTGAGGGCTCGAAGAACAAGAAAAGAGAAAAATGAATTATTATTATTTAATTGCAGGACTTCCTGATTTACATATAGAAGACACAAAATTATTTCTTCCTCTTCTTGATTTTAAAAAAGAATTATTAGTCCAATTGGCACCTTCCGATGTTGAACTGATAAAACTACTTTTTGCCAAATATGATAATCAAAATTTTCTTCTATACTTGGCAAATAAAGAAACTGAATTAAATCCGCTGGGAAATTTAACTTCTGAAGACTGGCAGCAACTCATAACTTTGATGAAAGAAACTGAACATCCCAACGATAAAAGATTATTACCTTATATTCAGCAGTTTTATGCTGTTTATTATGAAGAAGAATTTTGGTCCGAAGGCATTTCAAAAGAAGATTATCTTTCTACTTTATATTATGAATATGCAATGAATAATAACAATGATTTTTTGAAATCGTGGTTTGAATTTAATTTAAATATTAACAATATATTGGTGGCTGTAGCTTGTCGGAAATATGGTATTGACCAAAAAAAAGTGATTGTAGGAAATAATGAAATTGCACAAATTCTTCGTACTACCAATGCTCGTGATTTTGGTTTGACCAATATTTTTGAAAATTTGGAGACACTTTTGCAAATAGCAGAAGAAACGGATTTGTTGCAACGCGAAAAAGAGATGGATGCTTTTAAGTGGAAATGGTTAGAAGAGAATACATTTTTTCATTATTTTTCTGTTGAGAAAATACTTGCTTTTGTAATTAAGATGGAAATACTGGAACGTTGGCAGCCTTTGTCGGTAGAAAAAGGAACACAAATTTTTAGAACAATGGTAAATCATCTTAAAGAAAGTGTTAATTTCGAAGAAGAAGCAAATGTAACGTCAAGAAGATATTTTAGATAATGTAAAAAAACAATAGAAATGACTAAATAGAATAAAGGTCAAAAAATTAATTTTGTTAAAAGCTGTATTAAAAAAAATTATGTCAACAAAAGGAAAAGTAAAAGGTGTTGTTTCTAATTTAGTAACGGTGGAAATTGACGGGCCAGTAGCTCAAAATGAAATATGTTACATTGAATTAGATGGTAAAATGTTAATGGCCGAAGTGCTAAAAGTAATAGATACCAATGCTTTTGTTCAAGTATTTGAAAGTACACGAGGTTTAAAAGTGGGGAACAATGTTAATTTTGAAGAACACATGCTGGAAGTAACGTTGGGACCAGGTTTACTTTCGAAAAATTTTGATGGACTTCAGAATGATTTAAATAAGTTTCCAGGAATTTTTCTTCAACGTGGGGAATATAATTTCCCACTTGATACAGAAAAATTATGGGAATTCAAGCCATTGGCAAAACCTGGTGATGAGGTAGAAGCAGGCAATTGGTTAGGCAAAGTAGATGAAAATCATCAACCTCATAAAATTATGGTTCCTTTTGCATTTGAAGGAAAATATACAGTTAAAACTATTGTTCCAACTGGTGATTATAAAATTTTAGATACTATTGCAGTATTGATAAATGAAGATGGGAAGGAGATTGAGGTAAATATGACACAAAAATGGCCAGTAAAAAAAGCAATTAATATTCATACCGAAAAACCACGTCCTTTTAAATTATTAGAAACGGGCGTACGTGTAATTGATACTGCTAATCCCATTGTTGAAGGGGGAACAGGCTTTATTCCAGGAGCTTTTGGTACCGGGAAAACTGTTTTACAGCATGCTATTTCCAAGCAAGTAGAAGCCGATATTGTTATTATGGCAGCTTGCGGTGAACGAGCCAATGAAGTTGTTGAACTTTTTGTAGAATTTCCAAAATTAATCGATCCACACACTGGAAGATTGTTAATGGAAAGAACCATTATTGTAGCAAATACTTCTAATATGCCGGTTGCTGCTCGTGAAGCTTCTGTTTATACAGCCATGACCATTGCTGAGTATTATCGGGCAATGGGATTAAGAGTTTTATTGATGGCAGATTCTACTTCACGGTGGGCTCAGGCTTTGCGTGAGATGAGTAATCGGATGGAAGAATTGCCTGGGCAAGATGCTTTTCCTATGGATTTATCTGCTATTATTGCTAATTTTTACAGCCGTGCAGGATATGTTCAATTAAAAAATGGTAAAACCGGTTCTATTACCTTTATTGGAACAGTTTCGCCTGCGGGAGGAAATTTAAAAGAGCCGGTGACTGAAAGCACTAAAAAAGTAGCTCGCTGTTATTTTGCTCTTGAACAAGCACGCGCAGATAGTAAACGATATCCAGCTATTAATCCTATTGAAAGTTATTCTAAATATTTTGATTATCCTGAATTTGAAGAATATGTTGCTGAGCATATTTCGCCTGATTGGACAAATATGGTCAATAATATGCGAACTCTTCTTCAACGAGGAAGAGAAGTGCAGGAACAAATTAATATCTTAGGAGACGATGGGGTGCCGGTGGATTATCATATTACTTTTTGGAAATCAGAATTAATTGATTTCGTGATTCTTCAGCAGGATGCTTTTGATGAAATTGACGCATTAACGCCTATTGAACGACAACATTATATGTTAAGTTTAATAATGAATATTTGTAACGCCGATTTTAAATTCAGTAATTTTGTTGAAGTGATGGATTATTTCAAAAGAATTATTAATATCTGCAAACAAATGAATTATTCTGTTTTTCATTCAGAAGATTTTGAAAAATATGAAAAAGAATTGAATAAGATTTTGGAGGAAAGGAAAATAATAAATTCAAGTAATTGATAATGCAATTTTAATAAATTTATTTAAGTAGAATTTTTTATTATTTAATCAATAAAGATGGCAACAAAAGCATTTCAAAAAATTTATACACAAATTAGTCAGATTACAAAAGCCACATGTTCCCTTCATGCCACCAATGTAGGTAATGATGAATTAGCTACTGTCAATGGTAAGTTGGCTCAAGTAGTTAAAATTATTGGGGATGAAGTTACTTTACAGGTCTTTGAAGGCACAGAAGGTATTCCCACAAATGCCGAAGTTGTTTTTTTAGGAAAAGCCCCAACTTTGAAAGTAAGTGAACAGTTAGCAGGACGTTTTTTTAATGCTTTTGGTGAAGTTATCGACGGTGGACCTGAAATCGAAGGTGAAGAACGTGAAATAGGTGGACCAACCGTCAATCCTGTCCGACGAGAACAACCGTCTGAATTAATTGCAACAGGAATTGCAGGTATTGATTTGAATAATACGTTGGTTTCAGGGCAGAAAATTCCTTTTTTTGCCGATCCTGACCAGCCTTATAATGAAGTTATGGCTAATGTTGCCTTGCGTGCTCAAACTGATAAAATTATTTTAGGTGGTATAGGATTAACCAATGATGACTATCTTTATTTTAAAAATGTTTTTAACGAAGCAGGAGCTTTAGATCGGATTATTAGTTTTGTAAATACTACTGAGAATCCACCTGTGGAACGTTTATTAATTCCAGATATGGCTTTGACTGCTGCGGAATATTTTGCAGTAGATAAAAACGAAAAAGTATTGGTACTACTTACAGATATGACTTTGTATGCTGATGCATTAGCAATTGTTTCGAATCGTATGGATCAAATTCCATCAAAAGATTCTATGCCGGGTTCTTTGTATTCTGATCTTGCAAAAATTTATGAAAAAGCAGTTCAGTTTTCAGCGGGAGGCTCCATTACGATTATTGCAGTAACTACTCTGTCGGGTGGAGATATTACCCATGCTATTCCTGATAATACGGGATACATTACTGAAGGACAATTATTCCTTCGCCGTGATACGGATATAGGCAAAGTAATAGTGGATCCTTTCCGTTCGCTTTCACGACTAAAACAATTGGTAATAGGTATCAAAACGCGTGAAGATCATCCACAAGTAATGAATGCCGCCGTACGTCTTTATGCTGATGCCGCCAATGCTAAAACAAAACTTGAAAATGGATTTGATTTGACCGATTACGATGAACGTGCATTGGCTTTCGCTAAAGAATATTCAGAAAAAATATTAGCTATTGATGTAAATATTGATACTACTACCATGTTGGATGTCACCTGGAAATTGTTTGCTAAATACTTTAAACCAAGTGAGGTTAATATTAAACAAGATTTAGTGGATAAATATTGGAGAAATTAATTCATAAATTTTTTATAAAAATTAAAATAAATTCCTTTTTTTAATGGCAATACAGTTTCAATATAATAAAACTTCGTTACAAAATCTTGAAAAAAATCTCAAGATCAGAGTCAGAGCATTACCTACAATTAAAAATAAAGAAAGTGCTTTGCGTACAGAAGTCAAAAAAGCAAAAGATGATATAAAAAAAATAAATGCTGAATTCGAAGCTCGTATTGCTGCTTATGATAAAATGTTGGCTTTGTGGGGCGAATTTGACACCAGCTTGCTCGAAGTGGAAGATATTAAAATGAGTATAAAAAAGATTGCTGCAGTACGTATCCCAGTTTTAGATGAGGTAGTTTATAAAACCAAATCTTTTAGCTTATTTAATGCGCCTAAATGGTATTTAGATGGGTTAGCCTTATTAAAAGAATTAGCACAAATTGCTATTGAGCATGAGTTTTATATTCAAAAGCTTAACTTGTTGGAGCATGAAAGAAAAAAGACGACTCAAAAAGTAAATTTATTTGAGAAAGTACAAATACCCGGTTATGAAGATGCGATTCGAAAAATAAAACGATTTATGGAAGATGAGGAAAATCTGTCGAAATCTTCCCAAAAAATTATCAAATCACGTCATGAAAAGATAGAAGGGAGGAATATATGATTGTTAAAATGACAAAATATACCTTTTTGGTATACCACAAACAATATATAGAATTTTTAGAAAAAATCCGCGAGATTGGTGTGCTCCACGTGATAGAAAAACCCGAAGGAATACCTGAAAATGATGCTTTGCGAGAAAAGATGCTGTTATCAGCTCGCATAAAAATTGCGTTGAAACAGTTGGAAAAAAGACTTTCAAAGGAAATAATACCATTGCCAGCGGATCCTGTTAAAGATGGCTTAGAAGTGCTGATAAACATAGAAAATAAATTAGCTCAAAAAGAATCACTTGAACAAAAACTTCAGCAAATTGAGAAAGAAAGAGACCGAATGGAAGTTTGGGGAATTTTTAGCTTTGAAAGGCTGCATCAATTACGTGAGGCGGGTTATATCATCAATTTTTTTAGTTGTAATATTCGCAAGTTTGATCAAGAATGGGAAGTAATTTATAATGCCTTTGAAATTGATACCGTAGGTTCAACCCGTTATTTTATTACCATTACTCGACCTGGCGAAGTTGTTGATATAGATGCCGATCCTATTAAATTGTCGGATAGAACTGCTCCAGAGTTAGATTTGCAAATTTCAGAAATAAGGAAAGAAATTGAGGAGGTAAAGCAACAACTAATAAAAATGGCGGTTGAAGATTATAATACTTTAAAATCTTTTCAAGTTGAAACTTTTGAAACAATTGATTTTACAAAGGTTGTGCTTAATACTGAACCTACTATTGAAGAGAAAGTTATGTTGATTGAAGGTTGGTGTCCGGAAGATTCGGAAGAGGAATTACAAAATTTCTTAAATGATTCTGAAATTTATTATGAAACAAGCGAACCTGTTGGAGAAGAAAAAGTCCCTGTAAAGTTAAAAAATAATCGTTTTGCTCGAATATTTGAGTTTATTGGCAATTTGTATGATTTACCTAATTATTATGAAATTGATTTAACTCCTTTCTTTGCTCCATTTTATATGCTCTTTTTCGGAATATGTTTAGGAGATGCTGCTTATGGTTTACTTTTAGTTTTATTTGCAATTTTCCTTCGAAAAAAAGTCAATGATGCTATAAAACCTGTACTTTCTTTGGTGATTTGTTTAGGAATTTCTACTGTAATTATGGGAATAATAACAGGCACATTTTTTGGCTTCAATTTAATAGAAGCCGAAATACCATGGTTAGAGAAGTTAAAAAAAATCATGATTGATTCAAATCAATTGTTTTATATTTCTTTAATTCTGGGTATTATTCAAATCTTATTTGGAATGATTATTAAAGCAGTTGGGAAAGTCTTACGTTATGGTTGGCCAGCATCTTTTTCAACATGGGGTTGGTTATCTATTTTAATAGGTTGTGGAGGCACTTTTGTTTTAAATTCTTATGCTGGTCTTCCTTTTACAATAGCAAAATGGTTATATATCGTTTTCGGTGGAATTGGTGTAATATTTGTTTTCTTGTTGAACAATATTCATAAAAATCCTCTTATAAACATTGGTTCTGGTTTATGGGATACTTATAATATGGCTACTGGCTTATTGGGAGATACTTTGTCTTATATTCGATTGTTTGCATTGGGCATTTCAGGAGCAGTAATGGGATTTGTATTCAATGACTTGGCAATTAATATCAGCAAAGGTATTCCTTTTTTTGGACCCATTGTTATGATAATAATTATGCTCATAGGACACAGTATTAATATATTCATGTCTGGCTTAGGTGCTTTTGTTCATCCTATGCGTTTGACTTTTGTGGAATTTTATAAAAATGCAGGTTTTGAAGGTGGAGGGAAAAAATATAAACCATTTGCACATTATAAAGAAGAAAAATCTATTATTTAAAGAATAAAAAATCAAAATATATAAAACATTAACAATTAAAAAAATAAATTATGGGACCTATTATTTTAGCTTATATTGGAATTGGTTTAATGGTGGGACTTTCAGGGGTAGGAAGTGCTGTTGGAGTAACAATTGCTGGGAATGCCACATTAGGTGCTTTAAAAAAGAATCCTGATGCTTTTGGTAATTATATGGTTTTAAGCGCTATTCCTGGTACACAAGGTTTATATGGTTTTTTGGGCTATTTTTTATTGTCTCCTCATTTGGTGCCTGATATGACATGGGGTGCTGCCGCCGCTGTATTTGGAGGAAGTTTAGCATTAGCTCTTACAGGATTACTTTCAGCAATTCGTCAAGGACAAGTTTGTGCAAATGGTATTGCTAGTATCGGTTCAGGTTACGATGTATTTGGTAGAACTCTTATTTTAGCAGCTTTCCCAGAATTATATGCGATTGTTTCTTTAGCTGCCGTATTTCTTATTGGTAACGCTATCTAATAAAAAGAGTTTATCAAAAAAAATACGATAAAGAAAAACAGCGTAATATTTTTCAACTATAGTAAAAAACAAAATTATTTTTTCATTTTTTTATCAAGGAGTTCAATTTAAAAAATACTTTGAACTTCTTGATTTTTATTTTCCTTCGAAATATGCTAATTTTGTAAAGCATTTTGTATTCAGAATCATTGAATGAAAAAGAAAAAAGGAAAAATTTCATTATTATTACAAAAACTGCGTTTTAAATATCGTGTTTCTGTTGTAAATGAAAATACTTTGGAAGAATCGTGGCATATTCATTTGTCGCGATTTACTGTTATTCTTTATTTTTTCCTTTTCACTGTACTGACTTTTGTTTTATTAACAATTCTTATTTATGTAACCCCTTTGCGATATTATCTTCCAGGTTATGGAGAAACAGGCGATCGAGCAAAAATAATTCAAGAATCATTGGAAACTGATTCCTTAATGAAAGTAGTCAGCCAACAATCAGCTTATATAGAGCTTATTAAAAAAATAATAAACGAAGAGATTCAACCTGATTCTATCTCTTCGCTTGATTCAGTTACCCTAAGTAAAAAATCTCAAGAATTACTTGAAAAATCAAAAAAAGAGGAAGAATTCTGTAAAAAATTTGAAGAAGAAGAAAAATTCAATTTAGCAAATATCAGTATCAATAAGAATGAAAATACTTATGTTTTTTTTCGACCTGTGCAAGGGGTAATAACTTCTTCTTACAGCTTACAGAATCACCGCTATGGAATTAATATTTTAACTCCACCTAATCAAAGTGTAATGAGTGTATTAAATGGCACAGTAATTTTTGCTGGATTTACATTTGATTTTGACTGGGTCATTCAGGTGCAACATGAAAATAATTATGTGTCAATTTATAAAAACAATACAAGATTATTAAAAAAGGTTGGCAATGTAGTAAAAGCAGGTGAAACTATTGCTATAACGGGAGAAAATAATCATTCCAATAAAGCAAAAAAAGAGTTTTACTTTGAGTTGTGGCAACAGGGTAAGCCCATTAATCCTGAGGAAGTTATTATTTTTTAAGAAATCAAAAAAATCAGTATAAATTTTTAATTCACGTGAGCGAAACCAAAAAACAAATAACTATTTTAGGTTCTACAGGCTCTATTGGCACACAAGCATTGCAAGTCATTGAACAATACTCTGATAAGTTTGAAGTATATGCTCTTACTGCGAATAACAACGTTGATTTGTTGATAGAACAGGCAAGAAAATTTCATCCTGAAATGGTTGCTATTGCCAATCCTATTCATTATGAACAGTTAAAAAAATCGTTAGCTGAACTTCCGATAAAAGTATTTGCTGGCGAGGAGGCAATTTCACAAATTGCAGAAATTCAATCAGTGGATATAATATTAATAGCAATAGTTGGTTATTCGGCACTCAAACCAACTATGCATGCCATTCAGGCAGGGAAAAGAATTGCACTGGCAAACAAGGAAACTTTGGTAGTAGCTGGTGAATTAATAGGTCAACTTGTTGAAAAATATCATGCTATGATTTTACCTGTCGATTCTGAACATTCTGCTATCTTTCAATGCTTGACAGGAGAAGGTAATAACGATATTGAAAAAATTATTTTAACAGCTTCGGGTGGACCTTTCCGCACGAAATCGTCCAAAGATTTACAGAAGGTAACATCGGCGGAAGCCTTAAAACATCCCAATTGGACAATGGGAGCTAAAATAACAATTGATTCCGCTACTTTGATGAATAAAGGTTTTGAGATGATAGAAGCAAAATGGCTTTTTGGCTTAGAGCCTGAACAAATTGAAATTCTCATTCATCCTCAATCTATTATTCATTCAATGGTACAATTTACAGACGGTAGTGTAAAAGCACAATTAAGTATTCCAGATATGAAGCTACCTATTTTATATGCTTTTACTTATCCAGAGCGATACAACACCAATTTTTCACGTATCGACTTTAATATTATTTCTCAATTAACTTTCGAAAAACCTGATACGAAACGCTTTCGAAATCTTTTACTGGCTTATGAAGCTATACATCAGGGTGGAAATATGCCCTGTATTTTAAATGCTGCAAACGAAGTGGTAGTAGATACTTTCTTAAAAAACAAAATTGGTTTTTTACAAATGAGTGAAATAATTGAAAAAATAATGTCAAAGGCACTTTTTATTCAGCAACCCACTTATGAAGATTATGTAAATACAGATAAAGAAGTTAGAATATTAACTTACGAATTGATTAATAAATAATTCTTTAATAATCACGGGTATTGTTTAAAAGAAAAATTAAAAAATCATCAAACATCAACTTAACAATTTTAAAAATCAAAAATCTATTTAAAAAGTTTAGTTAATCATTATTTCTTAAATATGGAAACATTCTTGATTCGAGCATTGCAACTTATTTTAAGTTTATCTATACTGGTTATTATTCATGAATTCGGTCATTTCATTTTTGCTCGCATTTTCAAGGTACGAGTAGAAAAATTTTACATATTTTTCAATCCCAGTTTCTCGATAATGAGAGCAAAAAAGATTAACGGCAAATGGCAATTTAAGTTTTTTTCTAAAAACGTTCCGCCCAATGAACGTCCTAAAAGGGATGCTGATGGTGATATTATGCTGGATGAAAACGGGAAACCTATTATGGAGCCGATACCACTCTCAGAACTTCCTGATGACGATTGGCGTAAATATCCAGAAAGTACCGAATGGGGAATTGGGTGGTTACCTCTTGGTGGTTATTGCAAAATTGCTGGTATGATCGATGAATCTATGGACAAAACCCAGATGAAAGCTGAACCCCAACCATGGGAATATAGGTCAAAATCTGTCTGGCAACGTTTACCAATTATTACAGCAGGTGTGGTGATGAATTTTATTTTAGCTATTGTAATTTATTCAGGTATTTTATATAAATGGGGACAAGAATATCTTCCTATTCAAAATGCAAAATATGGTCTTCAGTTTTCGGAAACATTTTTGGAGCATGGATTCAAAAATGGTGATAAAATTCTTAATATAGATGGGGAAAATTGTGAAAAACTTTCGGATGTCATTGAAAAAATTCTGATTGACGGAGCCAAAAATGTAACTATATTGAGGGGAGACACTCAGATTGTAAATATTCAATTGCCTAAGGATTTTCCTCAAAAAGTATTGGCAAGTGGAGAAGAAAGTCTTATTTCATATCGTTTCCCATTTGTAGTTGACAGTGTATTCGCAAATACTCCTGCTTGGCAAGCTCACTTACAGCGAGGCGACAGTGTTGTAGCAATTAATGGGAAACCGCTTTATATTTTTCAAGATATAGCCTCCCAGTTGAGCCAGTATCGTGATTCGGTAATAACATTAACCTATTATAGAAATGGCTCATTACATGAATCTAAAATTCAATTAGACGAAACAGGGAAATTAGGAGTTACTGTTCGACCTTATATTGATTTTTTTGAAACTACACGTATCGAATATGGGTTATTGGCTTCTATACCAGCAGGAGTTTCATTAGGAGTAGAAACGTTGGCAAGTTATGTAAAACAATTTAAGTTGGTGTTTACCAAAGAAGGTTCCAAACAATTAGGAGGGTTTGGTGCCATTGGAAAATTATTTCCTAAAACGTGGGATTGGCAAATTTTTTGGTCAATGACCGCATTATTATCAGTTATATTGGCATTTATGAACTTTTTACCTATCCCTGCCTTGGATGGCGGATATGTTTTATTTCTGCTATATGAAATCTTTACAGGAAAAAAACCGAGTGAAAAATTTCTGGAACAAGCTCAAACCATCGGTATGTTATTATTGCTTGCCTTATTAATTTATGCCAATGGTAATGATATTTATAAGGCAATTTTTAAATAAAAGTAAGTTTTTTTAATCGGATGGTAATGATTTTAAAATGAAATATTAACTTAAAGATGACTTATTTTTTATTGGCTTGTTATTTCCTAATATTTTAAAAATATCACTCAGTGTTGATAACAATTTATATAGTCATTCCTTAAAAAGTCTATTTTTAAGCGGCAAGGTTATAAAATTTT
>DAOOVG010000042.1:0-18608 GCA_035369865.1 Paludibacteraceae bacterium | reverse complement strand
ATTTTTGACAGTGTATTTAATAGTTTTAGAGGGATTATTGCTTATTTTAAAATTGTAAATGGAACAATCAACAAAGGCGATTGGGTTAAATTCGTTTCGACCGGGAAAGAATATTTTGCTGATGAAATTGGCGTTTTGAAACTTAATTTTCTACCAATGGAAAGTTTAAGTGCAGGTAATGTGGGTTATATTATTTCAGGAATTAAAACTTCAAGAGAAGTAAAGGTGGGCGATACCATTACCCATGTAAAGCGTCCTTGTCAGGAAGCAATAGCAGGTTTTGAAGAAGTAAAGCCTATGGTTTTTGCTGGTGTTTATCCAATTGACACAGAAGACTTTGAAGATTTACGCTCTTCAATAGAAAAATTGCAATTGAACGATGCTTCATTGACATTTGAACCTGAAACTTCCGTAGCATTAGGCTCTGGCTTTAGGTGTGGTTTTTTGGGTATGTTGCACATGGAAATTGTTCAGGAACGTCTCGATAGAGAATTTAATATAAATGTCATTACTACCGTACCAAATGTCTCTTACTGGGTTTATACCAAAAAAGGAGAAAAAATAGAAGTAAATAATCCTGCGAGTATGCCCGATCCTGCTTTGATTGATCATATTGAAGAACCATACATCATAGCTTCCATCATTACGCCTACTGAGTTTATCGGACAGATAATGACTCTTTGTTTAGGAAAACGCGGCGAATTAATCAAACAGAATTATGTTTCTGGAAATAGAATTGAACTGATTTATGACATGCCATTAGGTGAAATTGTTTTTGATTTTTATGATAAGCTTAAAAGTATTTCAAGAGGGTATGCTTCTTTCGATTATCACATGAATGGTTATCGTCCTTCCAGGCTGGTAAGGTTGGATATTCTTCTCAATGGTGAGCCGGTAGATGCTCTTTCTTCTTTGATTCACACAGATAATGCTATGACATTGGGACGACGGATGTGCGAAAAATTAAAAGAACTGATTCCGCGACAACAGTTTGAAATTGCTATTCAAGCCGCCATTGGTTCAAAAATTATTGCAAGAGAAACTATAAAACCAGTCAGAAAAGACGTTACAGCCAAATGTTACGGAGGCGATATTACTCGTAAAAGGAAATTATTAGAAAAGCAGAAAAAAGGTAAGAAAAAAATGAAGCAAATTGGTTCGGTAGAAATTCCACAAAAAGCATTTTTGGCTGTTTTAAAGTTAGATTGAGGGACAAAATTTTTAACATTAAAATGAATAATTTTGAGCATATTTAAACATTCTTTTTTACTTAGGAACAAAGTTTTGGCTACATTTGCCACAATTTTTGAGAATGAGAATAAAAATTAAATTTTTTGTAAAAAATGTCAACAATAAAGGGGAAAGTGTGGCAAGTTATAGGTCCGGTAGTGGACGTTTTTTTCCCTCTCGATGAGAAAAATGAGTATAAATTACCTCCTATTAATAATGCTTTAAGCATTTCACTTCCTGATGAAAAAAATCTCATATTAGAAGTACAGCAACATATCGGTGAGAATATTGTTCGAACCATAGCGATGGATTCTACTGATGGTTTACGCCGTGGATTGGAAGTAATTGATCTGGGAAGATCTATTTCTATGCCTATTGGAAATCAAGTAAAAGGACGATTATTAAATGTAATTGGTGAACCCATTGATGGTTTAATTCCTTTGAGTAAAAATAATGTTTCTCCTATTCATTGTGAGCCTCCTAAATTTGAAGAACTTACAACGACTGATGAAATTTTATATACAGGCATTAAAGTTATCGACTTGCTGGCACCTTATGTAAAAGGTGGAAAAATTGGTCTTTTTGGTGGGGCTGGTGTTGGCAAGACTGTTATTATAATGGAACTTATTAATAACATAGCCAAAGGACATAAAGGATATTCTGTTTTTGCTGGTGTTGGTGAACGTACCCGTGAAGGAAATGACTTGTTGCGTGAAATGGTCGAAGCAGGTGTTATCCATTATGGCGAAGAATTCAATAAAGCCATGAAAGATGGGAAATGGGATTTATCAAAAGTTGACTACGAGCAATTGAAAAATTCACAAGCTACGTTAGTTTTCGGACAGATGAATGAACCGCCTGGAGCACGTTTTTCTGTGGCATTATCGGGACTGACCGTGGCAGAATCGTTCCGCGATAGCGAAGAAAGTGAAAATCGAGATATTCTATTGTTTATCGACAATATTTTCCGCTTTACCCAGGCCGGTTCTGAAGTTTCTGCTTTGTTGGGACGCTTGCCTTCTGCGGTGGGCTATCAACCCACCTTAGCTACGGAAATGGGATTATTGCAGGAACGAATTACTTCTACCAAACATGGTTCTATTACTTCGGTACAAGCTATATATGTACCAGCAGATGACTTAACAGACCCAGCTCCAGCTACTGCCTTTTCGCACCTGGATGCTACCACTGTATTAAGTCGGCAAATTGCAGAATTAGGAATTTTTCCTGCTGTTGATCCTTTGGATTCTACGTCGCGAATTCTTGACCCCCAAATTGTAGGTGAAGAACATTATGAAACAGCCCAGCGAGTAAAACAAATTCTTCAACGAAATAAAGAATTACAGGATATTATTGCTATTTTAGGTATGGAAGAACTTTCAGAAGAAGACCGTCTGACTGTTCAGCGAGCTCGGAAAGTGCAACGTTTCCTTTCCCAGCCATTTTTTATGGCAGAAAATTTTACAGGGGTGCCAGGAGTAATGGTTCCTATCGAAGAAACGATTCATGGATTTAAGCTTATTTTAGATGGAATGCTTGATGACCTTCCTGAAATGGCTTTCTTAAATGTTGGAACTATTAAGGATGCCATTGACAAAGGTCATAAATTGTTCAGAAAAGCACATGATGCAAATAAAATATTCAAAATAGAGAGTATCAATAAATGAAATTAAAAATTGTTACACCTAAAAAAATTTTTTTTAATGGAGAAGTGTCATCGATTACTGTACCTGGTATATTAGGTCCTTTTACTATCCTTGAACATCATGCTCCCATAATTTCGTTGTTGGTAAAAGGTGTAATCAGTTTTAAGAATAAGGATAAAAATGAAATTTCAAAGCTTTCTATTGAAGATGGATTAGTAGAAGTAAGCAATAATAACGTTATCATTTGCGTTGAATTACTTGATGAAAATGAAAAAAAATCATAAAATAATTGTCATTTACACTTTAATGACTTTGTTTTTAGGTTTTTTCTTTTGTTGGTTGACAGAAAAAATTTTTCAACAACCAATATTTAGGTTTTATTCTTTTTTGCCGATATTGTTTTATTTATCAGGCATAGTATTATTTTTTGTTTTACAAAAATATGCCCAGGCATCTTCTATAAAGCAGGTAAATATATTTTTAATTTTAAAACTTTCAAAAATAATTGTGTGGGGGATAGTAGCTCTTATTTATCTATTAGCTTTTAAAGTAGCAATCAAACCTTTTGTAGTAGTATTTGGAGCTTATTATCTATTTTATTTGATTTTTGAAACTTTTTCTTTTTATCAGATTGAAAAACAATATGCTCGTCAAAAGAAATGAAAAGATATTTAATATATATTTTTTGTTTTTTATTTTTAACCTTGTTTCGGTTAAATGCTGCACCTGAGAAGGTTTCAGAAAATCAGAAAGAAATCAATGTGCGTGAGATTATTTTGTCTGAAATTACCGATTCTTACGAATGGCACATTACGACATGGGACAATAAGCCAATTTTTGTTCCTCTGCCGGTAATTGTTCACAGCAAAACATCCGGATGGCACATATTTATGTCTTCTAAATTTAAAGAATTTCCTGTTTATAAAGGATTTTATATTGCTAAGGAAGGAAAATACAAGGATAAAATTGTGGAACTTGACGAAAATGGAAAAGAAATCAGACCATTGGATATTTCTTTGACAAAAACCGCTACTGCACTTATTTTCAATTGTATTTTACTGACAATTTTAATTTTGAGTATAGCTCATTATTATAAAAAAGAAGGAATCTTTCCAAAAAAGGGTTTTGTGATTCTTATGGAGATGCTTATTATGGATATATATGAAGGGGTTATAAAACAATGTATTGAGAAAGATTACAAGCGATATGCACCTTATTTGCTCACTCTATTTTTTTTCATTTTTCTCAACAACTTGATGGGATTGATTCCATTTTTCCCATTTGGTGCAACTGTAACAGGAAATATTGCAATTACTTTTACATTAGCACTTTGTACTTTCCTTGTAGTAAACATATCTGGGACAAAAGAATATTGGAAAGGAATATTTTGGCCAGAAGTACCTGTCTGGCTAAAAGTTCCTATTCCTTTAATGCCAGTAATAGAGTTTATTGAGATTTTCACCAAGCCTTTTGCTTTGATGATTCGTCTTTTTGCTAATATTGTAGGAGGGCATTCTATCGTAGGAGGATTGGTTTGTTTGGTGTTTGTTACAGTAAAATTGGGGACAACCATCAATGTAACTATGTCTGCTCTATCAGTCATTTTCACCGTATTTATAGATTTGATTGAATTGTTAATCGCTTATATTCAAGCTTATATTTTTACTTTGTTATCGGCGTTATTTATTGGATTGGCAAGAGTGGATCCACCACATAAAATTTCAGCGGTGGAAGCCACTGAACAAGTATAAAGTTATTTGAAAAACAAAATTTGTTTATCATTTATTAATAAATTTTTTAATTTATCATTTAAAAATAAAAAGTTATGATGTTATTATCGATTTTATTACAAGTAGCTACTCTTGATGCTTTGGCAAAATTGGGAGCTGCCTTAGCAATAGGTCTTACAGTCATTGCAGCAGGTTCTGGAATTGGAAAAATTGGTACCTCTGCAATGGAAAGTATTGCACGCCAGCCCGAAATGAGTTCTGATATTAGAATGAGTATGATTATTGCTGCTGCTCTTATTGAAGGAGTTTCTTTATTTGCAATTGTAGTTTGTGGATTTATTCTTTAAATTTTTTTCTAAAATTAAGCACTTCAGCGTGTTTAATGTTGGTTTATTTTTTTAAATAAAGAGTATTATGTCACTTTTAACTCCTGATGGTGGTTTAGTTTTCTGGATGCTTCTTTCATTCGGGATAGTGGTTCTTATTCTCGCAAAATTTGGTTTTCCCGTCATTCTTCAAATGATTGAGAAACGAAAGTCATACATTGAAGAATCATTACTTGAAGCTGAGAAAGCTCGTAATGAATTAGAAAATGTAAAATTGGAAGGTAAAAAAATCATTAATGAAGCTCATCAAGCACATGAAAAAATTATGAAAGAAGCCGCTCAATTAAAAGAATCATTGTTGAATGATGCACGAGAAAAAGCTTCACAAGAAGCAGAAAAAATCTTGCAGGAAGCACGAGAGAACATTCAAAAGGAAAAGGAAGCCGCTTTAGAGGATATTCGCCGACAGGTGGCTGATATGTCAATAGTTATATCTGAAAAATTATTGAGAACTAAATTGAGGAACAAAGAAGAACAAATGCAAATCATCGACCGTTTGATTGACGAAATGAAAATCAATAAATCTTAAACTCTAAAATGAAAACTGGCTTAATTGCTTCGCGATATGCACAGGCATTATATGAATTTGCTTCCGACTATAAAATGGAAGATGAAATCTATAAAGGGATGAAGATTCTGGAAAAATCATTCTCTTTAAATAGAGAATTGAATACAGTTCTTAGAAATCCTTTGTTAAAAAGAGAGTTAAAAAAACAACTTATCGTTACCGCTTATGGCGGAGAAGTAGATATTGTGTTTGAAAGATTTATCGAGTTGATTCTCAATAATAAAAGAGAAGCTTATTTGCAAAACATTGTGCTAAAATACTTAGATGTATATTATGAACATAAAAATTTATGTATTGTCAAGCTGAAGATTGCTTTTCCCATTGGACAGGAAAGTGAAAAGAAATTAATAGATTCAATTAAAAAATTAGTTCTTAAAGATTTGATTGTTGAAAAAGAAATAGATCCCAAAATCATTGGAGGATTTATTTTAGAGATAGGCGATGTAAGATGGGATGGAAGTTTAGCCACCCAGTTGAATAAAATTCATAAAAAATTGATGGAAGGAACGTTTTTAAATTTGAATTAATTTTTTCCTTCCTTTGAATAAAAAATTTATATCATTATAAAATTTGGAGATAAAAATATGCCTGAGAATGCCATAAAAGTAAGTGAGATATCAGAGCTACTGAAAAAACAGCTTGAACAAATTGATATAAACGTTCAGTACGATGAAATTGGGGAAGTGCTTGAAGTGAGTGATGGAGTAGCAAGAATCTATGGGTTGACGAATGTAGGAGCGAATGAATTGCTTGAATTTGAAAATGGGGTAATGGCTATTGCAATGAATCTTGAAGAAGATAATGTGGGAGCAATTTTGCTGGGACCAACATATCTCGTAAAAGAAGGTTTTACCGTTAAAAGAACAGGTAGGGTTGCTTCCATCAATGTGAGCGAAGAAATGCTTGGTCGGGTAATTAATCCTTTAGGTGTGCCGATTGACGGGAAGGGAAGCATTGGAGGAGAATTTTTTGAAATGCCATTGGAGAGAAAAGCGCCGGGCGTTATTTTCCGTCAACCAGTATCAGAACCATTACAGACAGGTTTGAAGGCTATTGATGCCATGACCCCTATCGGACGTGGACAACGTGAATTAATTATTGGCGACCGTCAAACAGGAAAAACAAGTATTACCGTTGATACGATTATTAATCAATTAGATAATTTCAAAGCCGGCCATCCTGTTTACTGTATTTATGTAGCCATTGGTCAAAAAGGTTCTACTGTTGCTTCGCTGGTAAATACACTGAAAGAATATGGAGCCATGAGTTATACAATCGTAGTAGCAGCAAATGCTTCTGACCCGGCTGCCTTACGCTATCTTGCACCTTATGCAGGAGCTGCTATTGGTGAATATTTTCGCGACACAGGCCGTCATGCTCTTGTAATTTATGACGATTTGTCCAAACAGGCTGTCGCTTATCGAGAAGTTTCATTGATTCTTCGTCGTCCACCCGGAAGAGAAGCTTATCCTGGCGATATTTTTTATCTGCATTCCCGTTTATTGGAACGGGCTGCAAAAATTATTGCCCAGCAGGAAGTTGCCGAACAAATGAACGATTTGCCCGAATGCCTGAAAGGAAAAGTAAAAGCCGGCGGTTCGCTGACGGCATTACCCATTATTGAAACACAGGCTGGCGATATTTCGGCATATATTCCTACAAACGTTATTTCTATTACAGATGGACAAATATTTCTGGATACTGATTTATTCAATGAAGGGGTTCGTCCGGCTATTAACGTAGGAATTTCTGTTTCCAGAGTTGGTGGTAATGCTCAAATAAAACCTATGAAACAAGTAGCCGGAACATTAAAAACCGATCAGGCACAATTTCGTGAATTGGAAGCATTTACCAAATTTGGCAGCGAAATGGATGCCGTAACAGCTATGACTATTGATAAAGGTCAAAAAAACACAAAACTTTTGATTCAATCTTTGCATAAGCCTCTTTCAGTAGAAAAACAGGTTGCTATTCTTTATTGTGGTACGCATGGATTATTAGCCGATGTTCCCTTAGATAAAGTGAAAGATTTTGAAGATAAATTTTTGACTATTCTGGAATATTCTTACAAAGAAGAGGTTTTGAACGAAATTAAAAAAGGAAATTTTGATGACAAGATTTCTTCTCTTATTGAGGAAGCAGCTCAAAGAGCACAAGCACAAATTGGAACATAAATATATTCTATCTTAAAATATGGCTTTTGTTTTTCACTTAATGAAACGTTGATTTGGTAAACTACTAATTTTCAAATTAAAATTTTTTATACGTGCCCACTTTAAAGGAATTAAAAAATAGGATACAGTCTGTAAGATCTACGCAAAAGATAACTTCGGCAATGAAAATGGTTTCTTCGGTTAAGCTGATGAAAGCTGAAAAAGCCATAAACAGTTTTTTACCTTATCAACAAGCTTTATCAGAGATTTTACGTAATTATTTAAGTAACCAAATTCAAACTTTTTCACCTTATACTGATATTCGACATGTTCAGCATGTAGCCATTGTAGTTTTTGCTTCAAATTCTTCGTTGTGTGGCAATTATAATTCCAATATGATTAAACGAATGGAGCAATCCATTGTTACTCATCGAGATGTAAGAAAAGAAGACATTTTAATTTTCCCTATAGGAAAGAAAGTTTCACAAGCATGTAAAAAAAGGAATTTAAAAATTGCAGGCGATTTTGAAGAGATTGCTGCTCAGCCTACTTTTGAAAATACTGCTCCAATTGCAGATACTTTAACAGATATGTTTCTCAACCATGAAATTGATCGGGTGAAAGTTATTTATCTTCATTATGTCAATAAAAGTTCTCAAATAATGACTGCTGACACTTTCTTGCCTATTGAAATCAAATACAGGCATGGGAAAGAATTGCGCAATGATTATATTATTGAACCTTCCGTTGAAGATATTGAAAATAAATTAATTCCGCTGGCTTTACGCTATCATATTTATGCTGCAGCACTTGAAGCTCAGGCTTCAGAATATGCAGCTCGCACCATAGCCATGCAAATTGCTACTGATAATGCCGATAAATTATTACAGGAACTTTCACTTCAATACAACAAATTTCGTCAAGAAAGTATTACGAATCAAATTCTTGATCTTATTGCAGGTTCATTACACTAAATTTTTAAAACTTTCCTTCAAGATTATAATTTGACTAAAGAAAATTGAAAATAATAGGACATTTGCAAACTAAGGGTCCTACTGGGAATTCGATATACGTTGCATGAAATGTCTCTATTAAAAACTCCAAACATTTGATTATCAACTAAATGTTTAAAACACCAAACTCCAAACTCAGAACTCGTACCTCGCACTCCACCCACGCATCTTGTATCCGCACACCTTGAAATACTCTTTCTTAAATTATTCTTTATTTTTGAAAACTAGTTGGAATTAGCTAAAAATTTTTTATTAAATCAATTTGTTGGTTTTTCTTTTTCATTTTTTAAATTTTTTTGGTGGATTTTTTATGTTCATTCGTTGATGTTATTATAAAGTAGGAAGTAAATATAAAAATAGTTTTTTTGTTTATTGTTTTTTGTAGTTGCAAAAATTTTTAAAAAGTAAGCTTCTCTCCGAAAGATAAGTTTTTAGTAATAAATACTTTAATTAACCTAATTATTAAAACTTCAAAATGAATTGCCTATGGAAAAATTCAAATTTAATAAAACAATTAAATGCGACAGCATAACTCGCTAAGAAGTAAAATTTTTGATGGATATTTTTTGCTCACAAGAAAAAAAGATGAAGAGCATCAGCATCGTTAAGAAGTTTTTTCTCAAAAAATGTTAAATGTATGTTATTAAAAATTTTAACTATCAATGTTTTAATTAATTTTTAAAGTGTCTTAATTTCTCATAATTTATAAAAAAGAAAAATATGAAAACAAAACTTACAAAAATTATTTTTTGCCTTGTGGCAATTTTATTGAGCTCTCAAATTTCAGTGTTTGCCTTTTCTGATAAAACAAGAGGTATCCGTATGGGAGGATCCAATTTATCTACAGTAGGTTCTGAGAATCAAACTGTTATAGATAAACTTGTTAACAATAATGTAAATGAAGTTTATCTCTGGATAAAAGATGCAGGTGGAGGTAGAACTTCTCCTGCTAAATTAAATAGTTTTATCCCCCTCGCAAAGACAGCAGGATTAAAAGTAACTTTAATGTACACAGTTAACCAAGATCCACCTTTTCTTTCCAGACATAATAATGCTCATGTGTATAAATGTCCCGAACAAGGAGTCAGTTACATACCAAGAATCATTACAAGTAATAATTTTGTAAATTTACTTTATCCTGGATATATGGATTCAGTAGCTCATGAAATTGGCAACCTGGTTCGTAATTACAGTCCAGACGGGATATGTTTGGATGACCTTCGTTATAGTCACTTTGTATATTCTTTTGATCAGTGGTCTTGTGCAAGAGCAGTAAGTTTAGGTTGTGATACAGCTCAAGTATTTAGTTATTTTCGGACTAATTATGCATATTATGCTACTCAATCTCATTTCATTGATTTATATACCACGGGCGAAGGCGGAGATCCTGATGTAGTAAAATGGGTGGATATGAGAAAAGGAGTAATTACAGAATATATTCAAGCTATTCACGATACCATTACTGCTATTAAGTCTGGTATTCAGCTATCGGCATCATATGCAACTGATGCTGGAATAGATGCACAGGCATCTCATGTACATTATGGTCAGGATTATGCTCTTCATTCACAATATTTAGATGTAATCAATCCATATATATCAAGCGCTAGTCAAAATATTTCGACCTTAACGGCGGCTGCGGTTACGCAGGGTGGTGCTAATTGTCAAATAATTTCAAGAATTCTTACAGGCAGTGATGCATCAACATTGACTACTAATATAACAAATGCTGTAAGCAATGATTCTTATGGAGTAGTTTTAGAAAAGTATGATAACTTAACAACAGCTATGTGGGATGCATTAAAAATTTCTTTTGCAGGATTGATTACTGGTAAAAAAGAAATAATTTCTGAAGCTTTTATGCTGGGACAAAATTATCCCAATCCTTTTAAATTTTCTACAGAAATTACTTTCCATATTAACAAAAACGGCGTAGTATCGCTCAATGTATATGATGCCTTAGGGAAGAAAATATCTGTTTTGGTTAATCAACAGATGCTTCCGGGAACATACAAAGTTTCTTTTGATGGGAAAAATTTACCCAATGGCGTATATTTCTATCAATTGGAAACCAACGATGGGGTAAGTGCTGTGAAAAAAATGATTTTACAAAAATAATTATTAATAAATAAATGGGTGTTTAAAAATAAGAATACGATTTTTTGGACACCCTAAGTTTAACTTTAAAATAATAAAAGTATGAAAGCAAATCTTACAAAACTCATTTTCTGTTTATCTGCAATTGTTTTTTTATTTGCAGGTAGTTTATCAGTTCATGCAGAAACAGGTGGCATTTATATAGGTGGTAGCCGACTGAAAGACAACAATCAGGGCATGATAGACACTTTATCCACTAATAATGTTAATGAAGTATTTGTTTTGGTAAAAGGTGAAAGTGGCGATTTCACAGCTCAAAACAAATTAACCGATTTCATCACCAGAGCTCACGAAAAAAACATAAAAGTAAATTTGGTGTACATAGTATTGACAGATAATTATTATTTTGCTGAAAATCCTGGTGCTTATGTTTATCATTGTCCAAAACCTGGTGTTAGTTTGAGACCTTATATCATGAGCTCTGCTAGTCCCTTTGTTAATTTGCTGTATCCTGGCTATAAGCATTATGTAATGGATAATATTGCCTGGTTGGTTGAAACTTATGATTGTGACGGAATCTGTTTGGATAATCTTCGTTACACTCATTTTGTTTATTCTTTTGATCCATGGTCTTTAAAAAAAGCTGCTGATTTAGGTTGTGATACCACCCATTTGTTAAGTTTTTTCACCACAGAAGCTAATTATAATACTTATGCCTACAATAATGGTTTTATTGATTTATATAGAAAAAATCCTGATCCTGATGTGGTTAAATGGGTTGATATGAGAAAAGAAGTTATTTCTGAATATTTAACTGCTATAAGGGATACGATGGACCATGTAAGACCAGGTCTCAAATTATCAGCATTTTTTATGCCAGAAAGTGCAGAAACTACAAGTTTAGATTTTGGTTGGGTTCATTACGGACAAGACTATACTATCCATGCTAAGCTATTAGATCAAATTACCCCTACAGCTTATATTATTTCGTATGGTAAACCCGTGGATTGGATACAAACACTCACCGCAACAGCCAAAAGTTTTGCTACGGCAGATGGGAACAACTGCAAAGTAGTTACCGCTATCCAAACTTATGCAGGAATTGATGCTACTTCATTAGATACCCAAATAGGAAAAGCTTTGGACGGTGGTTCAGATGGGGTAATTGTTAATAAATATGATGATATAAAAAATTCTGCTAATTGGAGCATAATTAAAAATCGTTTTGGCACATTTTCAGGGTTAGAAGATATTTCTGCCGATGTGTTAATATTGAATCAAAATTATCCCAATCCGTTTAGCTCCGTAACAACAATTAGTTTCCAGGTTAAAAAACCTTCCCGTGTCTCATTAAAGATATATGATGCAGTGGGAAGAAAAGTTACAACATTAGTTAATGAAAACAAATTACCAGGTACTTATCAAGTGAATTTTGAAGCCAAGGATTTATCCAGCGGAGTTTATTTTTACAAGTTGGAGATGGATGGCTCCCATACAACAAGAAGAATGATGTTAGTAAAATAGAGGTGAGGTGATGTGATTGATGGTAAGATATTGTAAGATTTAGTGTTGTGTTGTTTGTGGATTTATCCGAGACAGTATTGAAAAATACTGTCTCGGATAATTAAGGTTTATTGTTTAATTCACCTTATCAATGGAAAACGATCTCAATCAAACAAATAAACCAGTTCTCGACAGAGTAAAATCCGTAGATTTTTTTCGTGGTTTTACTATGTTTCTTCTCATGGGTGAAAGCACAGGTCTTTATAAACATATTGGAGAGATTAATAGTAGCATAATGCAATTTATAAGCATTCACCTTGATCATCACCCATGGCATGGTTTGTATTTTTGGGATTTAATTCAGCCATTTTTTATGTTTATTGTGGGAGTAGCGATTCCCTTTTCAGTTGCAAGCAGATTAAAGAAAGGACAATCAAATAGAGAGCTTACTAAACATGCCATTCAACGGTCTATTATCTTATTTTTATGTGGTTGGGCAATTTATTGCATCGATGCAGGACGAATCGTCTATAGATTCCAAAATGTTCTTTGCCAATTAGGAGTAGCTTATTTATTAGCTTATTTAATAAGGAATAAAAGTGTCTCCTTTCAAATAGGTTTTACAATTGTACTTCTTTTAGTGACTGATTTGGCTTATCGTTTTTTTCTTGTTGCAGGATTCAATCAACCGTGGGAACCTTATCACAACCTTGGTGCATGGGTAAATAATAAAATCGAAGGTGTTGATAGAACGAGTCGTTGGGCAACAATAAATGCTATACCTACTACGGCACATACTGTATGGGGCGTTCTTTGCGGCCAGCTTTTAATGAGTAAAAAGTCAGCAAAAAGAAAAATTTGGAGTATGGCAATCGCTGGCTTGATATGTTTATTAGTAGGTTATGCGATTGATTTTTCCAATATTACTCCTATTATAAAGAGAATTGCTACTTCTTCCTTTGTTCTGGTTAGCGGTGGTTGGACAATTCTTGCTTTTTGTTTTTGTTACTGGCTGATTGATATTAAAAAAATATTTGTCAAAGGTTCTTCTTTCTTTGTCATAGTAGGCATGAATTGCATATTTATTTATCTTTTTTTCTCTATTGGAGGGGCTGAATTTTTGAGGAATATTTGTGTTCCTTTTACAAAAGCTCTTTTTGAGTGTGGAGGTCATCTTACTTTTAAAATAATGACAGATATAGTGGTCTGGGTTTTTTTGTGGTACATATGTTATTGGTTGTATCAAAAAAAGGTTTTTATAAAAATATGATTTGTTAAAGTAGAGGATTAATTTGATTTTAATCTTATTAAGGAGTAGAATTTTCCAGAGGTTAAATAAAAGTACTTTAAATAAGCTCATTTAACTAAAATGAAAGAGAAGTTAAAATATATATTTATTTTTTTAATGTTTTGTCTTTTTCAAGGTATACCTTTAAAAGGGCAAGAAGAGTGTACCATTGGTGTGGCCTTGGGAAGTGCCACCTCTGATGGAAGACCACTATTGTGGAAAACACGCGACTACATTTCTGCACCAAATAACACAGTAAAATATGAAACAGGTACCACTTATAAATTTCTCTATGTAGCAAATGCAGAAGATACTGGATCAGCTTGGATGGGAGTCAATGAACATGGTTTTGCGATTATTAATTCTGCTATTTCTGATTTGCCTACTAATAAACAAGGAATTGGTAATGGAGCATTGATGAAGACTGTACTTGGGAGTTGTAAAACAGTAACTGAATTTGAAAATTATTTGAAAAGTACCAATAAAACAGGACGCTCTACATGCGCAAATTTTGCCGTAATGGATACCACTGGTGCTGCTGCTATTTTTGAAACAGGGGGAAGTGTTTATTATAAATTTGCCGCTACAGGTTCAACTCCTTATATTATAAGAACCAATTTTTCTATCAGGGGAGGAGGAACAACTGGCATTGAAAGATATAATCGATCCAATACCCTCATTAATAATTTCTGGCAGGGCGATTCACTTAATTTTAAAAGCATTCTAAGATATCAGATGCGTGATTTTTCAGATGATAATAGTAATCCCGTGAATGTTCCTTATGAAGGAATTTGGGCAGGTGGCGTTCCTTATGGCTACATTTATTGTGAAAAAAGCATTTGTCGTACTTCTTCTGTATCAGCAACCGTTATTCAAGGCGTGAAGCCATCAGAAAATGGACGATTAAGTACTATGTGGACAATACTGGGGCAGCCAGCAACAAGCATAGCTTTCCCCTTATGGCCAGTGGGGAATACACCAATTGAAGTAAGAGAAAACTCCAATACTTCCGCTTTATGTGATGAAGCACTGCAAATAAGAGATTTATTGTTTGATAATTCTTCTTTTACTGATTATATTAATTCTTTTAAATTAAGCAATGGTCAAGGTGGTGGCTTATGGTCTTTGTTGTTTCATATCGAAGATTCCGTTTTGCTAAGATCAAAGAAATATTTAGATAGTATTCGTTCACTGCCTGTTTTGCCCGTAAATTCGATGTTAACTTATGAAGCAAATTGTGCTAACAGAGTCTTAGGAGAGTTACAAAAATGTAAACGTGCATTAGAAAATCCTGTTGTTACTCCACTTATCATTAATATTAATAAATCAATAAAAATATATCCTAATCCTTCAAATGGTAAGATATACATCGATTGTGGAGAAGAAAAAAAATTAAAAATGAAAGTTTTTAATATTTTAGGCGAGTGTTTGACACAAAACTATTTGATGAATGGTATCAATGAAATTAATATTGATTTTTTTTTGACAGGCATCTATATTTTACAAATATATGACGAAGAGAAGACAATATGGCGGAAGATAATTAAAAACTAAAAAATATAATAAATTAATAATGTGAATCAAATTAAATAGTATGAAAAAGACACAATTTTTATTTTTGGTAGTTGCATTTGCTGCTTTATTTCAATATCAGCTATTCGCAAATACACCAACGCGAGGATTTTGGATGTGGGGGAGTTCATTAACAAATTCAAATATTACCTCTATTGTAAATAAATTGTCAGATAATTACGCTAATGAGGTTTATCTTTTAGTAAAAGGTACGAATGGAACCAAAACTGATCCAACCATCTTAACTAATTTTATAACTCAAGCGCATGCTAAATCTATTAAAGTACATTTGTGGTATTGTGTATTTCAGGATAATGTTTATTTAATATCACATCCCGATGCGCGTGTTTACCATTGTCCAAATCCAGCTGCAGGATATAACAGACCTTATCGAATGGATAGCGAATCGTATGTTAATCCACTTTATCCAGGATATAAAGAATATGTGTTGAACAATATTGGTTATTTCTTAAATAATTTTGATTGTGATGGTATTCATCTTGATTATATCAGATATGGTCACTTGGTGTATTCCTTTGACTCTTATTCTTTAAAGAAAGCGGCAGATTTAGGGTGTGATACTACACGCCTTTTGAGTTTTTTTAATACTTCGTTAAATTATCAGATATACGCAGTAGGAAGTGGTTTTGTAAATTTATATTCACAGAAAGATTCTGATGTTGTAAAATGGGTAAACATGAGGAAAGATGCCATTTCAGATTATATATCTGCTATCAGAGATACCATAGAAAAGGTAAAACCTGGGATTAAATTAACAGCAGCTTTTATGCCTGAAGGTGTTGGAAATCCTAATTCTTCTGATGTACATTATGCCCAGAATTATACCTTACATTCTACGTGGTTAGATATGATTGCTCCTATGTCTTATTTTAAAAGTTACGACCAACCTACCAGTTGGTTGCAATCAATAACTTCAAATGCCATCGATCGGGTTGTATCGACATGTAAAATTACTGCTGGTCTCCAAGCTTTTGGTGGTGTCACTGCAACAGAATTGGATGAACAAATCGTATATGCTCTCGAAGGAGGATCACATGGTGTACTTATTTTCAAGTATGAAGATATAACGGATAATAATAAGTGGAATGTTATCAAAAATCGTTTCCAGTCATTATCTGCTGTAACAAATGTTTCTGCTGATTTTTTCAAGTTGGAGAATTATCCTAATCCATTTAGTTCAAGTACGGTTATTAAATTTCAAGTAGCAAAACCTTGTGAGGTTTCACTTACTGTATATGATGCAATGGGAAAGAAAATAATGACTTTGATTAATCAAAATATGTCTCCAGATTTTTATAATGTTAATTTTAATGGGAATGGGCTATCTGATGGCATTTATTTTTATTCTTTAGAAATGGATGGGTTGAAAGCTACAAAAAAAATGATATTGATGAGATAGTTATTGCTTAACTTATGAAGTTAGTGATATAGAAGTGAAAATATTTTAAAAATCATTTGAGAAACAAAAAAAATGTGATATATTTTTGAACGATCTCTTATCGTAAAAAATTAAATACTTTCAGTAGTGAAAATGAAACAAAAAATTGTAAAATTTATATTTATAGGAATTTGGTTATTTGTATATGATTTTCAAATGTCAGGTGAAGAACATATAAGAGGATGTTGGATGTATGGAAGTTCTTTAAATAGTGAAAATATTTCATCTATTGTGAATAAACTGGCTGATAATTATATAAATAATGTTTATTTGTTGGTTAAAGGGACAGGAGGTACAAAAACTAACCCGACAATTTTAACTAACTTTATTACTCAAGCACATTCCAAAGCTATAAAAGTTCATTTATGGTATTGTGTGTTTCAGGACAAAGTATATGTAACTTCCCATCCAGATGCTCACGTTTACCATTGCCCTAATCCAAAGATAAGTGTCAAACCATATCAAATGGATACCACCTGGTGGGTAAATCCTCTTTATCCGGGATATAAAGAATATGTCCTGCGTAATATTGGATATTTTGTAAACAATTTCAATTGTGATGGGATTCATCTCGACTATATCAGATATAGTCATATGGTGTATTCTTTTGATCCTTTTTCTTTAAAAAAGGCTGCTTCGTTAGGTTGTGATACTACGCGTTTGTTGAATTTTTTCAATACAGAGAAAGATTATGTATATAGTGCTAAGGAGAAGGGTTTTGTTAACTTATATTTACAACAGGATAAAGATGTTGTCGCATGGGTAACTATGAGAAAAAATGTGATTTCAAATTATATTTCGGCTATCAGAGATATTATAGAAAAGGTAAAACCAACTCTTGAATTAACTGCTGCCTTTATGCCAGAAAGTGCTGAAGATCCAAATTATGGCGATGTTTATTACGCACAAAATTATGCTTTACATTCAACTTGGCTGGATATGATTGCTCCAATGTCCTATTTTAAAAGCTATAATAAAAATACCAATTGGTTGAAGTCTATCACTTCAAATGCCATTACGCGGGTTGTTCCAACATGTAAAATTGCTGCTGGACTTCAAGCATTCGATGGAGTATCAACTACTGAAATGAAGGAACAAATAAACTATGCTTTTGAAGGAGGCGCCCATGGAGTAATTATTTTTCAATATGAAAATATAACAGATAGTTGTTGGAATATTATAAACTCACATTTTAAATCAATGCTGGGAAAATAGAAATCTTTGAAATCTTTTTATAAAATAAGTGTGAAAGATGATTTTGTAATTAAGATAAAAATGACGAAATGTTAAAAACGATATAATTCTAATTTTAACAAATAAAAGATTAAGGCATGAAAAAGAAGTTATTAAAAATCAATTTATTGTTGATGAGTTTTTTGTTAGCAACGGTATTACCAGCGCAGCAAAAAGTATACATCAATCAAAAAAGTGGGACTAAAGTTTCTTACGTTTTACAGGATATTAGAAAAATCACCTTTTCTTCAAGTAATTTGGTAGTAAACAAAAAAACAGGTAGTTCAGATAGTTATCTGTTAAACAATATTCGCTGTATGAGTTTTGTTGACATTTCAACGGAAGTAAAGCCATTGGCTGAAGAAGGAAAAGTTTTATTGTTTCCGAATCCTGTGGAGAATGTATTAAATATTCAATTGCCTTCTGAGGTATCATCAGGAATCATTCAAATCATTTCCTTAAATGGAAGCATTGTGCACAGTGAAACTATTTGCTGTAAACAGGATGCTTTTCAAGTAGAAGTATCAGGTTTACCAAAAGGCTTATATATTTGTAAAATAAGCACTGAAGCAGGTGTTAAAACCATTAAATTTAACAAATTATAAAAGAAAGAAATTATGAAAAAATTATCCTTAATATTTTTTGTTTTGAGTGTATTTTTTGGAATAACCCAAGCAGAGAATGATTCAATTTATGTAATGAAGAACGGAATAGTAACCGAAAAATATAG
>DAOOVG010000041.1:0-19003 GCA_035369865.1 Paludibacteraceae bacterium | reverse complement strand
CCTATCAAAGAAGAATATTTATTAACTGGACCGCTTGAATACACCAACGAGCCTTATGCCATCGCAAAAATTGCAGGAATTAAAATGTGTGAAGCTTATCATGCACAGTATGGATGTAATTTTATTTCTATTATGCCAACCAATTTATACGGACCAAATGACAATTATGATCTGGAAAAATCACACGTTTTACCTGCTTTGATTCGAAAAATGGTGTTAGGAAAATATTTAATGGAAAATGACTGGGAAAATTTAAGAACTGATCTAACCAGACTTCCTATTGAAGGAGTGAATGGTTCTTATAGTAAGGAAGTAATATTAAAAGTATTAGAAAAATATGGGATTATTCATCAAAATGGGAAAGTAGTTATAACGCTTTGGGGAACAGGTTCTCCACTTCGGGAATTTCTTCATGTGGACGACATGGCTGATGCCACTGTTTTTCTTATGCAGCATTATGATGCTCCTGATAGTATTCCTTCTCACGTAAATGTTGGTTGCGGTGAAGACATTTCTATAAAAGAATTATCAGAAATAGTTAAAAAAATTGTTGGCTATGAAGGTGAAATTCAATGGGATACAACAAAACCCGATGGTACACCCAGAAAATTGCTGGATGTTACTCGATTGAATTCTCTTGGCTGGAAGCCAAAAATAAGTTTAGAAGAAGGAATCAAGCAGGTAGTTGCTAATTACACCAATTATACTCTCATTAGAAGTGATAAAAACAGTTTTTAATCAACTTAATAAATTTTTAAACTAAAATGAAAATTGCTATTGTAGGAACAGGATATGTTGGACTGGTCTCAGGAACTTGTTTTGCTGAAATGGGCGTAGATGTAACCTGTGTTGATATTAATCAAGAAAAAATTGCTCAGTTAAAAAAAGGTATTATTCCGATTTACGAACCTGGTCTGGACGATATGGTCTCACGTAATATACAGGCTGGAAGATTGCATTTCACTACTCAGCTTACTGACGTATTGAATGAAGTTGAAGCCGTTTTTATCGCTGTTGGGACACCACCCAAAAAAGATGGAAGTGCAGATTTAAAATATGTTTTTGATGTGGCTCACACGATTGGACAAAACTTGCAGCAATATCTTTTGGTGGTTACAAAAAGTACTGTTCCAGTAGGAACAACCTTTAATGTAAAAAAAATTATTCAAGAAGAATTAAATAAACGTGGCGTTGACATTGATTTCGATGTGGCTTCAAATCCAGAATTTCTGAAAGAAGGTGATGCCATTAACGATTTTATGAGTCCTGACAGAGTAATAGTGGGTGTTGAAAATGAACGATCGAAAGATATTTTGACAAAATTGTATCGTCCATTTCTTTTAAACAATTTCAGAGTTATTTTTATGGATATACCTTCCTCAGAAATGACAAAATATGCAGCAAATGCTATGCTTGCAACCCGTATCAGTTTTATGAATGATGTGGCAAACTTATGTGAAAAAGTCGGAGCCGACATCAATATGATAAGAAAAGGAATAGGAACCGATCAACGAATTGGCAATAAATTTCTTTATGCAGGTTGCGGTTATGGAGGATCATGTTTCCCAAAAGATGTGAGAGCTTTGATTCGTACTGCTGAAGAGAATAACTATGAAATGCGTATTTTAAAGGCTGTAGATGAAGTAAATGAACGTCAAAAAGAAATTCTCTATTACAAATTATTAAAATATTTTGATGATTTGCAGGGAAAAACCATTGCTTTATGGGGGTTATCTTATAAACCTAATACTGACGACATCCGTGATGCAACGTCATTAGTTATAATAGAAAAACTTTTAAAAGCAGGCTGCAAAATTCGGGCTTATGATCCTGTAGCTATGATAGAAACCCAAAAATATATTTCTGAAAAAATGAAAGGTTTACTAACATCAGAGCATACAATTTATTTTGGAAAAGATATTTATGATACAGTGTTGGATGCTGATGCATTGTTATTAATCACCGAATGGAAAGAATTTCGAATGCCCAGCTGGAATGTAGTAAAAAGAGCAATGAAATTTCCATTGGTTATTGATGGACGAAATATTTATGTAAAAGAAGAATTGAAAGAGTTGGGCTTTGAATATGAAGGAATGGGAAATTGAGTTAAAGTTTTTATTGAAGGTAAAAGAGTTGTTTTTGAATGGAAACAGTAATTAAGCCCAAAAATAGTCTGTTAGAAATCAATCTGAATGAAATCTGGCAATACAGAGATTTGCTTTTCATGTTTGTAAAGCGGAATATTATCACGCAATACAAACAAACTATTCTTGGTCCTACATGGTTTTTTATTCAGCCAGCTCTAACCACCCTTATGTACATGATTGTTTTTGGTGGAATTGCTAAAATTCCAACTGATGGACTTCCTCAACCTATGTTTTATTTGGCTGGCATAGTTTGTTGGCAATATTTTGCAGATTGCTTGACCAAAACATCCAATACTTTTATTGATAATCAGGGAATTTTTGGGAAAGTATATTTTCCTCGACTGATTGTACCGTTGGCTACTGTTATTTCAAATCTGGTGAGAATGTTAATCCAGTTTTTGCTTTTTATTGCAGTTTATATTTATTATATTGTTGTTGGAGTAAAAGTAGCGCCCAATCTTTATATTTTATTGGTTCCCTTGTTAATTATTATGTTGGCTGGTCTTTCACTGGGTTTTGGAATTATTATTTCTTCGTTAACAACCAAGTATCGTGATTTGACCATTTTGTTCAATTTTATTGTTCAACTCTGGATGTATGCTACCCCAATTATTTATCCATTAAGTACTATGCCACCCAATCGACAATGGATTATGGCTTTAAATCCAGTTACATCTATTATTGAAACATTCAAGTACGGAACTATGGGAGTTGGAACTTTCAACTGGGCACATTTGAGTTATAGTTTCGTTTTTATGGCAGTATTGCTGTTTGTGGGTATAGTGGTGTTCAACAAAGTTCAACGAAGTTTTATGGATACCATATAAAAAACTTTTGCATCTATCCTATCCTATTAATTTTGTATAAAATTAAAAAACTATTTCCCTTCCTGGGATTGTTGTTTAAATCGGTGAATGATATTGTAACTTTTATAGATACCTAATTCACCAGCTTTGCTTAAATCATTCAGCCCTTTGTTATCTTCTCCTAAAAATAAATAGCTCAATCCTCGATTAAAATAAGCTTCTGCAAAATCGCGATCTAATTCAATGACTTTACTGTAATAAATAATTGCAGTAGAGAAATCTTTTTGATTACATAAAATATTAGCCTTATTAAAATAAGCGAAAGTAAAATCGGGTGTTAATTGAATTACTTTATCATAATCACGCAAAATAAGCTCAAAATCCAGTTTGTTCTGTTGTTCTTTTATTTTATTTGATGAAGTTTCTGAACCATCAGTCAAAGTATTTGCTGATTTATTTAATTGATTATCAGATTCTATTAATTTGTACCGAATATTGGCACGGGTAAAATAAGCAAGCATGAAATTGGGTCGTAACGAAATGGCTTTATTTAGATCTTCAATGGCGCTTGTGTAATCACGTATCAGCGAAAATTCAAGAGCTCGACTAAAATAAAGGTCAGCATCCTGGTCGTTTTTCCCCAGTTGAAAAGAAAGAGAATTAATCTTTTCAAAATGTTGATTGATTAATTCGGGTGTTAAAGGTATTTCGTGATTAGTAATTTTTAATGGTGAACTTAATTTCTTTTGTAGATTATATTCTTCAACTGCCAGATGAAAAAGATTAGTACGACGAATTTCTTCAGGTTTGCTATAATAAGTCAATATAAAATTTGGTTCATTTACAATATCCACAAATTTATCCTGTATAGTTCCACGAAGTGAATTGTTGTATTTTGAGTTTGTTTCATTTTCAGAAGCATTTTGGGTGATAAAGCGATTGAAGATTTCAATATTTCGTTGTTTCCCATTATTTTGAGTATTTTGTACTATTTTAGCGGAAGCTGTGATTTGTTCTTTTTTTATTTTGTCTTTATTGGTTTCAAGATTGTAAGCCAATTGTTTGTATCTAAAAGCATTTTTTTCATCTCCGAGTTTTTGATAAGCTTCAGCAATACCTAAAAAAGCAGGTAGAAAATAAGGATGGTTATTAATGAGTTGTTGATAATTTTTTATTGCTTCTTCATAATTGCCAAGTGTACTTTCAAGAATGGCTTTTTGCCATAAAGCTTCAGGACTCGAAGGATTTAATGTCAAAACTCTTTCGAAATCATTTAAAGCATTATTGGTATCCCCTAATTTTGCCCGTAACAAACCACGATTGAAATAAGCTAATTCATTTTTACTGTCCAAAGCTATGGCTTTATTATAATCCTCCAAAGCTTGACGAAAATTATTCTTTTCAATATTTAAAAAAGCTCTATTGATATAATCTCCAGCAAAAGTTGAATTTCTTTTTATGGCTTCATTGTAATCTTTTAAAGCTCCTTCTTTGTCATTTCTTTGTAATTTGAGTAATGCTCTTGCACTCCATCCTAAGCTATTGGAAGGATTCATTTCAATATATTTATCAAAAGTTTTTTCTGCACCAATTGTATCTTTCAAAGCAAGTTGCAATCTCCCTTTTTCGTAATACATGTCGGTGTTATTAGGGCTGAGTTTAAGATATTCGTCTATATCTTTTAAGGCAGCTTCATAATTTCCAGCTTTTTCAAAGGCTAATATTCTATTTGCAATCAAATACAAATTGTCTGGGCTGAATTCAAGTGCTTTTGAAAAATCTTCAGCAGCTTCATTAAAACAATTTAACTTTAATCTGGCAAAACCACGAGTATAATAAGCTTGAGGTATGAACGGATTTCGTTCAATAGCTTCATTACAATCTTTTTCAGCACCTTCGTAATCACCAAGCTGAATTTTTGCCATAGCTCGATACATGTAAGGCTCTGCTAAATAAGGCTTGATTTTAATAACTTGATTAAAATATTGAATCGAAAGGACATAATCTTCAAAATAAAATGCACTTTTGCCAATGGTAAGAATACGATCGGTATTCAATTGTGCTGAAACAATTGAAGAAAAGAATATCAAGGACAAGAAAAGAAAATTTTTTATCTGTCTGTTGGATTGTTTATTCATTATCTTCGCATCCTGCATTGGGATTAAACCATTTTGGAATTTCAAATTGTTCGTTTGGAGAATATTTTAAATCAGGATCAGAGAGAACTTTTTTCATATATAAAGCCCAAATAGGTAAAGCCATAGTGGCACCTTGACCTTCCGACATCCTGTCAAAATGAATGGAGCGTTCTTCGCCGCCTACCCAAACTCCCGAAACTAATGAAGGTGTAAAACCCATGAACCAACCATCAGAATTATTTTGCGTTGTGCCAGTTTTACCACCCATCGGCATGGTAAGACCATAACGTGTTCGAACTCGTGATCCTGTACCTCCATTAACCACAGCTTGTAACATATCAATCATTTTATAAGCTGTCGTTTCTCCGAAAATTTCATGCATTTTAGGAGTAAAGGTAGCTATTATATTTCCATTATTATCTTCAATATGTGTGACATATAAGGGTTCAACACGAATACCTTTGTTGGTATAAGCTGTATAAGCATCAACCATTTCTTCTACTGAAACTTCACACGGACCTAAACACAAAGAAACAACAGGATCAATTTTTCCTCTAATACCAAATGAATGCATCAAATCTACGAGAGATTGTGGTGTAAATAAACTCATTAAATAAGCTGATATCCAGTTATTTGAATTAGCCAATCCCCAACGTAATGTTACTACTTCTCCTATTCTGGCTTTTGATGAGTTTCGAGGAGTCCAGGGTTGTCCTGTTTCGGTAATTAAAGTTATAGGCTGATTAATGGTTTTGTCGCATGGCCACATACCTTCTTCCATTGCCAGAGTATATAAGAAGGGTTTTATGGTAGAACCTATTTGTCTACGTCCTTTTTTTACCATATCATATTGAAAACGTCTAAAATTTGGTCCGCCTACATAAGCTTTTACATGGCCAGTACGAGCTTCCATAGACATAAATCCACATCTTAAAAAATGTTTATGATAACGAATAGAATCTAAAGGAGACATTATGGTGTCAATTTCGCCTTGATAAGAAAAAACTTTCATGTCTACTGGAGTACGAAATGATTTTTGAATTTCTGCTTCACTTTTCCCTTCTGCTTTCATTTTCCGATATCGTTCAGATTGTTTAATAGCTCGATTTAAGATATCTTCAATTTCTTGTTGAGAAAGTGAGCGGGAAAAAGGAGCATAACTCCTCCCCTTCTTTTCCTTGAAAAATAATTTTTGTAATTCCTGAATGTGTTCATTTACAGCTTCTTCCGCATAACGTTGCATACGTGAATCAATCGTTGTATAAATCTTTAACCCATCAGTATAAATATTATAAGGTGTACCGTCGGGTTTCAGGTTTTTATTGCAAAAGCCATACAACGGATCATTATCCCATGCCCATTTGTCATCCTCGTATTGCTGTTCTTGCCAGCTTGCATAGTTACTTCGTTGAGGTTCTTTAGCCATCAAAGTGATACGTAAATATTCTCTAAAATAAGGAGCCAATCCTTCTTTATGGTCAATACGCTGGAAATGCAACACCAACGGAAGCTGTTTTAGTGAATCGTATTGTTCTTCGCTCAGATAGTGGTTTTTGTACATTTGGTATAAAACCATATTGCGTCGTTCACGAGACCGTTCGTTGTAACGTACCGGATTATAATACGAAGGATTCTTACACATGCCTACTAAAGTAGCAGCTTCTTCTATATTAAGTTCTGCAGGAATTTTTCCAAAATAAGTTTGTGCGGCTGATTTTATTCCAACGGCATTGTTCAAAAAATCGAACTGATTAAGATACATGGTCAGAATTTCTTCTTTCGTATAAAGTCGTTCCAGCTTGACCGCTATTACCCATTCGATAGGTTTTTGTAAAGCTCTTTCTATAACGTTATTTGCTGGCGGAGAATAAAGTTGTTTTGCCAGTTGCTGAGTTAAAGTACTTCCACCACCTGCACTTTTTTGTCGGAAAATTCCATTCAAAATAATAACACGAACAATCGCTCTACCATCAATTCCTGAATGTTTATAAAATCTTTTGTCTTCTGTGGCTACAAGAGCGTTAATAACATTTTTGGAAATATCCTGATAATGAACCTCTACTCGATTTTCCTTGTTCTTAAAAAATTGTCCCAGCAATTGCAAATCTTCGGAGTAAATTTCGGAAGCAAATTTGTTTTGAGGATTTTGCAATTCTTCCAATGGAGGTAAATAACCAATCCATCCTAAACTAATACAAGTAAAAAGTAATACGATACACAGGATAAAAACTCCAAAAATTTTCCAAAATATTTTTTTAAATTTATCTCTTTTATTAATATTCTGATTTTCTGTCTCCATACTTTCATAAAATAAAATACAAAAATAATGTTTTTTTTCAAAAGGTTAAATTCTCATTAATTCACTTATGATCAGATTGGAAATTTGAATACCTTTTGTTGTTAAACAAAGTTTTTCGTTATCTTGAGTTACCATTTTATTATTCATAAATATTTTTAGACTTTTTAAACATTCATTTTTTAATTCAGTTCCAAATTTTTCTTCCAATTTATTCAAATCTAATCCTTCGGCAGTTCTTAATGAAACCATCAAATACTCATTATATTGTTGATTCAAAGTAAGTTTTTCTTTTTCAAAATATTTTTCCTGATGTTCAATAGCTTTTATATATTTTTCTACAGATGATACATTCCATTGCCGAGAAGTGCTATTATACGAATGAGCTGAAGGTCCGATGCCTATATAAATTTTTTGTTCCCAATAAGCTGAATTATGTCTGGAATAAAAACCAGGCAAAGCAAAATTGGAAATTTCGTAACGTTCAAAGCGATGTTTTTTTGCCTCTTCGAGCAATGTTTCATACATTTTTATTGAAATTTCTTCATCTACTGGAGTTATCAATCCTTTTTGCTTTTGTTTTCCAAGTAAAGTTTGCTTTTCGTAAGTCAATTCATAAGCAGAAAGATGCTGAATAGGCAATGAAAAAGCAATATTCAGTTCTTTTTCCCATTGTTGAAATGTTTGACCAGGTATAGCATATATCAAATCAATACTAATATTATTAAAACCAACCTCATGAGCACTCCTTACGGCTTGAATGGCTTGTCCAGCAGTATGTCTTCTGTTAAGGAATTTCAGTTTCTCGTCATCAAACGACTGAATTCCTATACTCAAACGATTAATTTTCAGCTTTCTTAGAGACGAAAGATATTCACCGCTTATTAAATCGTCAGGATTGGCTTCCAGGGTAATTTCGGCTGTTTCTTCAACAGGATAGTTTTCAAAAATAGCTGCAAGAATCTTGCCAAGTTCATTTTCAGTTAATAAACTGGGTGTACCCCCTCCAAAATAAATGGTTTCAACCGTTTCGTTTTGTAGATAATCTTTTCTCTCTTTTAATTCCTTTATTATGGCATCAATCAATGGAGGAATATATTCTTGATAAGTAGAAGAATAAAAATCACAATAAATACACCGTTTTTTACAAAATGGGATATGAATATAAATGCCAGCCATATAATTTTGTCAGGAAATTGAAAACTTCGATAAAATGCTTTCTTTGTAACACAAATTTACTGTAAATTGTTTGGATTTTCGATAAAAGCTGTTAACTTTGCAGTCGCTTTTAAGAATTTTGACGGGATGTAGCGCAGTCCGGTTAGCGCACCTGCTTTGGGAGCAGGGGGTCGTGGGTTCAAATCCCGCTATCCCGACTTGAATATCAGCCACTTACAATATTTATTGGAAGTGGCTTTTTGTTTTTTTATTCATCCGAATTCAATTTACAAATGCAACTGTTTAATTGAAAAAGATTTTTGTTTCTTAATAAGAAAAATAAAGTTTAGATTTTATTATTTGTTCACCATTATTAAAACCCTAGCAGAATAAGGTTGAAATATCTCAAGGATTGACCTCTTAAGTATCGTCAGGTACGAGAATAGGACTGTAAGACATTAATAATATAATGTAAGAATTAGTAATGCTTTTTGCTGAGCAGGTTTGTATCTGTTCCACTGTCGTCGAACAATTGCGTTGTAAATATCGAAATATTTTGTTTTCCCAAAGAAGAATACATAGAAAATGACTGATCGAGTGAAAACTAATTACAATTGATATCTAAATAAAAGTTTGCTAAAAATGAAAAATTTTAAAGAAATTAAAGAAATATTTCTTTAATTTCTTTGTCTATCCCAAAGAATATGGTGATATTTGTAATATAGTTTAACAACATTAAGGTTTTTGTTATTTTTAAGATAATTAAGTAGTTATAAAATTTTTCTTATTTTTTTAAACTATAAAAAGCATAAAATGAAAGAAATAAATTTTAGTTTGGTTTATCGTGACATGTGGCAATCTTCTGGAAAATATGTTCCTAAAAAAGACCAATTGGAAAAAGTAGCACCTGCTATTATTGATATGGGGTGTTTTGCAAGAATAGAAACCAACGGTGGAGCTTTTGAGCAAGTTTGTTTATTGTTTGGCGAAAACCCTAATGAGGCCGTTCGTACTTTTACAAAACCCTTCAATGAGGCTGGAATTCAGACCCACATGTTAGATAGAAGTCTGAATGGTTTGCGAATGAATCCCGTACCGGCCGATATTCGACAACTAATGTATCGAGTAAAAAAGGCTCAAGGAGTTGACATTACACGAATTTTTTGTGGATTAAATGATGTACGCAATATTATCCCCTCCATTGAATGGGCAAAAGCTGCTGGAATGATACCGCAAGCTACTTTATGTATTACTTTCTCAGAAATACACACTGCTAAATATTATATTAATATAGCCGAAGAACTAATTGCTGCCGGAGCCACTGAAATTTGTCTAAAGGATATGGCAGGCATTGGCAGACCGGTAATGATTGGCAAGATTGTCAAAGCTATTAAATCAGAACACCCTGAGATTATGATAGAATATCATGGTCATTCAGGTCCAGGATTTTCCGTTGCTTCCATGCTTGAGGCTGCTAAAGCCGGTGTTGATTATCTGGATGTTGCTATGGAACCGCTTTCGTGGGGAATGTCACATCCTGATGTTATTACCATACAAGCAATGCTGAAAGAGGCTGGTTTTAAAGTTCCTGAAATTAACATGAAAGCTTACATGGAAGTACGACGATTAACACAAAGTTTTATCGACGAATTTTTAGGGTATTTTATTGATGAACGTAATAGAAATATGACCTCTTTACTGGTCGACTGTGGTTTGCCGGGTGGGATGATGGGTTCATTGATGAGCGATTTAAAAGGTATTTATACTGGTATCAATTCTTATTTAAAAGAACACAATCAAAAGGAATTAACCCTTGATGAATTGTTAATCATGCTTTTTGATGAAGTGAAATATATTTGGCCCAAGCTGGGAAATCCGCCATTAGTAACTCCTTACAGTCAATATGTTAAAAATATTGCTTTAATGAATATTTTATCCCTCATCAAAGGACAACCGAGATGGAGTGTTATTGATAAAAATGCATGGGATATGATTTTAGGGAAAGCAGGAAAATTGCCTGGAAAATTGGATGATGAAATTATTGCATTAGCAAAGAAAAATAATTATAAATTTTATGAAGGAAATCCTCAGGATAATTATCCAGACGAATTGCCACGTTTCATAAAAGAAATGGAAGAAAAAGGTTGGGACAGAGGTAAAGATGATGAAGAATTATTTGAATTTGCTATGCATGAAAGACAATATCTTGATTACAAGTTTGGCGAGGCTAAAAAACGTTTTGAAAAAGAAATGGAAGCAGCCATTAAAGAAAAACTGGGGAAACAAAATGTTGCTATTCCTGATGTACGTGCTTTGTTACATCCTAATGCTAAACCAGTAGTTGCACCAATAAGTGGTCGTGTATTATGGGAACTTGAT
Source organism: Paludibacteraceae bacterium (assembly GCA_035369865.1). GTDB lineage: Bacteria > Bacteroidota > Bacteroidia > Bacteroidales > Paludibacteraceae > MVYY01. The sequence continues at coordinate 8,079 of DAOOVG010000041.1, read as the reverse complement.
TTTATTGATCGTTCTATTGAACCAATTAACGAAAAAGTTGTTCGTGAAGGCAATGTAATTTGTACTATCGAAACCAATTACGGTTTGGAACCTATTATCAGCTTCGGTAATGGAAAAATTGTAAACATAGAAAAAAAGCAAGGTGAGATTGTTAGAAAAGGACAAATATTGGCTTACCTTGAAATAATGGAAAAAATAGATAAAAAGCAAAATATCTACAAAAAGTAAGGTCTAATACACATTTATCGCACTTACTAAAATTTCTTTCAGTCGACATAATCGTGCCTGAGTAAAAGGAAGCATTTTATCTCTCCACAATTTTTATATCTTCTTCTGTCAAATCATACAACAATACAATTATTAAAAAATTTCTTTTTTACGAAGTTTTGCTTGCCATTCTCTATTCATTGTTCTTTTCCATTTAAAGTAGCCGATTATAGCCATGATGGTGTAAACCGCAAATAATATCGCCGTTGGATATAATTCTCTGTAAAAATACAAACCTGTACAAACGCCATCAGCAACAATAAAGAGCAACCAATTCTCAATCATTTTGCGGGCAAGCATCCACGTAGCAATAATACTTAAAGCAGTAGTGAATGAATCAGCTCTGGGCACAGGCGAGTCGGTAAAATTGGACAATACAAAAAAATACAAAATAAAAATAACCAAAAAAACTGCCAATACATCCAATATCATTGACTTTGGAATATGGATAACCGGTAAATCATTGCCAGTAACTTGTTTTCCTCTTTTCCATGTAAGCCAGCCATAAATGCTTACTCCCAAATAATATAACTGTAAGGTCATTCCCGCATAAAATTTACTCTGAAAAAAGACCACTACATATAAAGCAGAACATAAAAAACCAAAAATCCATAAACCAATTTTTTGATTAATAGAAAGATAAAGATAAATAAAGCTTAAAATAGCCCCTGCTACTTCAACCCAATGTTCTGCCAAATAATTGATAACTAAATCCATAAAAAATTGTAGTTTAAAATTTTATTGCAGAATTTTTTCGTATGCTCCTGGAGTTTCAAGGATTTCAATGGCTTTTTGTAAAGATGAATTTTCCACATCCATAATTTGATAATAGGCATTCACGTCCCATAAATCGCGAGCAATTAAAGCTTTTAATTGTAATTTTATCAATTCTTTTGAAGTATTAAATTGTGCTTCATTGAAAGGAATTTGCTCTTTTTCTCCTTCATTTATCAGTTGTTGTAACAAAGCGTTATTAACTTCAAAATCATTTTTATATTTTTCAAAAGAGCTGTAATTTTTTGTCAGTTCATTTCTATGTTGATCAATGTACTGAACATATACTTTATTTAAAACACCGCGTGCTACTAATTTTTGATGATAATCTGTATAACGGGTAGTATCGAGAGGTACAAAAATATCGGGCATAATTCCTCCCCCACCATAAACTGTACGTCGAAAAATCAAAGTTTGATAACGCAATGAATCTGGAAAATGGACACTATCTGCATGCAATAGTTCTCCTTTTTTGTAACGGTTCAATAATTCCTGCTCATATTTATCAACTCCATCCTTGTAAGGCTTTTGGATACAACGTCCTGTTGGAGTATAATAACGAGCGGTAGTAAGACGTATCATTGAACCGTCGTTCAAGGGAATTTGTTGTTGAACCAGTCCTTTTCCAAAGGTTCGCCGTCCAATAATAATGGCTCTGTCCCAGTCCTGCAAAGCTCCCGATACAATTTCGCTGGCAGAAGCGGAATATTCATCTACCAGCACGATTAATTTGCCTTTTTCAAATTCACCGTGAGAAGTAGCAAACCATTCTTTTTTCGATTGTCGCAAACCTTGTGTATAGACAATTAATTTCCCTTGCTCTAAAAATTCATCAGCCAATTGGATGGCAGTTCCCAAATAACCGCCACCATTTCCCTGTAAACTCAAAATAAGATGCTTCATTCCTTTTTTCTGGAGTTCAGTTAAAGCTTTACGAAATTCAGCAGCAGTAGAACTTCCAAAATTATTGATTTTGATGTATCCAATATCTTTTTTAACGAGATAATTCGCATCCACACTATAAAGAGGAATTTTATCCCGAACAATTTTAAATATTAACAGTTCAGGTTCTCCTCTCCTTAAAACTTTTACTGTTACTTCAGTACCACGTGGTCCCCTCAAAAGTTTCATTATATCGGAATTTTGCATTTTCACTCCTGCAATCAATTTTTCATCCACATAAATAATACGATCACCTGCACGAATCCCAACTTTTTCAGCAGGACAACCGGCAATGGTTTGAACGACCAGCAGTGTATCTTGAAACATTTGAAATTGAATGCCAATTCCTTCAAAACTTCCTTCCAGTGGTTCATTGATGCGTTCCACTTCTTCTTTCGGAATATAAACAGAATGTGGATCCAGCTCTTTCAACATTGCCACAATAGCGGTTTCCACTAATTTTTTATCGTTCACACTGTCTACATACATATTGGAAATGATATTCAAGGCATTAATCAATTTACGTTGCTGAATCAATGAAATTCCTTGACTATTACTTTGAAAACTATTGAAAATAAATAGAATGCTTAAAATAAATATTGTCAAATAGTGTCTCTTCATAAAATTTTGTTATTGTAAAATTTGTTATATTTTTCTAAATCAATGAATTATTATTTTCTTTTAAAATAATTTTTTCCCTGCACTTAATTCAGCTATTGCACAATGTTTTACCAAGACTATTCGTTGATAAATTTCTGAAATGTGCAATTTGCTTTCATCTGTTTCTACATAAAGTTGCTCAAAAGGCGTTATTTCTACACTTTGGGGATTAAATTTTTCACCATAAGAAATACCTATATCATTGTTTAGTAGTTGAATTGCCAATTGAGGTTTTCCTCTGAATCCATGAATGATCCATTTTTGATTGGGTTTGAGATTTTTCTTTATTTCGATAATTTCATTAAAACATCTTACACAATGAATAATCAGTGGTTTTTTTAGCTTTTCTGATAAGGCGATTTGTTGTTCAAAAAAGGCTTCCTGCAAAGCAAGAGAAGCATTTGCATTTTTATCCAGCCCACATTCCCCAACAGCAATCCAGCGGGGATCATCTTTCCATTTTTCCAGTTGAGAAACTTTTTCTTTTGTAATAGAAGCAACCTCCCAGGGATGAACGCCAATTGAACAAAAAAAGGATGTATCTGTCGATAGAAATTTTTCTGCCTGTAGTAAATCAAAATTAATGATCGAATAATAATTCTGATTTTCTAACTGATGCGTATGAATATCAACAAAAACCTCCATTAAATCCGTCATTGTTTAAAAGGAAACATTTGACAAAAGTAGCTATTTTTGAATAAAAACATTAACTTTGCACGCAATTATTTAGTAATAAAGTTTTTCAGAAAGAATCAAACCATTCAAAAAATAACAAAATGAGTTTTTCACAATTATTTAGTTCATTACCTTATAAAGTAGCTGATATTACTTTAGCTGATTTTGGACGGAAAGAAATAGAATTGGCAGAAAAAGAAATGCCAGGGTTAATGGCGGTTCGACAAAAATATGCATCACAACAACCATTAAAAGGGGCTCGTATTACAGGTTCCTTGCACATGACCATCCAAACGGCTGTTTTAATTGAAACTTTAGCAAAATTAGGAGCCGAAGTTCGCTGGTGCAGTTGTAATATTTATTCTACACAGGATCACGCTGCGGCAGCCATTGCAGCAGGAGGAATACCTGTTTTTGCTTGGAAAGGCGAAACGCTGGAAGATTACTGGTGGTGTACCTTGCAAGCTTTAACTTTTGAAGGTGAAAAAGGACCAAATTTAATTGTTGATGATGGTGGTGATGCAACACTTATGATTCATACCGGTGTAGCTGCTGAAAAAGATGCCAATATACTCGAAAAATCTACTGAAGGAGAAGATGAAAAAGAATTGTTGGCTATTTTGAAAAAAGTTTTGAAGAAAGATAAGAATTTTTGGTCAAAAATGATTACTGAAATTCATGGTGTTTCGGAAGAAACCACTACCGGCGTTCATCGTTTGTATCAAATGTTGGAGAAAGGTTCGTTACTTTTCCCTGCCTTCAATGTCAACGATTCGGTTACCAAATCGAAATTCGATAATTTGTATGGTTGTCGAGAATCATTGGCTGACGGGATAAAAAGAGCAACAGATATTATGTTGGCTGGTAAAGTAGTAGTAGTTTGTGGTTATGGCGATGTAGGAAAAGGTTGTGCCAAATCCATGCGGGCTTACGGAGCCAGAGTGCTGGTAACTGAAATTGATCCGATTTGTGCTTTACAGGCTGCTATGGAAGGATTTGAAGTTTGCACAGTGGAAGACGCTTTACCAGAAGGAAATATTTATGTTACTGCTACTGGCAATCGTGATGTAATTACTATTCAACATCTGGAAAAAATGAAAGATGGAGCCATTGTCTGCAATATCGGACATTTCGATAATGAAATTCAGGTAGATCAGCTGAAAAAATTTCCTGGTATACAAAAAGTCAATATCAAACCTCAGGTGGACAAGTATATTTTCCCTGATGGACACAGTATTTTGCTTCTTGCTGACGGACGTCTGGTAAATCTTGGCTGTGCAACAGGTCATCCTTCTTTCGTGATGAGCAATTCTTTTACCAACCAGACACTGGCTCAAATTGAATTGTTTACAAAAAAATACGAAATAAATGTATATCGTCTGCCTAAACATCTGGACGAAGAAGTAGCCCGCTTGCATCTGGATCAACTGGGGGTAAAACTAACCCATCTTACCAAAGAACAGGCTGAATATATTGGAGTAAATCCAGAAGGACCTTTTAAACCGGAACATTATCGGTATTAAATTGTTATAATAATAAATTAAGGGTTCTTAGTGATAATATTTTTAGATTTTTATCTTATAAACTGAATAATTATTTCAATATAGATTTCATTAAATCAGTTGGTAATGTTGAAAAAAATTTTTATCTTTGCAACCTCATTTTAAAGTTGAACCAAAAAAATTTAACATCAAAAAATCAAGAAATAAAACATTATGATTATCATTCCTGTAAAAGAAGGTGAAAACATCGACAAAGCATTAAAAAAGTACAAACGCAAATTTGAAAAAACAGGTGTTGTCAGAGAACTTCGTCGTCGTCAATGCTTTGAAAAACCTTCTATAACAAAACGTAATCAAAAATTACACGCTGTTTACGTACAAAAATTGCAAAGTGAAAACCAATAAAACTACCTTAAAAAGTTGTTCGTTGGTTTTTTAATTTACAGTCGTTGCAAAATTGAACTTATAAGGTCATGATAAAAGATTTTTTAGACTATTTAAAGTATGAAAAAAATTATTCTTCTCATACCATTTTGTCATATAAGATCGATTTGTTACAATTTTGCAACTTTTTAAACACTAAACCTGAGGTATTTAATGTTTCTGAGGTAACTTCGATGCAAATTCAACAATGGATTGCCTCAATGATGTCAGAAAAAAAATCACCTCGCACTATTTCACGTAAAATTTCCACTTTAAAATCTTTTTGGCATTTTTTATTGGAAAGAAAAGTAGTCAATCAAAATCCAACGTTGAGAATTATTTTGCCCAAAATAAAAAAACCTTTGCCCTCTTTTTTTAAAAACGAAGAAATGGAAAAAGTTTTGGACGAAACATTTTTACTTGAAAATTTTGAAGCACAACGGGATCATTTAATCTTAGAAATTTTTTATTTAACAGGTATACGTTTATCAGAACTTATTTCTATTCAAGATACCGATATTGATTTGAAAGAAGGCATTTTGCGTGTGATTGGAAAACGCAACAAAGAACGAATGATTCCCCTTTCAAAAAAATTATGTGAAGATATTGAACATTATATTCAACTGCGTGACCAGCAAATAGAAATAAAAAACAATTGGCTTTTTGTGCGAAAAAATGGTGAAAAATTATATCCAAAATGGGTATATAATAAAATTCATCGAACGATGTCGGATGTCAGTACCTTAAATAAAAAAAGTCCACATGTATTGCGGCATAGTTTTGCCACCGCTTTACTCAATGAAGGTGCCGATATTAATGCTGTAAAAGAATTGTTAGGACACAGCAGTCTTGCAGCCACGCAAGTTTACACTCACACAAGTTTTAAAGAATTATATAACATATACAAACAAACCCATCCAAGAGCGAAATAAAAAGAAGTTAAATTATGAAATTAAGAATCCAAGCTATTAATTTTGAGGCAACCTCAGCATTAGAATCGTATGTAAATAAAAAATTAGCAAAGTTAGAAAAACTAACAGATGATATTTTCAATGTGGATGTATATTTAAAACTTTTAAAATCAAGTACAGGTGTCAACAAAGAAGTAGAAATAAAAGTTTCTATTCCAAATGTAGAGTTTTTTTCATCTAAAGTGTGTGAAACCTTTGAAGAAGCTACTGACTTGTGTATTGATGCTATCGAAAAACAAATTAAAAAGCACAAGGAAAAGTTCAATTACAAAAAATAATTGATTGTAGTTTTTGGAATTCAAAATTATTTATGTAAATTTGCAAGCCGTTTAAGTAGGTTTATTTAAACGGCTTTTTAAACAGTAAAAGAGGATATTATAAGTAATTCGCCTCTTTAGCTCAGTTGGCCAGAGCACGTGATTTGTAATCTCGGGGTCGTAGGTTCAAATCCTACAAGAGGCTCAAAGCTATTTATAGTGAGTTTATAATTTAAAAGTTCTTTATCGTTTTGGGCAGTTGCCAGAGTGGACAATTGGGGCTGACTGTAACTCAGCTGTCTGACGACTTCGGTGGTTCGAATCCATCACTGCCCACTGAGGAAAAATTTATTGAACTCATTTTGAGGGGAGTTCAATAAATCTTTTGCGGAAGTAGCTCAGTCGATAGAGCATTAGCCTTCCAAGCTGAGGGTCGCGGGTTTGAGTCCCGTCTTCCGCTCAAAAAATCAAAAACCGAGTATCTTAGAAAAGAGAAAAGATAATGATTTTTTGCTGTTGTAGCTCAGGGGTAGAGCACTTCCTTGGTAAGGAAGAGGTCGCGGGTTCAACTCCCATCAACAGCTCATAAAATAAAATTTTTTATAACTTATAAAATTACTTAATTTTTAAAACAAATTTAAACTATGGCAAAAGAAAAATTCGACAGGTCAAAGCCTCACGTAAACATAGGTACGATAGGACATGTTGACCATGGAAAAACCACTTTGACTGCTGCTATTACCAAAGTACTTGCTGAAAAAGGACTTTCTGAAGTTCGTACTTTCGATTCTATCGATAATGCACCTGAAGAAAAAGAACGTGGAATTACCATTAATACTTCTCACGTAGAATATCAAACAGAAAAAAGACATTATGCCCATGTGGATTGTCCAGGACATGCTGACTATGTAAAAAACATGGTAACAGGCGCTGCTCAAATGGACGGTGCTATTGTGGTAGTTGCTGCTACTGATGGACCAATGCCTCAAACACGTGAACATATCCTATTAGCTCGTCAGGTAAATGTTCCTCGTTTAGTTGTTTTTATTAACAAATGTGACCTTGTAGATGATGAGGAAATGATAGATTTGGTTGAAATGGAAATGCGTGAATTACTCAACTTCTACGATTTTGATGGCGATAATACTCCTGTCATTCGTGGTTCTGCATTAGGAGCACTCAATGGAGACCCAAAATGGGAAGCCAAAATTGAAGAGTTAATGGATGCCGTTGATACTTGGATTCAATTACCAACAAGGGATATTGATAAGCCTTTCTTAATGCCAGTAGAAGATGTCTTTTCAATTACAGGTCGAGGAACGGTAGCAACAGGACGTATCGAAACAGGAATAGTAAAAGTGGGTGATGAAGTACAAATTATCGGTTTAGGGCAGGAAGGTAAAAAAACAGTAGTAACCGGTGTGGAAATGTTCCGTAAAATCTTAGATCAAGGACAAGCAGGCGATAATGTAGGATTATTGCTTCGTGGCATTGAAAAAGATGAAGTAAAACGTGGTATGGTAATCACTCATCCGGGTGCAATTACACCTCATAAAAAATTCAAAGCTGCTGTTTATATTTTGAAAAAAGAAGAAGGTGGACGTCATA
>DAOOVG010000040.1:0-19320 GCA_035369865.1 Paludibacteraceae bacterium | reverse complement strand
CACACTGTCCATGTTGAACGTGGAAATTTTAAGGAATCAGAAAGTTCGGTAGCTGTAGATAACAACTGATGAAGTGAAATATCAATGCTCTTTTTCAACCAATGATAATTGTCAACCTTTCCAAAAACATTAAAATTAAAAAATAACAACAAAAAAAGTATAAAAAATTTTCTATTTTTCATATAAAACAATTAATCTATAAGTGTATTTATTGCATATTTACAAATATCGATAAATAACCACTGAAATTAATTGCTTATTGTTGAAGTTTATTTTACAACAGTTGAAATCCTATTATTTTTGTTTAATTATTTATTAATTTTGTTGTTGATTTGATTTTTTTATATACTCCGTAGGCAAACAATTAAAATATTTTTTGAAAGAAGTGGTAAAGTAAGAAGGTGAATTAAAACCAACCATCGTGCTTATTTGAGAAATAGAATAACGCCCATCCTGAAGCAATTCACATGCTTTATTTAGACGAATTTTATAAATAAAATTCAATGCTGATTCACCAGTAATAGCTTTTAATTTTAAATGTAAATTTGAACGACTCATATTTAATGCTTCTGCGAATTGATTGACAGTAAATTCTGAATTATCTAAATTTTTCTCAACAATTTCTTTTGCTTTTTTTAGTAATTCTTCATCCATACGGTTAAAAGCGACTTTAGTAGGATCAATTTCCAAAGAATGAGAATAAAATTCCAACGCACTTTTTTTAGTACGTAAAATATTTTGAATTTTTGTGCGAAGAATTAACAATGAAAATGGTTTTGTAATATAATCATCAGCTCCAGTATCTAATGCATTAATTTGATCTTTTACATCTGATTGCAAAGAAAGAATTATAACTGATATGTGACAGGTAGTAATATTTTGTTTAATAGTTTTACATAATTTTATTCCAGCGCTTTCAGGTACAATATCTATTATCACTAAGTCTAAATCGGATTTTTTTCCACTAAAAATAATATCCATTGTTTCTTCTACACTTTTTGCTGTATCCACAATAAATATATCTGACAGACCATTTTTTAAATATTGTAAAATTTCATCATCATTAGCTACAACGAGGATTGAGCCTTTTTTCCCTTTTAAATCATCTATGGTAGATGACTTGAAGCCATTATTATTTTGTTCTTCTATCTCTAAAAGTGATTCATTCCTCATGCTCAAGTAATGAAAAGAATCTGCTTCAATTTCTTGATTTACAAATTCATCATCACTATACTTTTGTCTATCTTGTGGAATATATACAATAAAATTAGAGCCTTCCCCAACTTCACTTATTAATTCTATTTTCCCATGATGACGTTCAACCAACATTTTTGTTAACGAAAGCCCTATTCCACTTCCATTTATCTCATCATTGGCACAATAAAATCTTTTAAATATCTGTTGCTGTTTTTCTAAAGGTATTCCTACGCCTGTATCGCTTACTTGAATAATTAATGAATCATTTTCTTCTTTTGCACTTATAGTAATTGCTCCTCCTTGTTTTGTGAACTTAAAAGCATTGGATAATAAATTATTAATAATTAGTTCCAAATAATTAGGGTCATAAATTTGTATTTGGCTTTTTAACTCTGAATGAAAAGAATAAACAATTTTTTTACTTTCAGCCAATTTTTTATAAAATAAAAAGCACTCTTTAATTAATTCGTAAGCGTTACCTTCGATCACTTTCAATTTAAAAACTCCAACTTCAATTCTTCTATAATCCATTAATTGATTTGTCAGATATAATAAGCGATTAGTGTTTTTGGAAATAATGTTTAAACGACTTCTTAACCACTGATCATTTGTACGTTGCATTATTTCTTGAAGTGGACTTAATATTAAGGTTAAAGGAGTACGTATCTCATGTGAAATATCAATAAAAAAGCGTATTTTACTTTCTGTTAATTCTTCTATTTTTTTTCTTTCCAAAGATTGAATTTTTATTTCATTTTCCATTGACAGCCTTATTTTGTAAATATGGAAAATAGCAAATGCAAACATAATTATTACTAAGGAAAATAAAGTATAAGCCCACCATGTTTTATACCATACTGGTAAAATAACAATAACCAAATTGCGAGTTTCATTGTTCCATATTCCAGCACTATTGGCAGCTTTAACTTGAAAAATATATTTACCTGCAGGCAAATTGGAATAGGAAACAATTCTTTGAGAAGTAGTATAGGTCCAATCTTTTTCATAATTTTCGAGTTTATAAGCAAACATATTATGTCGTCCTGAAACATAATTTGGAACAACAAACTCTATTGAAAAAGAAGATTGATGAGGTTTTAACCGTATTTCATTTGTTAAATTGATGTGTTTTTTTAATACTTTTGTTTGATCGTTTGGTTGCACCCTTTTATTAAAAATATAAAATTCTGTTAATTCCACCATCGGTGCATAGGGATTATCAATTAACTTTTCTGGATAAAATTCTACAATCCCTTTTATTCCACCAAATAACATTTTCCCTGAGGACGTTTTGCAAAAAGAGTACATGTTAAATTGATTACTTGGCAAACCATCTAACACAGTAAAATTTCTAAAAGTATGATTTTTTAATGAAAAACAAGACAAGCCATAGTTAGTGCTTAACCATATTCGACCTAATTCATCTTCTAATATTCCATAAATTACATCATTGGGTAAACCATCTTTTACAGTTAAATGACTTATTTTATTTGCTTTTTCATTATACACATAAAGTCCTTCACGAGTCCCGATCCAAATAAGGTTTCTTGAATCTTCCATAATACAATTAACAAATTTGATTGATTCAGAAATCTCATAACTGAAAAGCGGAATCTTCTCCAATAAGTCATCGTTAACACTATATACTGAAAGATTATTATCACTCCCAATCCATAATCGATTTTTAGTGTCTTCATATAAATAAGTAATCTGCTTGTCTTGCAATTTGTGCCCGTATTTATCTTTTACAATAGCCGAAAAAGTTTTTGTTTGAAGATTAAATTTAAAAAGTCCATTTAAGGTTCCTATCCATAATTCCTTATCATTTTTAGAAATTATTGCATAAATGTTTTCACTCTTTAAATTACTGTTTGAAGGTAAATATCTTTCTGTCTTTTTTGTCTGAAGATTTAAAACAATTAATCCACCTGAATGGGTACCTACATAAACATTTTTTCTCAACTCATCTAAAAAAATAGCTTTTATATTATTTGAACCAATTTCTTTATTGTCTCTTTTGAAATCAAAATGGGTAAAATGATCTTTTTCTATATCATAAAAATTAAGTCCATAATCATTTGTACCTATCCATAAATTCCCATTTTTATCTTCTACTATACAACTTACCACATTATCACTCAGAGAATTTTCTAATGGAGAATTTTGTATGTATTTAAATTGAATCTTTAACGGATGATAGTAATCACATCCTCCAAAATAGGTACCAATCCACATGCCTCCTTGAGCATCTAAATAAATTGATCTGATTGAATTTTGTGAAATACTTTTTGAATCTACAGGATTGTGAGTAAAACTTTCCATAATTCCTGTTTCTTCCTCATAAATATTTAAACCATTGAAAGTGCCAATCCATAATTTGCCTTGTAAATCATAACACAACGACCTGACATATAATGAATTAAGATTATCTGCCGTTGTGTATTGACGAGTTGCTAAAGTATTCAAATTGACATAAAATAAACCAGTTCCTTCTGTTCCAATCCATAAACTATTATTTTTTTGGTTTTTTATTATTGACTGAATTTTTATCTTCTCAAAATGAGGACTCAATTCATTTATTTGATTTTTAGAAATATTGTAGATATATACATTGTTATCAGTACCTATATAAATTAAATTTCCATTTTTCATTAAACAATTGACAGACAAGCTATTATCTAACAAAATATTGTTTTGCGAAAATTCTTCATTTTTAATATCAAAAAAATAAAGCCCCATATTTGTGCCGATAATCAATGTATCTTTACTCAAACTAAGAACTGAATTTACTTGAGCTTTGTTGCCATTAACTATTTTATAATAATTTTTAAAATTATCATTCTCATTGTCATAAAAAGACAATCCCGAATGAGTTCCAACCCAGATTTCTCCTCTACTGTCTGCATAAACAACTCGCAGAATATTATCTGAAATAGTAGTACTATCATTACTATTATGCTTATAAACAGTAAAATAATAACCATTATAGCAGTTTAATCCATCATAGGTTGCAAACCACATGTTACCAAACTTGTCTTGTGTGATGGAGAAAACAGTACTTTGAGAAAGTCCATCATCTACAGTAAGGTGAGAAAAATATAAAAAAGAATTATTTTTAGAATAAATGCTTATTGTACAAAACAAAAACACGAATAATAAAACAAGTATTGGAATATATTTTTTTGATTTCATAAGTTTTTATATGTCTTTAACGAAGTCCTAACATCAACTAATAGTTATTTAAAACAACTCAGCCCCGATAATTTTCTTCTGAAATTATCCGTTTTATCAATTTTCTAGTTTTTTCTATTTCAAAGATAAAAAAATTTTCATGAAAAGTATTACGTTTTTTATCAACAAGATAAAATTTTTATATATCAAAATAACAAGAACAACACCTGAAAATTAAAATAAATTGGTAACCTCTGGTATTTTTACGTTTATTTCAGTATAAATATTTCTACAATTTATTAATAATGAAAAATATTCTCTGTTTAACTTGAAAATACAATAAAATAAGATACAGCGTACCTAAAACATAATTAATAAAAAACACCCTATGTGATTAAGGCTTTAAATAATTATTTAATATTAAAAACCAACAGCAAGCTTTTTAATTACTAATTGAACAAAATTTTAATTTGTATAAGCAGATATAATGAGAGTTATTTTTAACATAAAACATTGAACATATTACTCTTATAATATACTGTTAAAACAAATTTAAAATATATAATATAACAACGATATTTTATCTTAAAAGAATATTTTGAACAAAACATGGATAATATTAAACAAAATTTATATAGGGAAAACAATTTTTTTAAAAAAAAAGTTTAACATGAAAGTATCTTTTATTTCTATAGTGTATTTTTGAATAAGTTATAATTTTTCAAAAAATTCTAAATTATGAAAAACTACAAAAAAATTTTTTTATTAACAGCATTATTATTAATGGTAAGCAGCAAAATTTTTCCACAAAAACTCACAGTTAGAGGAAAAGTTACAGACAATGAAGGTTTAGAAGTAATTGGAGCCAATGTAATAATAAAAAATTCACAAGGTAAAGGTACTATAACCGATCATGAAGGTAATTATGTTTTGTCGGTTGAAAATGCTGCAAAAGACGTTTTGGTTTTTTCTTATGTTGGCATGAAGACCCAGGAAATTCCTGTTAAAGGTAGAACAAGAATAGATGTGGTAATGGAACCCGACATACAATTATTAAGTGAAGTGGTAGCAGTAGGTTATGGTACATCAAGAAGACGTGATTTAACCGGTTCTGTGTCTTCTGTTAAAGGTGAAGACTTATTAAAAGTGCCAACCTCAGATATTCTTCAAGGTTTAGCAGGAAGAGTTGCAGGTGTCTATATTTCACAAACTGAAGGTGCACCGGGAGCTTCAATTTCTATACGGGTCAGAGGAGGAATATCAATTACACAAAGTAATGAACCGTTATATATAATAGATGGTGTTCCAAGTGAAGAAGGTTTATCCTCCCTTGATCCATCACAAATTGAATCAATTGACATCTTAAAAGATGCTTCATCTACAGCAATATATGGTGCGAGAGGAGCTAATGGTGTAGTTTTAGTTACTACAAAAAGTGGTCTGAAAGATGAACGTAAACTAACAGTAACAGTTGATGCCTATGTTGGTATGAAAAAGTTAGCAAAAAAATTACCCGTCTTGTCAGTAAAAGAATTTTTACTTTTAGATTATGAACGTAGAATGGGAGCAAATCCACAAAATGGTGCAGCAAATTTTGCTGAAATATATGGACCTTTTAATGAAATTGATATAAATTATAAAGATCGTCCTGGCATCGATTGGCAAGAAGAAACATTAGGAAGAAATGCAGTTACTCAAAATTACAGAATAGCATTAAATGGAGGTAATAAAGATACTCAATATAATTTCTCATACTGGTACTTTAAAGATCAAGGTGCTATGGTGTATAGTGGGAATAATAAAAACAATATTACGTTTAACATTAAGCACAAGCCGAGTAATCGTCTAACATTTTCTGCAAGGATGAATTATGATGAAAGTAAAGTTTATGGAACAGGAACCTCTGAAAATGGAGATAGATTTAATAAGTTACAGCACATATTACAATATAGACCAACAGGAGGCATAAAAATATCTGAGGACGTTTTATTAAAAGGAGAAGATCCATTGTTATTAGATGAAAGTGGTAATGTGATGCAAAACCCTTTAATCTCTGCATCAGAAGAAACAAATAATAGAGAATACAGAACGCTCCAAATTAATGGAGGATTAACTTATAATTTAATAAAAAATTTATCCTTCCAGAATAATACAGGCATGCGCTATAAAATTTATCGAAATGAAATTTTTTACGGTGATCAATCCATAATTGCTAAAAGATCCAGTATAAATGGTAAAATTAGTAATACTGATTATGGAAATATTTCGACATCAAACACATTAACTTATAACTATAAAAAGAAAAAACATCGCTTTACTTCAATGATAGGTCAAGAATATGTATATAATTGGAATAGATATCTTGAGGCAAGTGCAAGTAATTTCCCAAATGATGATATTGGCTTAAACGACTTGTCGTTAGGCGCCACTCCAGGCATACCAAGATCTTATGTCAACTTTGATGATAAATTATTATCCTTTTTTGCAAGAGTAAATTACAATTATGAAGAAAAATACATCTTATCTGCTTCAGTAAGAGCAGATGGTTCTTCAAAATTTGGAGAAAAAAATAAATGGGGAATTTTCCCTTCAATATCAGGTGCTTGGAGAATGTCTGAAGAAAAATTCATTAAAAATCTGAACATTTTTTCAGATCTTAAATTAAAAGGTGGTTATGGGTTGGCAGGTAATAACAGAATCAGCAATTATCTATCTTTACCTATTTTAGGTTCTGTAACTTATCCACAAGGTACTACTACAAAATCTGGTTATGCTTCAACGCAAATACCAAATCCATTTTTAAAATGGGAAGCTAATAAAACTTTCAATTTAGGACTCGATATAGGTTTGTTAAAACAGCGTTTGATCATTATTCCTGAATTTTATAACAATAGAAGTTCAAGCTTACTCCTTAATTCAAGGATTCCTAAGTCATCAGGTTTTTCAAATATGATGAGAAATATTGGAGAAACAGAAAACAAAGGTTTTGATTTAACTATAAACTCAATTAATTTTAATAAGAAAAATTTTGAGTGGACAACAAGTTTTAATATTTCACATAATAAGAATAAGATTAGGAAATTAGCCGGAGAAGATTATTTTTTAGAAGAAGCAAGTTTTGGGTATAGTCAAAAAACACATTTAATTAAAGTAGGAGAACCTTTAGGTTTATTTTATGGCTTTGTAACAGAAGGGATATACACTGTTGATGATTTCAACTATGACCCCAATACCAAAACATATACATTAAAAGATGGAATAGCTTATTATGGTAATAAAAATCAAGTAAAACCTGGGAACTGGAAATTTAAAAATATTGATGATTCAAATGATATAATTGATGAAAATGATAAAACAATCATCGGTGAAGCTGATCCGAAACTTTATGGTGGAATTACTAATGATTTTAGATATAAAAATTTTGATATGAGTATTTTTTTCTCATTTAATTATGGGAATGATATTTTTAATGCCACGAAGCTTACTAATTCTTTAGGTGGAAGAACAAATAAAAATGCTCTTAATGTTATAAATAGTTCAAAAAGATGGATGACTATTAATCAAAACGGCGAAATTGTTACCGATCCAGATGAATTAACAACTATTAATGAAAATAAATCTGTAGCAGCTTGGTATGATCTTGAAGATGGAGATAAATATATCCATTCATGGGCTGTTGAAGATGGTTCTTACATTAGATTAAGCAATCTATCAATTGGCTATACATTACCTAAAAAAATATCCAAGAAATTATCTATAAATAAGCTAAGATTTTATGCTACTGGTAATAATTTATACGTATGGACTAAATATACAGGCTATGATCCTGAAGTTTCTACCAGAGGAATAGGCATTACTCGTGGAGTAGATTTTGGAGCTTATCCTAAAAGTAGATCAGTAGTTTTTGGAATGAATTTAACCTTTTAATAAAATAAGTAAAAATGAAAACAAAATATTTTATTATCACTTTATTAGGACTTTCTGTTTCTTTCTTATTTCCTTCATGTGAAGAAACTTTAACAGAAAATCCAGCTTCATATTACAAAAAAGAAAATTTTTTCGTATCTTCTTCTAATGCAGAAATCGCAATTTTGGGCATTTATGATGTATTGGCTAAAATTGAACATTACGGCCAATATGAAATGGCAATGCCCTCTTCTGATGACACGTATTACATTCAAGGAACCAGTACTGACAACACAAGAAGAGATATTTCACATTACACGTTAACTCCTGCAAATCAATGGCTTGAACAAATATGGCAATATAAATATAAAGGCATTGATAGAGCAAACTTTGCTATAAACGGTATTGAATCAATGTCTGAATATAAAAATGGCGATCAAAAACTTGTAGGTTTATTAGCTGAAGCTAAATTTTTAAGGGCTTTGTTAGCATTTGATTTGGTAAAATACTGGGGTGATGTTCCTTTTAAAACTACCTATTCAAATAGTTATGACGATGCTTATCAACCAAAAGTTGATAGGGAAATTATTTATGATCAAATAATCGAAGATTTAAATTTTGCTAAGGAAAATTTGCCATGGGCTACTGCAAGTTCTTCTCCAGAACGTGCAACTCAAGGTGCTGCTCGAGGCTTATTAATGCGTGTTTTGTTACAAAGAGCTGGTTATAGCCTTAAAATGGATGGTAATCTAACTCGCCCATCTGATGAAAAAAGAAATGAATATTTTAATGCAGTTATTGATGAATGGAATGAATTTCAGAACAATGGTTATCATAACTTCTATGATAATGGTTATGTAGAATTATTTAAAGGTTTTTCATGGGGTGTATTAAATTCTAAAGAAAGTTTATTCGAAATTGCTTTTTATAGTGCAGATGGATCAAAGGAAGATTCAGGTAACTGGGGAACATATAATGGACCATTAGTTGATGCACCACTAATTTCGGCTTCAGAAACAATGAATTATATGGGAAGAGCTAATGCATTCTTTAGAGTAGTACCTGAATGGAAAGGTTTTTTTGAAGATAATGATGTAAGACGCGATGTAATGGTTTGCTCCTATAAATATACATGGGATGCTACTACTTATTCTCATAAAAAAGTAGAAAATAAAAATGGAAAAGACTGGTATCCAGGGAAATGGAGAAGAGAATGGATGCCTCTTGGATATAAAGACCCTAATAATACTGATGTGAATTTCTGCTATTTAAGATATGCTGATGTTGTTTTAATGGCTGCTGAAGCCTATAATGAAGTAGGTCAAACACCAACAGCTTGGGAATTATTGAATAATGTTCGTCGACGTGCTAATGCTACCCCTATTACTGCAGAAAATTATTCAAGTCTAATGAAATCACCTAAAGTGTATGATCTACCCTATATTTCTGATGCCGACGAAGCAGGAAAATTTAGAACTGCTTTGTATTGGGAAAGAGCATTCGAGCTGGCATTTGAAGGTCAAAGAAAATATGACTTGATCAGATGGGGAATTTTAAAAGAAGCATTGGCTTTCTTTAATAATAAAACTAGTGTTAAAACTTATTACCCTGCAGGAGTCAACTTTATTAAAGGTAAACATGAATTGTTCCCAATACCTTTGGACGAAATGCAAATTAACTCAAAATTAGGTACTAATAATCCTGGTTGGTAAATTGTTTAAACACAAAAAATTTATTATTTAAATATGATTTTACTCAAAAAAGTTTGTTCTTATTAATTTCTTTTTTATTGACATTCAATATCTTATATATTAGCAAATTTTTAACAACTGACTTTTTCGAGTAAAATCATAAAATACATTGACTTGCATTATTCATACAAATGCAAATGAAAAAATCAAATAAAATTAAAATATTTAGTGTATTTATAATTTTTGTCCTGGTGAAATATCATTGTTTTTCTCAGGCAAAAGATGACGTTGTCTGGCAAGTTGTAAACGGCGTTGAAATGCCTATTCCTCCTAAAGTTCATCCTCGTTTATGCCTTCGTTCTGAAGATATACCAAATATCAAGGAAAGATTAAACGATCCTGAACTAAAAAAGGTATGGTCTGATTTGCAAAAAATGAAAGCTGACTGGAAACCTGAAGAAATACCTGCTAAAATAGATTTTCGCTTTTATTATAAACACAAAGGAGCTCCCAACAGAGCTCAACTGAATGCACTGAATTATTTGATTTATCAAGACCAAACGGCAGGACGTGCTGCCATAACAGAAATGCTCGATACCCTTGAACGTTGTCAATTTCCTGAAATTGATGATGTTTCACGTCCTATAGGATTAATGATGTTCAGTGCAGCAACTGTTTATGACTGGTGTTATAATTTACTGACAACATCCGAAAAAGAACGATACATAAATATGTTTATTAAACTAGCCAAACAATTGGAATGTGGCTATCCTCCAACACGTGGCAGTTCAATTGTTGGTCATGGTTCCGAATGGATGATTAGCAGGGATATGCTCTCCGCAGGAATTGCTATTTATGACGAATTCCCAGAAATGTATTATCTGGCAGCCGGACGCTTTTTCGGAGAAATGGTGCCAGCACGTAACTGGTTTTATCCTGGTCATAATTATCATCAAGGAACATCTTACTTGAACGTACGGTTTTCTAACGATCTTATTGCTCTCTGGTTGTTTGATCGAATGGGAGCAGGAAATGTATTTAATCCCGAGCAACACTATATTCTTTACGATGTACTTTATCGACGCAGACCCGACGGACAAGTTCTGCCCGCAGGAGACGTAACACCAGGTCCTAAAGGACAAGGATATTCTCTGCCCGCATTATTGGCAGGAAGCTATTATAAAGATGAATACCTTAATCAAGAATATAAATCAAATCCTTCAATAGAAGGACATTGTAAATTATTGGAATTTCTCTGGAGAGATACCAAATTAGGAAGTAAAAGTCCCAACGATTTATCCTTGACACGTTATTCTGGCTTTCCATTTGGTTGGATGATTGCACGAACAGGATGGGATAAGGAAAGTGTAATAGCCGAAATGAAAATAAATGAATATAGTTTCAACAATCACCAACATCTGGATGCAGGTGCTTTCCAAATATACTATAAAGGACCTCTCGCTATCGATGCAGGTGCTTATCAGGGAAGTTCTGGAGGATATAATAGTCCTCATAACAAGAATTTCTTTAAACGTACCATTGCTCATAACTCTTTATTAATCTACGATCCTGCCGAAAAATTCCCCTGTTCAGGATATGGCGGTGCAAATAAAACTGAATTCGCTACCAATGATGGTGGACAACGTTTCCCAGGAGAAAATTGGGGACCTGTGTTAAACCTCAATCAACTGCTGAATACTAATTTTAAAACAGGAGAAGTCCTATCTTCGGCATTTGGACCAAATACACAAACACCTGACTATTCCTATTTAAAAGGAGATATTACTGATGCCTACTCTTCAAAAGTAAAAGAAGTAAAACGTTCTTTCGTCTTCTTGAATCTTAAAAATTCAAAAGTTCCTGCAGCTCTTATAGTTTTTGATAAAGTTGTTTCAACAAATCCAAATTTTAAAAAATACTGGCTTCTTCATAGCATAGAAGAACCACAAATATCAGGTAATCAAGTCGTAATAAAACGAACAAAAGATGGAGACACTGGAATGTTGGTTAATACAACACTGCTACCAGAACTTTCAAATGCAGATATTTCTTCCATAGGAGGAGAAGGAAAAGAATTTTGGGTGTTTGGGACTAATTATCCAAATGATGTGCCTGGCGATACACGAAATGAAAGAGGTGCTTGGAGAGTGGAAATTTCTCCCAAAAAAGCTGCTACAGAAGATTATTATCTGAACGTAATGCAAGTAACAGATAATAACCAACAAGAACTATATACCGTTAAAAAAATAGAAGATAAAAACATCATTGGAGTAGAAATTGCTGATAGAATCATAACATTTAGTAAAAACAGCGAAGTAATAGATTATCCTTTTTCATTCACTATTGAAACTGATAAAGAATTAAACTTTTTGATATCAGACCTTCATGAAGGAATATGGGAAATAAAAAAAGATAATGTGATTGTTGTTCCCAACGATACTGTTAAAAATGAAAGTGGGACACTATATTTTAAAGGATCTGCAGGACAATATAATTTTTTATTAAAAAATTCAACGCCTCAAGGCGATACTACTTTAAAGACTGATACGACTAAATTCAGTTATAAATACAATTTTTTAACAAAGAAACTAACTGTTAACTCAAAATTTTCAGAACAATTTAATCTATCAATTATGAATATTGAAGGTAAACAACTTTTCAATAAAAACAATATTCAATATAGTTGCATGGTAGATTTTGAAAATTATAAAAAGGGTATTTATCTGGTTTATATTTCTGATAAAAATGAAAGGACAGTAAAAAAAATAGTGATATAAAAACATAACATGAAAAACACATTATATTGTCAACTAATAATAATTTTTACATTAGCATTGCTCTTTATAAATGGAAATGCAAAGGCAAAAGATGACGTTGTCTGGCAAGTTGTAAACGGCGTTGAAATGCCTATTCCTCCTAAAGTTCATCCTCGTTTATGCCTTCGTTCTGAAGATATACCAAATATCAAGGAAAGATTAAACGATCCTGAACTAAAAAAGGTATGGTCTGATTTGCAAAAAATGAAAGCTGACTGGAAACCTGAAGAAATACCTGCTAAAATAGATTTTCGCTTTTATTATAAACACAAAGGAGCTCCCAACAGAGCTCAACTGAATGCACTGAATTATTTGATTTATCAAGACCAAACGGCAGGACGTGCTGCCATAACAGAAATGCTCGATACCCTTGAACGTTGTCAATTTCCTGAAATTGATGATGTTTCACGTCCTATAGGATTAATGATGTTCAGTGCAGCAACTGTTTATGACTGGTGTTATAATTTACTGACAACATCCGAAAAAGAACGATACATAAATATGTTTATTAAACTAGCCAAACAATTGGAATGTGGCTATCCTCCAACACGTGGCAGTTCAATTGTTGGTCATGGTTCCGAATGGATGATTAGCAGGGATATGCTCTCCGCAGGAATTGCTATTTATGACGAATTCCCAGAAATGTATTATCTGGCAGCCGGACGCTTTTTCGGAGAAATGGTGCCAGCACGTAACTGGTTTTATCCTGGTCATAATTATCATCAAGGAACATCTTACTTGAACGTACGGTTTTCTAACGATCTTATTGCTCTCTGGTTGTTTGATCGAATGGGAGCAGGAAATGTATTTAATCCCGAGCAACACTATATTCTTTACGATGTACTTTATCGACGCAGACCCGACGGACAAGTTCTGCCCGCAGGAGACGTAACACCAGGTCCTAAAGGACAAGGATATTCTCTGCCCGCATTATTGGCAGGAAGCTATTATAAAGATGAATACCTTAATCAAGAATATAAATCAAATCCTTCAATAGAAGGACATTGTAAATTATTGGAATTTCTCTGGAGAGATACCAAATTAGGAAGTAAAAGTCCCAACGATTTATCCTTGACACGTTATTCTGGCTTTCCATTTGGTTGGATGATTGCACGAACAGGATGGGATAAGGAAAGTGTAATAGCCGAAATGAAAATAAATGAATATAGTTTCAACAATCACCAACATCTGGATGCAGGTGCTTTCCAAATATACTATAAAGGACCTCTCGCTATCGATGCAGGTGCTTATCAGGGAAGTTCTGGAGGATATAATAGTCCTCATAACAAGAATTTCTTTAAACGTACCATTGCTCATAACTCTTTATTAATCTACGATCCTGCCGAAAAATTCCCCTGTTCAGGATATGGCGGTGCAAATAAAACTGAATTCGCTACCAATGATGGTGGACAACGTTTCCCAGGAGAAAATTGGGGACCTGTGTTAAACCTCAATCAACTGCTGAATACTAATTTTAAAACAGGAGAAGTCCTATCTTCGGCATTTGGACCAAATACACAAACACCTGACTATTCCTATTTAAAAGGAGATATTACTGATGCCTACTCTTCAAAAGTAAAAGAAGTAAAACGTTCTTTCGTCTTCTTGAATCTTAAAAATTCAAAAGTTCCTGCAGCTCTTATAGTTTTTGATAAAGTTGTTTCAACAAATCCAAATTTTAAAAAATACTGGCTTCTTCATAGCATAGAAGAACCACAAATATCAGGTAATCAAGTCGTAATAAAACGAACAAAAGATGGAGACACTGGAATGTTGGTTAATACAACACTGCTACCAGAACTTTCAAATGCAGATATTTCTTCCATAGGAGGAGAAGGAAAAGAATTTTGGGTGTTTGGGACTAATTATCCAAATGATGTGCCTGGCGATACACGAAATGAAAGAGGTGCTTGGAGAGTGGAAATTTCTCCCAAAAAAGCTGCTACAGAAGATTATTATCTGAACGTAATGCAAGTAACAGATAATAACCAACAAGAACTATATACCGTTAAAAAAATAGAAGATAAAAACATCATTGGAGTAGAAATTGCTGATAGAGTCATAACATTTAGTAAAAACGGGAAGATATTGAATAATTCCTTTGGCTTCTCTACAAAATTTAAAGAGAAAAGAAAATTTTTGATCACTGATGTTGCTCCCGGTAAATGGCAAATACTGAAAAACGGTAAAATAGTTAAAACCATAATAAAAGTATCTCAAGAAACAGGAATAATTTATTTTGAAGACACTGAAGGTGTATATACTTTTAATAAAATTTAAAATTTTTATAGTATAAGAGCTTGTTTTCAGCATAGTAACATAAACAAAGATTTTTAACAAATAGATTATTTAAGGCGGGCATAGAGAGTTATTTTTTAAACTACTGGTTTTCAATAAATTTATTATTTTATAATATTACTAAGTATTAACAATTAAAAAAAATTATCATGAAAAAAAGTGTCTACCTTTTAGTTTTATTCCTTTTATCGTCATTTATTTTAAAATCGCAACGCATAAATGATATGACCATCAAAGGAATTAAATCATGTGTACCTTTTACTGCATTTACTCCTAAAAACAATTCAACTATAGATGTTGGCGATGGACAAATTGTATATCCAGTAGGGACAGATTTAAATAATGTTTCTGTCAACTTTACCATAGGTAAAAATATGACAATTGAAGAGCCCAATCCATTACCAAAAAATTGGACATCAACAGTAACGGGAATTAAAGTGGTTAACTTAGTGACTGGTGATTGGGCATTATATAACATTACTGCAAAAGTTATTAATCCAGCTCCTCTCCCATTAGAAATAAAAACAGGGACAAACGGAAAATTCAATAGCAGCTCATGGACTCCATCTACACTTGGGTGGGCAGCAGCCTGCATCGACAAAAACAAGGATATAATTCGGTTTGGTTCCGCCAATCGTTCTTTTGTAGTAGCTTTTACTGATCAGCCTGATTCTTTGTATTTTACACCTAAATTTTCAGGCACAGATTGGGAAACCAATACGTATGTTTTTGATGTAGATGGTTCACCGGATGGTGTAAACTGGACTTCTATTGTGCAATACAATAAAAATAACCCAATGCCCGATCTATCTTCTGCAACTGTCGTGGGGGAAAAAATAGATAAAAATTACCGATATATTCGTTGGATTTATACAACAAGAGGAGGCAAAACTAATGTCTTATTAGAAAACATAAAAGTTACAAAAAAACAATAAGTCGTATAATTCATTATGCTAAAAATTTCAAAAGCAAATTTTTGGGACAAAGCATAACTTTTAAATAATTAATATCTATAATGTATTTATTAAAAAAAATTAATCATCAAAACTATTATTAACAATTAAAAATTGATTATTATGAAAAAGAATGTTTTACTTTTTATTTTATTGCTATCGTCTTCTTTTCTTTTAAAAGCTCAGCGCATAACTGATATGACGATAGAAGGTGTTCCGTCATGTGTACCATTTGCTGCATTTAACCCTACAAATAATTCAACCACTGCAATTGGCGATGGACAAATTGTATATCCTGCTGGAACAGATCTAAGCAATGTTACTGTTACTCTTACTACAGGTGCAGATGTAATAATTGAAGAACCAGTTCCACTACCTACGAACTGGACATCAACTGTAACAGGGATTAAGGTAGTTAGTACCTCTACTGGTAGTTGGGCACTCTACAATATTACTGCAAAAATTATCAATCCTGCTCCACTCCCGATAGAAATTAAAACTGGTACAACTGGAAATTTCAACAGTAGTTCATGGACACCATCTACTCTTGGTTGGGCAGCAGCTTGCATTGACAAAGACAAAAACACAATTCGTTTTGGTTCACTTAAACGTTCCTTTGTAGTAGCTTTTACTGATCAGCCTGATTCATTGTATTTTACACCTAAATTTTCAGGCACAGACTGGGAAACCAACACGTATGTATTTGATGTAGATGGCTCACCGGATGGTGTAAACTGGACTTCTATTGTACAATATAATAAAGAGAATCCGATGCCTGGTACAGTTGTTGGGAAAAAATTAGATAAAAATTACCGATATATTCGCTGGATTTATACAACCAGAGGAGGTAGCGGAAACGTTACAGTGGATAATGTCAAAGTTACAAAAGATTTATCTAATTCAATAAAAGATGTGTATACTGATGAATTTAAAGAGATTGTTCCCGCTTTAAAGGCAAATTATGTAAAAAACAGCCTTGAATTTCAACATAATGAATTAATCAGTAAAGTGTCTGTTTTAGAGTTGAATGGATGCAGACTTATCAATATGAATGGTAATATAACATCTCTTGATGTTTCCAATTTAATTTCAGGTATGTATTTGGTAAATATTCAAACAACTAATGGAAAATCTTTAACATATCGTTTTGTAAAAGAATAATTTTTTAAAAGTTAATCTACTCTTGTATTTTTTATTTATAAAAGTTTGTGCTTTAATTACTTGAAGTACAAACTTTTATGTTTTTTACAGTTAAATTTTGTATAATATAACCCACTCTTACTGAAAAGTCTTGACTTTGATACATTTTGGGATGTATTTTTTTTGCTGTCTCAAAAGTAAGGCAGCCATCTTTTAGCGGTTTTTTCCTTTCAGAATTTTGAAAAATTGTTATAAAAGTTGTTTTCAATGGGAGGAATGTGATTCTCAGTTTTTTCTTGTACGCAAGGAATGAATTTATAATTTTTTTTCTATAATATTTTGTAGATTGATACTTTTTAAATTCTATTTGCAAATTAAATATACGCAAATATGTATATACAATCTATTCAAAGTAAATATAAGGACAAGACCTATACCTCCACCGTGCTTACCGAGAGTTATCGTGAAGGAGGTAAAATGAAGCGGAGAATTCTTCTTCCTGACTTCGACACATTTTAAAGGTTTTTTTGTAACAGCTACATAGTCGTTCCTTAAAAATAGACTTTTTAAGGAACGACTATGTAGCTTATTTCCCCTGAATGAATATTGAGATCATTTTTTATTGCTGACATTATATTTGCAGGTGGACGTTTATTTAAAAGTTCATTTTTCATAAAATCCATATAAGGACTCACATGCTTAAAAAATTGGTAATATCCTTTACATAAATAATTTAAGCCTGGTTCGCCATTATCTGTTTTAATAAATCTATTTTTAGGGCACTCGCCATTACATGCAAATAAAAAATCACATTCTTTACATTGTTGAGGAAGTGCCTCGTATTTATTAAGTCCAAATTGTATTTGTTGCTCACTATAAAGCATTTCAATTAATGTCTGGGTGTAGATATTTCCCAATTTGTATTGAGGAAACACAAAATGATCACAAGAATAAACATCTCCATTAAATTCCATTACAGCCGCGTGTCCACAAGTTTTAGCTAATGTGCATATACCAGGCATTTCGCCTACCCAATTTGCTAATGTGCTATCAAACAATTGAATAAAATATTCGCCCACATCTTTTTTAATCCATTCATCAAAAATTGTACAAAGAAAATTGCCCCATTGTTCTGGCGTAACAGAGAAATCAGCTATATCTATAGCATCTCCTTCTTGTATAGAAGCCAAATGTCGTCCATCTGAATGTTTGAAGATTCGTTCAACAATTGGAGTAAATTGTATGTATTTACACCCTATTTTTTTAAAAAAATTATAAAATTCTAATGGGGAATCAGCATTATAATCATTGACGACTGACATAGCATTCCATTCAACACCGTATTTATTCAATAATTTAATTCCTTTCATAACCTTTACAAAAGAAGGTCTGTTTGATTTATCTCTTCTATATTCGTCATGAAATTCTTGAGGACCGTCTATTGAAATACCTACTAACCAGTTATTGTCATGTAAAAAACGACACCATTCTTCTGTAAGCAACGTGCCATTGGTTTGAATGCAATTATCAATCATTTTACCATTAGCATATTTTTTTTGTAATTCTACAGCTTTTTTATAAAAAGAAAGTGGACGCAATAAAGGTTCACCACCATGCCAGGTAAAAAGGACTTGAGGCATAGTTTGAGAATTAATATATTGTTCAATGAATTTTTCCAATAAAGTATCACTCATTACGTGTTTTGGAACGTCCTGATACAATTTTTCCTTTTCAAGATAATAACAGTAATCACATGCTAAATTACACATAGCATTTACTGGCTTTGCCATTACATATAAAGGATGAGCAAAAGGAATATAAGTTGCCATAATAGGATAAAATAACGAAGAAAATGATCAATTTCATTCAGATTTGTCATTTTAAAGTTACTCATTTATATTATATTGTACAAATGCTTAACCAATATGCAATTTATCATCATCCAAATGGAAACACTCGACACTCTATCCGAATAATGATTTCCCAACTCCTTCTCAAAATAATTCCAGTTCATCTTGTTTACCAACAGAACCAATTGTAGTTCATATCAATAAAATTTTCTAACATAAGGCTGAATAAATCTCGTCCCCCTTTTTTGGTGATTTTCCTATCGTTTTTTGCAATATTTTATATTGTAAAGATACTAAT
>DAOOVG010000039.1:0-19541 GCA_035369865.1 Paludibacteraceae bacterium | reverse complement strand
CATAATAAGCAAAAATCACATAAATATCCAAAAGACTCATTAGTGACACTGTATCCCATTGAATAAAATCACGATTACCATTAATTCCTTCATCTTTAATAATAGGAATTATAGTAATTCTTTTCGGAGCAATTAGGGTATTATAGATTCTTTCAAATGGATAAGAACGAGTTCTTTTAGGTGAAACCCATTTTGAAATACCATATTGTTTTTCGGATAATAAAAAGTAAGATGGGGCTGAATTAATATTAAAATCATTAATATTTATTATGGGTAAGTTATCAGCACAATTAACTTTATATTTAATTCCAGTAATTTTTGCAGTTATATCCATATTATTTGTATTGTTGAGATTTAAGCTTTTCGATATACTCGAGAGTAACAAATTTATATTTTCCTGTATTTCTTTCGATTATTTCTAATTGATCTGCCTCAATGTTATCAGTTGATTTAAAACCAATTTTTTCTATAATAATTTTTTCTAAATCTTTTATTATTTCAATGCCAACTGAATTCCTTTTTAATTGACGAGCCACTTTCATAGTAGTTCCACTACCTAAAAAAGGATCTAAAACTGTTTCTCCTATATATGAATATAATTTTATAATTCGAAAAGGTAATTCTTCAGGAAAGGCTGCAATATTCTTTTCAAGGTTTGAACCTGGCAAAACATTTGTCATTTCCCAAAGAGTTTTATGCCAATTATTCTTTTGAAATTCCCTTATATCTATTTTTGAAAGTTCACGTACTTCTTTAGAGATTGAATGGTAATCAAATTTTCCTTTTTGAAATATTAGAATACTTTCTAAAAGATTATCTGGATAATAATACATTGGATAAGGATTTTGAAGAATTACACCACTCCTTTTACTTATTCTTAGATAACCATCTGGTTTTTTCCAAATTATTCTATCTCTATATCGAAAACCTGCATTTTGAAATATTTGAGTAGCATCAGCAACAATTGGGTACTTTACTCCATCAACCAACATATCATCAATATTCAAAGCAACTATACGTCCTTCTTTTAATACACGAAAAGATTCTTTGGCAAAATGATTTAAAACACCTAAGTATTGATTATAATTACTAAAAAGTCCCTTATAATCAAAAGGAGCGTTATAATAAGGTGGTGAGGTAACAATCAGATGAATTGTAGCGTCATTTATTTCACTCATTTCCATACAGTTACCAAAAATCAATTTATGATAGGTACTCATGTAAACTTCTTAATATCAATTATTTAAATAAAGAAAAAAATTAATTTTGTAAAATTATCTTTCCTCTAAAAATCATTTGAATTTACAATTTATCAAGGAAATCAAAAAATTAATTTTGTAAATATTTTTTAAACCCTTCAGTATAAATTACTTGATCTTTCCCTTGATTATCCACATATATCAAGTAACTGTCTATTTCAGGTAATTTTTTACAAAGTTCCAAAACACTATCCACACCTAATACCATAAAAGCAGTGGCATAAGCATCTGCTTCAATGCAGGTTGGTGCTATCACAGTAGTGCTTAACACATTGTTGTTCACTGGAAAACCTGTTCTTGGATCAATGATATGGGAGAACTTTCTTTCTTTTTTGTAATAAAATTGGCGGTAATTGCCTGAAGTTGCCAAAGCTTTATTGGAAATATGAATGATGGTTTGAATTTCGTTTACCATGTTTGTATTATCCTCAATTGGTTTATCAATTCCAATACGCCATTTTTCACCTTTAGGATTTAGTCCTTTACAAACTATTTCACCTCCAATTTCTATCAGGTAATTTTCACATTGATTTTCTTCTAATAATTGACCAATTACATCAGCAGAATAACCTTTGGCGATAGCACTCGCATCCAACATAATTCGAGGATCATCTTTTATTAATTTATGATTTTCCAGATGAATTTTCCAATAACCAACATATGGTAAAATGCTTTTTACATCGGGCGTTTGAATTCGATTGGTATCACTTATCCCAAATCCCCATGCATTTACTAAAGGTGATACAGTAATATCAAAAGCTCCATTAGTTTCTTTTGAAATTTTTTGAGCTACCTGAAACATTTTTTCAAAATAGGAATCAGTAACTACCGAAGTATCATTTTGATTAATACGGGAAATAATAGATTGTTTATTGAAAATGGAGAGTGAATTTTCAAATTCATGTAGCCGCTCTTCTATTTTTTTCTGTAAATCAATTTGTTGTGGATGTTGGTAAGTGATATGATAATAAGTTCCAAAAATCCTTCCTTCATTATGAATATATTGTTTTTCTTGCTTGTTTTTGCTAAAGATGAAAAATATTATTAATCCAATAGCCAATAGGGCAACTAAAAAATAGACTTTTTTCCTGTTCATCATAAATATACTGCTTTCAATTATCAAAAATTAACAGTTCGCCTTTTATACTTTCATCAAAATATCCTTCGTCATAAACTTTGTGACCATTGACCCAGGTTTTAATAACCTTTGTATCAAATTGAGTTCCTGTAAAAGGTGACCAGCCACACTTATACAGTAAATTATCAGGTGAAACTTGCCAGGAAAATGATGGATTAATCAGCACTAAATCAGCATAATAACCTGGTCGGATAAAACCACGTTTTTGAATTTTATAAATAATAGCGGGAGCATGACACATTTTTTCTACTACTTTTTCCAGTGTAAAAATACCTTCTTTTACTAATTGTAACATAACAGTTAATGAATGTTGTACAAATGGTGCTCCAGAAGCAGCTTTCAAACAAGAACCTTCTTTTTCGTTCCACAAATGAGGCGCATGGTCAGTTGCCACCACATCCAATCGGTTATCGTTTATTGCTTTTCTCAATGCTGAACGATTATTTTTGCTTTTAATGGCAGGATTGCATTTGATAGTATTTCCTAATTGTTCATAATCTTCATCAGAAAACCATAAATAATGAATACAGGTTTCTGCAGTTATTTTCTTCTCATTCAATGGAATACAGGAAGAAAATAATGATATTTCCTTTTCAGTAGAAATATGCAACACATGCAAACGACTTTGATATTTATCTGCTAATTTTACAGCTTTCGTTGTAGCTCGATAACAAACGTCTGTATTTCTAATTAACGGATGGTAAAAAATAGAGGGCTCCTCTCCTATCAAATTTTGATAATAACGGATATGTTGTTGAATCATTTGTTCATCTTCACAGTGAACAGCAATCAGAAAGGGAATTTCAGCAAAAATTCGTTCTAAAGTCAATTCATTGTCAACCAGCAAATTTCCTGTTGATGATCCTAAAAAGATTTTAATTCCACAAACATGATGAATATCTGCTTTTTTAAGTTCTTCAAAATTGTCATTGGTAGCTCCAAGATAAAAAGAATAATTTGCAAGTGATTTTTCTGATGCTAATTGAAATTTTTGCTTTAAAGCTTCAATGGTTGTTGTGGGTGGAATAGTGTTGGGCATATCCATAAAACTGGTAACACCGCCCGCTACTGCAGCCTTGCTTTCGGTATATAAATCGCCTTTATGAGTTAAACCCGGTTCACGAAAATGGACATGTTCATCAATTACACCAGGCAAAAGCCAATAACCTCCTGCATCGATTTCATCGAAAGATTCTTTCAATTGAATATCTGCTTCATTCGTATATATTGCTTGAATAAATTTATCTTTTATAAGAACCGAACCTATAAAAGTTTCTCCTTCGTTAACAATAGTCGCATTTCGGATTAATTGAAATTTATTCATAAATTATAAACATTGCTTGGGGGAAGGATACAAAAAAAATTATTTTTTCTTCTGTGGATAATGATAAAAGAGACTTTGAATTTTTAATTTGATCACTCCTAAAAAAGCCTCACTAAAAATTCCGCCACTCATTTTGGAAGTACCTAATTCTCTATTTATAAAGATAATGGGTATTTCTTTTAATGTAAAACCACTTTTATAAGTTTTGAATTTCATTTCGATCTGAAAACCATAACCTTTGAAACGAATTTTATCCAGTTCAATTGTTTCAAGCACTTCTCTACGATAACATTTAAAACCTGCAGTAGTATCAGCAATTTTCAGACCTGTTACTAATCTTACATAAATAGAAGCCATATAAGACATCAACACTCTCCCTAAAGGCCAGTTAACTACATTTACACCAGTTAAATAACGAGAACCAATTGCCAAATCAACTCCTTCATTAGCACAAGCTTGATATAATTTTGGTAAATCATTTGGATTATGTGAAAAATCGGCGTCCATTTCATAAATATATTCATAATCCCTATCTAATGCCCATTTAAAACCCTCTATATAAGCGGTTCCAAGTCCTAACTTTCCTTCTCGTTCGAGAAGAAAAAGTTTTTCAGGAAATTCTTTTTGCAAATTTTTTACAATTTCGGCTGTTCCATCGGGTGAATTATCATCAACAATCAATATATGAAAATTGTAAGGTTGACGAAAAACGGAATGGACAATATTTTCAATATTTTCCTTTTCGTTATAGGTTGGGATAATAACTAAATTTTCAGGCATAAATTATTAATTTCAATTTGCGAAGAACAATTGATTGATTAAAAAATAAATATATTCGATGGCTGAATTCTTTCTAAAACATTTAATTGAACATTTTTTCCAACGATAATTTTATTATTTTCTAAATGCTTTTGAACAGTGTTATATGCTATTGTTGGTAGATTATTTTCTTTGCTGAGATGACACAAAAAAATATTTTTAAGTTTTTCTTGATAATTTTCAGAGAGAAAAATGCCCGCTTGATCATTGCTCAAATGTCCTGTATCAGAAGCAATTCGTTCTTTTAAGTAAAAAGGATACGAACCATCCCATAACATTTTTTCATCATAATTTGCTTCTAATACCAAATAATTTGCATCAGTTAAATAAGTTATAATTTCGTTGCTAATGTAGCCCAAATCGGTAGCAAAAACAAATTTTTTCTCCTTATAAATTACGACATAACCTACACTATCAGTTGCATCATGAGAAACAGGAAAAGCCGTAAAACAAAAATCTTCTATGGTTATACTTTCCCATTTTTCAATGATTTTTTTGCTGAAAGTCAAATTTTTATTTACATAAAAGCTTTTTTGGATACCTTCATGAACTTTTTTCGTCGTAAAAATAGGTATATGATATTTTTCACCTAATACACCTACTGATTTGATATGGTCAGCATGATCGTGAGTAATAAAAACACCTAAAATATTTTCAAAATTAAGTCCAATATTGTACAGATATTTTTTTATGTTTCGTATGCCTATTCCTGCATCAATTAAAAATCCATAGTTTGAATTGCCTATAAAATAACAATTTCCACTGCTTCCACTTCCAAAACTTTGAAACTTTAACTGAGCCATTACTTTTTTAAAGGCAAAAATAAAAGAAAAAAGTTGAATTAAGTGCACAAAATTTTAGAAAATTAATTAAGTGATAATAAAATGAGGCATAAAATATAAAAAACGAAACAGTAATAAATAATTTTCTACTGTTTCGTCAGGATAAAAAATTTTACATTAACAATTAATCAAATTCTACATCATGATGAGAACCATCGCAAAAAGGCTTATTTTTACTATGTCCACATCTGCATAAAGCAGTTTTTCCAACTAATTCTTTTTCCTCGCCCGATGGCAAAATTAATTTAACGTTACCGCTTATAACATACGGACCGCCCTTCATTACTTTTATTGAAACTTCCTTTTCCATGATTTTTGTTTTTAAGTATTATTTAAATAATAACAATTACAACAACAAAAAGTTTCAGGTAAAATTAACATTTTTAAAATATCAACATTATAAAAAAATTGAAAAATAGGTTTTAATGAAAGTTGTTTTGAATAAATTTTATCTCACAATTACGTAACTCTATGGTTTTTTTGTCTATTAAGTTTTCCTCGTTGGCGATTTCCTTTTCCAATGCTAATATTTTTGGGGCAAGTTCTTGCCTTTTATTTTCATTTTGATCATATTGCAAACGCAACTCATACAATTGCTTTTTCTTGTTTTTTAAATTAGTATTCAAACTATTTAATTCACTCCATAGTTGTAAAGATTCTTTACTACGAAACTGACTGACATCGGTATAAATCAAAGTGTCATTTACAATAAAACGAAAATTTTTTTCTGATGCTACGATATTTTTTTCATTATCTTTTTCTGATTGATAATTAACACGATGTACTTTTCTAAATGTTTTAAGTTTTGCTACTTCTCGAATTGAATCTAAATTATTGGATTGAATAATTTTTTTTGCTTCATTTGGAACGAAGGTAAAAATAGTAACTTTCCCTTCGGGGAGGAAACGGTCGGTAGCAAACCAGCCGATACTATGCAATTCATCAATCACCATCATATAATCATTATAAGGTGAATTGTAAGGCATTCCGATATTGTCAGGAATGAAAAAATCGTTTTCTGATGGAACATAACGGGTAATAAAAATGTCATATCCTCCTATAGAATTTTCACCATCAGATGCAAAATACAATGTAAGTCCATCCAACATGAGGAAAGGATAATTTTCATTGGCTGAAGTATTAATTTGATTAGAAACAGGCTTAGGATCAGACCACTTTTCTAATAATTTGTAACAAGTAAAAATATCCATTTGCCCACGAATAGAATCAGAAAAATACATTCTATCTTGACGTTCAGTAGTATAAACTATTTTTTCTTCTACTCGATTTTTTAATTGAATAGGACTGGCAGTAAGGGAACCTAATTCATGAGTAAAATTATAAAAATTTAGAAATTTACTTTTATCCACTATCATACTGTCTATTATTGAAATATCATCTACTCTTTGAATAAAATTTTCAGCCAATTGTGCTCTTTTTAGTGCAAATTTGACTTTATCATAATCTGCGTCTTTTTCTTTTAAAGTAGCAAGATAATTTTCATAAGCAGTTGCAGATTCTGAAAAACGATAAGCTTTCATGTATAATTCGCCTAAATATTTGTTTCGTAGAGGATATTTTGTTCCTGCAAGTTCAAAATATTTGATGGCATTTTCATCATCATTTAGTTCATAACAGCAACGTGCATAGCGATAATTATATAAAGCACTTTTGGGATTTCGTCGTAACAGTGCTTCATAAGCTTTTTTTGCTTCAAGATATTCTTTTTGCTGAAACAAGTTATCTGCCTTCTGAGGTGTTTGTCCCAAAACTGAAAAGGAAACAAATAATAAGACAAAAAGCAACCGGGATTTTCTTTGTGTTTTAATTAACATTTAAAAACTGTTTAATGACCATTTCACAAATAAATGCAATTAATAAATTTGATTATTGCAAATTTTTTGTCGCATTTTGGATAATTTTTTGGGCTTCTGCTTCTGCTTCAGTGTTTATTTGATCAACTTTTTTCTGGGCTTCGTCCAATAATTTTTTTGCAGTAGTTTCAGCTACTTTTTTAGCTACAGGATTTGTAGCCTTTGCAACAATGGCATCGCTTTCTTTTCGAGCTTCTTCAAGAATTTTTTCGCTTCTTTTTTGAGCTTCCAATCGAATTTTATCAGCTTGTTGTTGGGCTTCCCGTAAAGCTTTTTCTTTTTGTTCTTGAGCCTTTTCTAATGCTTCTTGTTTGGCTTTATCTACTTGTTTTGCTACTTCGGTTTCTACTTTTAATTTTGTTTCGTCTACTATCTCATTTAAAGTACTCATAACATCCAACTTAATTTTTGGTTTATCATAAGTACCTGTAATGTTGACTTTTACAGTAGAAAAACGCCCTATGTTCATTTGATCAGGTAATTGGATAATTCCCTGAAAATCAATTTCTTTATTTAAGCTTGAACTACCGCCTAAATTCATTTTTATATTTGAAATTTTAAAATCAAAAGGTTTTATAAAGATTTTACCATTCAATATTTCAAATTTTAAGGCAATATCTTTTAAAGTTGGTTGCATAAATTCAGGATGATTCAAATTATTAGCCAAAGCATTGAAGATAGGAGAATTTTTTATTCCAACTGCTCTGGTTGAAAAAACACCATTCGCATTTAATGAAGTTAAATCTAAACTCATATCATTCTTTAAATTTGCACCAAGCGAAAGATTCGTTGAAAATTTTCCATCAGTATTTTTCAAAAATGGAACCAACTTTTCCATAAATCCTATTTGAGTAAAAATTTTATTAATAACAACACTATCAATGTTTAAATCTACTTTTAGTTTTGGATTTTCTGGTAATAAAGTACTATACAAACCTTTTGCTAAGATATTTCCATCGAAAGCCTGCAATGCAACATTTTGAAGTTTCAATTCTCCATTTTCAATTTCTAATTTTCCTTTGATGTTTTCAAAAATCATTTTATCAAACTGCACTTTATTTAAGTCAGCATTTACAATAAAATTTATATTTTGGGGAATTTCTAAAACTTTCTTTTCTGTTGCACTTTTGTTATCGGGCTGCGATGTAATAAAATCATTCAAATTGAGATAAGAAGACTGAGCATTTAATTGACCACTTAAAGTCTTGTTTTTTAATAAGTAAGCTATCAGATTTTCAAGCTTTCCTTGAGCTGATAAATTGTTTTCACCTATTTTTAGTCCTAATAATGATAAATTTACAAATAAAGGATTCATCAATAAACTCGCATTGTTAATGGTGATTTCCTGTGGGTAAAGATTTACATCTTTCATTAAAAAATTTTTCAAATTTAGTTTGCCCTGAAAATTAAATTTATCGTATTGATTATTTTCAATATACGACATTCGGCCGTTTAAAGTAGCATCTACATCAAGAAGTCCATTCAATTTAGTTTTATCACCAAGTGGATAAAAATCTTTAATTTTATCCATTTCAACTTTTCCTTGAGCGACTGCCTGTATTTGTGGATCAGAAACAGGGGTTAAAATTCGACATGAAACAAAAAAGGGTTGTTTATCTAAAACAAATGAAATCTTAGAAATGTCCACTACTGTTTTATCCAGATTACCATCAGGATGGAATATTTGAGTAGCTATTTGAATATTCTGAACAGCTTTAGGTAAAGAAGGATAACGAAACCAGCCATCATCCACGTTTAATTTTAGGTTAAAAAAAGGATAATTATCTTCTTTCATTTGTCCTTTTACTGAGGCATCGAGAGAAATTTTACCATCAGCTTTTAATTCTTTGAATGATTGATAATACAAAGCTGGTATCAATGACAAAATTGATTTAAAATCAACTTTATCGGCCAGCAATTTTAAATCCATATCAAATCCATCATCCAAAACTTTTAACCAACCATTTATAGAAAAAGGAAGAGCATTGATGAGGATTGAATTTTTACTCAATTTAAACATCATGTTATTTAAATCGGCATCAACATCTGCTTTTAAATTAACATTAGCTTTTGAAAGAAATGCCACATTGTTCATCCAAAAACTCAAAGAATCAATTCTGGTATCGGTTTTTAGCAATGAGCTGTCAGCAGTCAAATCGCCACTGGTATGATGGTTCAAATTGCAAACTTGAATTTTCATGTTTCCTTGTTCATCAAGATAAGTCAAATTTATATTTTGCAAAATGACATCTTTTAATTTTAAATGAAAATTCATTTTTGAAGTATCTTTTTCAGTTTTCGGTGTCTCCTTCACAATATTCCAATTTGCTTTTCCATCGGGCAATATATGAGCTTTTATTTGAGAGTTTGCCAGCAAAACTTTTGAAATATCGTAGCCACTATCAGCAAAGAAACTTTTCAAATTCACTACCGCTTCAATTTTTTCAGTAGCCAGTAAAGTATCCTTTTCAAATTCATCTATTCCGATGATTTTTAAGTTTTTAATTTGTATAGAAGCATTGGGGAAACGACGAATAAAACTTAGTTGAATTTTATCGAAGTCAACGTGAGCAATTAATTGTTTGTTTAATTGTTGCTTTGTAAAATCAACAATTTTACCTTTGAAAACAAAAGGCAAACACAATAATATTATAAAAAATAATGCAATAACTGCTAAAATAATCCACAGTTTGTGCCATTTAGATGATTTCATACCTGTTAATTTAATAATGAGACAATTTATTCTTCAAAGATAGAATTAATTTAACAAAAAATAGAATAATTAAGTGATGCTTTTTCAACCAATTTAATCAAAAAGCATACCTTTGTATTTTAAAAAAGTAAATATTTTGACTAAATTTTTAAGGGGTTTTTCGTAATATTTTTTTAAAAACATAACAAATCATGTCACATCACGAACATCAAGATTATCAAAAACATAATGACATAAAAAATATTAAGACAGCTTTTTTTCTTAATTTTGGATTCACTATTTTTGAAATATTGGGAGGTATTTTTACTAACAGTATTGCCATTGTTTCTGATGCCGTACATGATTTAGGCGACAGTCTTTCGCTGGCATTGGCATGGTATTTTCAAAAGAAATCGAAAAAAAGCAGCGACAAATCTTATTCATACGGTTACAAACGATTTTCGTTGCTTGGTGCCATTTTCAATTCCATTATTCTTTTACTTGGAAGTTTTATTGTTCTATACAATGCTATTCCTCGTTTGATTCATCCTGAACAACCTTATGTAAAAGGAATGTTTTTCTTTGCCATGATAGGAATTTTGGTCAACGGAAGTGCTCTTTTTCAGTTGAAAAAAGGTAATTCGCTAAACGAAAAAGTAGTTTCACTTCACATGCTGGAAGATGTACTTGGCTGGACAGCTATTTTAATTGGCACTATTATAATGTATTTCTGGGAAGTTCCCGTTGTTGATGCCGTCCTTTCCATTATAATTGCTGTTTTTATCTTATACAATGTTTTGAAAAATTTGCGTAAAAGTTTGCATATTATTTTACAGGGAATTCCTTATGAAATAGATTCTGAAGTCGTTAGTCAATATCTTTTAAGTCAAGAAGAAGTGGAAAGCGTTCACGATTTACACATATGGTCTATTGATGGCACTTACAACATACTTACTGTTCATATCGTCTTAAAACAATCCACGCCTATGAGCAAGATAGCCCAGTTAAAGAAAAAGTATCGCAGTGGACTTACATCACTTGGCATTGAGCATGCCACCATTGAATTTGAAACCTCCGAAGAGCATTGTTCAATGGAGCAATGTGTAAGTGAATAATTTAGAATGATTTAAAACATTATTTATTCTCTTTATAAATTAGCTTCTCATAACAAAATAATTAAGGAAATGTCCTTTTAATGATTATTTTTGTAAGATTAAGCAAAAATAATCCTGATGCTACAAGCTGAGTAAAATAATTTTTGCTTCAGCAAAATATTTTATTAGCAAAATCCATATAGCCTCATTAATATACCAAGTGTATGGAAAATCAAGAGAGGACAGCACAAGCTATTCATGTTACGTGGGTAGGTTTTTGGACAAATTTTATTTTAACTACTTTCAAACTATTAGCAGGTTTTTTGGGTAAAAGTACTGCCATGATTGCTGATGGTGTGCATTCGTTGTCTGATTTTATAACCGATGTAATTGTTATTGTATTTGTTGGAATTTCAGGAAAAGAACGCGATAAAGACCATCAATATGGACATGGAAAATTTGAAACCTTTGCTTCATTTCTGGTAAGTTTAGCCTTGGTAGTAGTAGGAGTGTTTATTTTTTTGAATGGACTTACAAAAGTAATTCAAATTATTAAAGGGAATGTAATAGAACCACCTTCGATGATAGCTTTTGTAGCTGCTTTAGTAAGTATTGTGACAAAAGAATGGTTGTATCGTTATACTATTAAAATCGGAAAGAAAATTGAAAATCAAGCTGTTATAGCAAATGCTTGGCACCATCGTTCGGATGCACTCTCTTCCATTGGTACAGGCATTGGCATTGGAGGAGCAATTTTTTTCGGGGAGCAAGCTCGGATATTAGATCCTATAGCTGGAATTATTGTGAGCTTTTTTATTGTTCAAGTAGCAATTAAAATTTTAATACCCAGTGTAAATGAATTACTTGAACGTTCATTGCCAGAAGAAACCGAAAAAGAAATTTTTCAAATTCTCGAAACAAACCCTGAAATATTATCTTATCATAATTTGAAAACCCGCAAAATTGGAAATATATTTGCCATTGATGTTCATATCAAATTAGACCCTTCCACTACTTTTGTACGTTCACATGACGTTGCTACTGACATTGAAAATAAACTCCGAAATCGTTTTGGGAAACAAACTATTATCAACATTCATACAGAACCTTTTAACAAAGAAAAAGATAAGAGAGCAAAATAAAGTTAGAGGATATGATAAGTAGAAAAAAATTACTTTTTGCTTGCTTTATATTATAAACAACTAACATTCAATAATATAAATAATTAAAAATATGGTGCGCAGAATGAGACTCGAACTCACACGCCGAAACCGGCACTACCCCCTCAAAGTAGCGCGTCTACCTATTCCGCCATCTGCGCAAAATTTCAAAGATAATTTTCAGTTTTGTGCCCAAAACAGGACTCGAACCTGCACAGCCTTGCAGCTACTAGTCCCTGAAACTAGCGCGTCTACCAATTCCGCCATTTGGGCTTAAAAATTATCACTTCATTATATCGTTCTAAAAAAGAATAGAGTTCTATTCAGATAGGCGTTAAAAAACTTAGCAAAGATACATTTTTTTACTAATTTCTAAAAACTTTAAAAGTAAAAAATTGTTGTTTAAAGGAAGCTAACAAATTTATAATTATATTTGTACATGTAATTTTAATTATTCTTTATCATCCAAAAAATTATTGTATTAATTTTTATAAATTATTGATTATCAAAATAAAACAAGTTGTTTAAAAAAATATGAAGAAAAATATACGGTTCTTTTTTATTCTGTTTTTTGAAATAATAGGCATTTTACAAGTTTTTGCAGTACCTGCCTACCCCTACCCTATTAAAGTTATCCAACCAGATGGTAGCGAAATAACCATCAAGATGGAAGGAGATGAATTTTATCACTATCATACTACATTAGACGGATATCCATTAAAAAAAGATAAAGATGGCTATTTTAAGTATGCAAAAGTAGATAAAAAAGGAAAATTTTCCCTTACCAAGATAATAGCTCGTGAAATAGATAAACGATCTACTGAAGAAAAGGAATTTATTAAGAATATTCCACAAAAAATTAATTATCAACAATTTAATTTATCTGCAAGAGCCCAACGCATTTCACGTGCTCCTGCTGTAACTTCAAGACAATATCCTTTAACAGGCAGTCCGAAATCGCTGGTTATTTTAGTAAATTTTTCCGATAATAATTTTACTATTTCACAACCACAAGTTGCATTTACTAATTTATTAAATCAACAAGGTTACTCTGAAAATGGAGCTACTGGATCTGCTCGTGATTATTTTCGTGATGCTTCCAATGGAGTGTTTGCACCACAATTTGATGTAGTAGGACCTTATACTTTACCCAATAAAATAGAATATTATGGAGCTAATGGTTCAGATGATTATGACAAAAATCCTCAACAAATGATTATAGACGCTTGTAAATTAGCTGATCAAAATGGTGTAGATTTCAATCAATATGATACTGATCATGATGGTTTTGTAGATAATATTTTCGTATATTATGCTGGATACAATGAAGCAGAAGGAGCACCTGAAAATACTATCTGGCCTCATCGATGGACATTGGCAGACACAAGAACAAAATTTGATGGTGTTATTATTTTTGATTATGCCTGTTCTTCTGAACTTCGTTCTGCGATGGGCACAAATATGTGTGGGATTGGAACTTTTTGTCATGAATTTGGACATGTATTAGGTTTACCTGATTATTACAATACAGATAACTCTGATGTCTATACTTTATCTGTATGGAACATTATGGATGCTGGTGCTTATTTGAATAATGGAAAAACACCACCTACTTACGCTGCATTCGACAGATTTTATTTGAATTGGTTGATTCCTGAAGGGCTAAAATCACCACAAAATGTTACCCTTGAAGCTTTAACTTCCAGTAATCAAGCCTTTTTAATTTCTCAATATGGAAATCATAATTTAATAGGTAATAATCCATCACCTGTGGAATTTTTCATGCTGGAAAACCGGCAACTACAAGGTTGGGATACCTATCTTCCAGGTCATGGTATGTTGATTACTCACATTTATTATAATGCCAGTGATTGGGAAAATAATTCCCCAAATAATAACATGAATGCTATGGGCTACGATATTGTGGAAGCCGACGAAATGGCTTCCGAACATACTCGAACAGGTGATCCTTTTCCAGGTTCAAGCAATGTTACTTCTTTTTCTCCTGTTTTACGTTCAGGAATTAATATTAATAAGCCATTAACCAATATTAAAGAACAAAATGGATTCATTACTTTTAATTTTATAGGAGTTTATGTTCCCATTATAAATGTTGGGAAAAATAATTTTACTCCTTTTCAAACTGTACAAAGAACTCCTACCACTCCACAAGAAATAAAAGTTTATGGAAAAAATTTAAAAGATACCATTCATATTTATTTTTCAGAGAACAATCATTTCGAAATGAAGCTGGCAACAGAAGAAATCGCCCAATGGAGAAAACATATTGAGCTCATACCCAATGATTCAATTGTTGACACTACGACGGTGCTGATTCGTTATAATCCTATTGTACCTTCCTATATTGACAAACATTATGAAACGCTACTTTTCCAATCAACAGATGCTGACACAGTAAAAATATCCTTAGTAGGGTCTTCCACTCCTTATCTAACTGTTCCAGAAGCTTTTGAACCAAGTGAAATTACTACAAGTAGTTATATTGCTAATTGGGCATCTGTTAATGATGCA
Source organism: Paludibacteraceae bacterium (assembly GCA_035369865.1). Taxonomy (GTDB): domain Bacteria; phylum Bacteroidota; class Bacteroidia; order Bacteroidales; family Paludibacteraceae; genus MVYY01. The sequence goes on along the minus strand of DAOOVG010000039.1, from coordinate 4,807 downwards.
ACAGGTTATTATTTAACGGCTTATATGCTTTCTGAAGGAACATCTATTTTAACAGAAAGTTTCGATAATGGCTTGACTGTACCACAAGACTGGCTAATTACAGCAAAAACATTAAATAATACTGCTGCATACGTTGGAAAAGCTTCTCCATCGATTCAATTAAGTAATTCAGAAGAAATGATTCAAACGGAAAAATATGTGATTTCTGTCAACGAGTTATCTTTTTTTGTTGGATTAATTTCTGGAAATGTAAAAATACTAATTGAAGCATACGATGGAGTTCAATGGCAAATAGTGGATACCTTATCGTTATCTAATTCGTTCAAAGGAATAAAAAGTTATTCTTTTAATGAAGTAGATAATTTTATACAATTCCGACTTACTTATCTGAATGGAACAGGTTCAGCAGCAATAGACGATGTTTCAGTAAGTTTTTTGAAAAAAATTGAATTCAATGTTAAAAACAAATGGGTTACAGTCACTTCGGATACGATTATAAATCTGTTTCCTGACACTGAATGTTTTTATAAAGTTCGGGCAAGCGATAAAACTTATTTGTATGAAAACATTACCGATTATTCCAATACTATTTCATTACGGACTGAAAAAGATACCGAGGCAAGAAAATTAAGAGTCAAAATTCATGAAGATAATTCTATTACAGTTTATGTTCCTCAAACTAATACAATGATTTACATCTATGACGCAATGGGAAGAACAATTGCTACTTATCTTGCTGATTATAATATAATAAATATTGATGATTTGAAAAACCGGCCACGAGGACAAGTGTACATTATCCAGGCAGGTAATCGACGAACAAAAATTTTGTTATAAGATTTTTTGATTTTTCTCAAAAAGTCAAAAAGATTTCTTAAATGTTCCATTAAATTGTTGATTTTATAATTAATAATGTTGTGTTGTTAAATTTTCAACATGAAAAGACTAAAAATATTATTTTTTCTTATATTTTTCTCTTTATTCGAATGTTTTTCACAAAAAAGAGAACTTGATTCCCTTGATTACTATATTTCTCGACAATCCTATTATGATCTTCAAAAAGAAGAGCGTATAAAAGAAATAAAGAAGCATTTAACCTCAACAGTTCACGATCCACTTCTTTTATATTCCTTGAATTTGGATTTATTTAACGAGTATCGTTGTTATATTTACGATTCAGCTTATGTTTATGTAAAAAAGCTGATAGATATTTCTAACGAATTAAACGATGATGAGAAAATTATTTCCTCAAAAATAAAATTAGGTTTTTGCTATTTATCTTCAGGTTTATTTAAAGAAGCCTTTGATGTGTTTAACTCTATTAATGTGGAACAATGCAGTAATCAAACAAAAATCGATTACTATCTGAATAAATCACGACTTTACTATGATTTAGCTGATTATAATAACAACTTAGAGTTTCGTGACCTTTACATTAAGAACGGGAATAATTTGATAGATTCTGCTATCGTTCTTTTGCCATATAATTCATCGCAATATTGGGCAACACTCGGCTTAAAATTTATGAAGTCAAACAAATATTCTGATGCGATTATTGCCTTCAAACGTATGATTGACCTTAAAGATTATTCTGAACACGATCTTGCTATTGCAACTTCCAGTATCGCTTACATTTTAAGTTTGCAAGGAAATAAAACAGCAGCTAAAGACTATCTGATTCAAGCTGCCATTTCAGATATTAAATCTTCTACCAAAGAAACAGTTGCTCTTAGAAATTTAGCTCAAATATTATTCGAAGAAGGAGATATAAATCATTCTATTAACTATATCCACCAAGCATTAAATGATGCTTTATTTTATAATGCACGACATCGGCAGTTAGAAATAAGTAATATTCTTCCTATAATTGAAGGAGCTCAAATCACCATTATTGAAAAGCAAAAAAATAGAGTTATTATGCTTGTTATTTTTATTTTTGCTTTATTAGTGATGTTGGTTATTGCATTAATAATAATATGGAAATCACTTAAGCGTTTAAAGGCAGCTGAATTGAAAATTCAAGCTACTAATGAAAAACTAATAGAAGCAAACAAAATTAAAAACGAATATATTGGCTATTTTTTTAATCAAAATGCAGAATATATAGCAAAGTTAGGAAGTCTTCAACGATGGGTTATTAATAAAGTAAACACAAAACAATATGAAGATATAAAGAATTTTCCTAAGCAAATAAATGTAGAAAAAGAAAGAGAAGCTTTGTTTGAGAGATTTGATAAAATATTTTTGAATATATTCCCAAATTTTGTTGAAGAATTTAATAAACTTCTTAAACCAGAAGAACAAATTTATCTTCAGAAAGGTGAACTTTTAAATTCAGAAATGAGAATTTATGCATTAATTCGTTTAGGAATTGACGATAACGAAAAAATTGCACACTTTCTTGATTACTCGGTAAATACTATTTATGCCTACAAAACAAAAGTCAAAAACAAAACACTTTATTCATCAAAAGAATTCAAACAGAAAGTGTTGGACATTAAATCGTATTAGGAATAAATACTTTTTGAGTATAGTTGAAATTGTCCCATCTTATCATGTAAATGCCCGGATAAAGCCCTGATATGTTGATTTTTGGAGAAGTACAAAAGAAATTGAATATTTTTTTGCCAAGAAGATCAAAGATGGAGACATTTGTATTTTCAACTCCAATAATATGCAAAACATTCTCAGAGAAAAAAGCTTTTAAATTATTTCCAAATGGTTGCTGAAAACCAGCTTCACAATTTTCTACAAAGGTAAAAGTAGCAGGAATTGTATTATAATTAGATATGGCTCCAATATTTTCATATAAAATATTACAGTAAGTTACATTTCCTTTAGCTCCACTAAAATAAATACCGTATCGTCCTGTTCCATTTATATGTATATTTTTGAGGATAACGTTTGAGATATTTTTTGAACCGCTACCAATAAAGATAGCATCATTTTTAGAATGGTAAAAATCTATATTATAAATAAATATATTCTGTAAATCATATTGAGTGCTACTATTCAAATGTAAAGCACCCTGTTGATTTCCCCAAAGGTCCCCACTCACACCAACAATTCCACTTGGAACTCCTCCTTTATAAACAGATATATCATGTAATACACTATATCCGTCTGTACTAAAAGGCATTCCAGGAAAATCGCATACTACCCGAAAGCCAGCTTCCATTGGGTCGATGATTACGCAATTGTAGGCTTTATTCTGTTTGCCTCCAAAAAAACCGAGACTGGAAGCTCTCCAATTATTTTCAGCAGTACAGTAACGAAAGGTATTGTTCTCGCACAATCCGTTGGATCGCGACCATGATGCCATATCGTCATCGCCATTATTCCTAAAACTGCACTGCTCAACAATAGAATTTTTGCATGCATAAGACAAGTTGATTCCGTCTGCATAATTATTTCGGAATCTACAATTTTGAATAATTAGTGAATTTGCATTTTCAATCCAACCTCCACACTCGAAATGTTCAATCCATACATCTTTAATGAGTGAATTAGAGCCAAAACTGCCCATTAATCCTTTTCCTACTTGATAAGAGTCATTGTTTTGATAATATCTTTTATTATTTATTGTATTAAGATAAACACCTTGCAATACCATGTTATTACCATAAGCTTCAATTCCCCTTTGATTATAAGTACTTTTATCATCTGAGGAAGCAGTAAAATTTATTTCTGTATACCACATTCCGGCGCCAATAATTTTCGTGTTGTCTCCGGAAGTAATGGTAATTCTTTTATCCACGTTGTAAACACCCGCCGGTATATAGATTGTTTTTCCCTTATTTGCAGCAATGAAAGAATAAAGAGGACCCTGATCAGCCGTGTACATCACTTTATTGGCATCTATAATCGAATTATAACTAATTGGATCAGGAACTTCTTCCAATTCTACAAAGTCAATGGTATAAGAGATGTCGTTATCATCGACTTTTATTAAGCGAAATGTAGCATTTGCGGGTATTTTTTCATTCAACTTCACATGAGTTTCATCAAAACGCATGCGGGGAAACTTGGTAGTTGCATCAGGAGTGTTATCAGGATATTTTGTTCCATTTTTTAGGAAATATTGCCATGCCCAATATGAATTGACAATAATGTTTTGAACAAAGATATCATTTACATATAATGCAAAAATTCCTTGAATACCTGTTCCGTTGCTGCTATCCGGTAAAGAAAATCGAATGGTTAACCCGTCTGCTGGAGCTTCATTTGTCCATTGAATATAATCATTCTTCGAAACCAGATTTACTGCTATCTGGTTAGAGGCTTCGCTTTGTAAAAGTCTTTGATCATATGTGGAATTTAGTGCCGTACCGTTTGTTTCACATTTTCCGGGTTCAGCTTCATATCTGAGGTAAGGTCTGTTGGTATATCCTCTTTCTTTTTCATCATCAGGAAAAACAACACTTTGAGAAAATCCATTATGGATAAATAATAAAAAACTAAGCAATAAAATTAATTGAAATTTTTTCATATCTTTTAGATTGAAGTAGTGAGAGCAAATGTATTAATTATTTTTGGTTAAAGAAATTTCAATTAGATTAACATTGGGATTTATTGAGCAAAATGAGCAGAAAATAACAATAATATTTCTATATTTTTTAAATATAAAATCTTTATAAACACCTATAAAACAACTAATTATAAAATTTGCATTCGATATTTTAATTATAAGGCGGTTTGTTTTGTTCAATCATACTATATATTTGTAAAGTCATTGATTTTTTAAACTAAAATGTTAAACAAATTAATTTTTATGACCATGAAGAAATTTACTTTATTCGCAATGGCT
>DAOOVG010000038.1:0-19548 GCA_035369865.1 Paludibacteraceae bacterium | reverse complement strand
CTATAAGGTATTATGCTCAAAACAACCATGCTCTACCTGCTACAGTTAGTGTAACGGAAGTAACAAAACCAGATGATTGGCCAGCTACAATTACAGTACCAACTATCACTGTTTATCATATGCCAAGTTGTGGTTGTTGTGCGGGTAGAGTTCCCTATCAACGTTATTGGAAAACATGGGTCAATTATTGTCCGAGATGTGGAAGAACAGGGACACTTCTGGATAACCCAAAACATGTTTACGAAGGAGAAATAACTTGCAGTCGTTGTGATGCAGATTATTGTGGCTATTGCGGAGGAGATAAAAAAGGAGGAGGAGCGTGTTGGTCAGTTAAACTAACTCCTTACCCATAAAAAAGAAGTTTATATATCCTAATGATTAATGATAAAAAAATAGACTCGAAAAATCAATAGGTTAAGTGTTTTAAGAAATAAAAATCAGGGCATCTTAATAATAAAACATGAATAATTAATCGTTTGTATTATTTTTTTCTCTACTAATGGGGGATAGTTGTATAAAAAATTAAAAGTTACAATAATTCATTTAATAATCAGAAGAATTATTTTTTATTTGTTATTCAATACTTCAAAGAAGAATAATGAATATAACAAATTATCAATTTTTTAAAGCAACGAAAAGCTGTGAAAAAGAAAGAAATATAGAAAATACGAATACCATTCGATTTTTACAGGAATTTTGAAGGGAACGCCGAATTATTTCGGTTTGATAAAAATAAAAAAAGAAAATATTATAAAATTTTATACAAATAAAATTTTAAGATGAAAACAAAACAATCCTTTTACAATCTTTTTAAAAAAATTGTAAATACAAAAAATGTTAAAATAATATTTATTGCCTTGCCATTTTTATTGTCAATGCTATTCAATAAAACTTTTGCCCAAATGTCCATTAATACAACAGGCGCAGAAGCCCATTCTTCTGCAGGTTTGGATATAGATTTCAGCAACAAAGGGTTACTTATACCGCGTGTTGCACTTACCAGCACCACTGATGCTATCACCATTCCCAGTCCAGCTACAGGATTGATGGTATATAACACTGGCACAGGAGGTTTAAGTTTGGCAGGTTATTATTACAATGCAGGTACATCAAGTTCACCTAATTGGGTGCATTTATCAACTACCGGATTAGATGGCAGTGGCACAGCTACACGTGTAGCCTTCTGGTCTGGGACTAATACCCTTAGCTCTAATGCTAATTTGTATTGGGATAACACTAATAGTAGATTGGGGGTGGGGACAGCAAGTCCTGCATATACATTAGATGTTAATGGTATTGGTAATTTTTCTACAAATTTACGAACACCTTACTTTGGTTTAACTAATACATTAAGTTCAAATGGTTATGGTATTTCTTTATATGGTGGACCTGCGGCAGGACAACCGACTTATGGATTAATGTTTGCAGGAACTGGAACTTTCGGAACTCATGGATATGTTACATCAGATTGGGCAACTTATTTTACAATGAATGATAATAATACACGTGGTTGGATTTTTAGAAAAAATGTAACCAATGTTGCAAGTATAAGTGGTGATGGAAATTTAACCGTTAATGGAAGAATTAGAATTGGCAATAATAGTCAAACTGAAATGTATTCTAATGGAAATAGAATAAAATTTAGGGCAGAAAATATTGATGATGTTGCACAATTTGCAAGTTATGGACTTTTCATTCCACAAAACTCAAACTGTAACTTATACGTAGGGGGTGGGGTTCAATTTAATTATTTTAATAATGATACCACAAAGTTTGTTGTTAAGGCCAATGGCAATGTGGGCATAGGCGCAACGAGCCCTGCACATAAATTAGTTGTTAATGGAAATGTAAATGTAAGTAAAACTATAGGGTGGGGAGGCTATTCTATGCTTGGTTATGACCAGGATGGCTCTATTGAACTGGGCAATTCTTTAAGTAGTGGTAAAACGCCTTTTATTGACTTTCATTATGGAAAGGGAACCAGCCAAGACTACAATGTAAGAATAATTAATGATGCTGATCGTAGATTGTCGTTGGATGCTCCAACAGTTCATCTCTCTGGCAACGTCGGCATAGGCACCAACTCACCATCGTATAGATTACATGTAGTTGGTGATGTATATTGTACTGGAACCTATCAAGGTTCAGATTTAAGATTTAAAAAAGATATTCATAAAATAGATTCTCCATTATCCAAGGTTTTGTCATTGAGAGGAGTATATTATTATTGGGATTTGGAGAACCCTGAAATACAAAATCCACACACTAACAGGCAAATAGGAGTGATAGCCCAGGAAGTAGAGAAGGTATTACCAGAACTAGTAAATACAGATCTTAATGGATATAAATCAGTGGATTATTCAAGAATGGTTGCTGTTTTAGTAGAAGCTATAAAAGAGCAAGAAAGAACGATAGAAGAGCAAAAAAGTATGATAAATAATTTAAATGAACGATTAATGAAATTGGAGAAATTGTTTAAGACAAGGTGACAAAGAACACGAGACATGAAGACAAGGATAAGTAGCAAGTTTATAGGTTTAGGGGTGTAAAAGTGTAGATATTAATGCCATAGCTAAAGGTCAGTGGGTATAGAAAAAGAAGTATCGGTCAACAGTTATGATCATTGTATAAAGAATTGAAAAATCATAAATGTAAGACAAAATATTAAACATGTTGATAATTTCAATTTATAAATTACGCGCTTACAAAATTATATGCGTAAAAATTATTTTCAATTTTCGCAAGCAAAATAACTTGGTGATTTAGAGAAAAAAACAGCATATTTATTTGGTAAAGTCGCTGAAATTCAGTAACTTTATGTTGAAAAAATAAAAATATGCTGTGAGACAAAGATAAAATAAATTTTTTGGGAATAAACGGTTTTTTCACTACAAGTGAAAAAGTGATGGAAAGTGTTTTCAGTATCATGCGTTCTTTGAGATTTTTGTACAAAAGACAGGGTTTTTTCACAAGCCAAAAATTTAAAGTACAGTAATTGCAGTAAACTGTTATTGTTTTTGTTTTTTGAGATTAAAATTTTCATGGCATTATAACAATTTGTCGTTTTATTTCCTGTGTGGGGAAATGTATTTTACCGTTTACTGGCAGATACACGAATAAACTGGTGAAACCTTTATTACTCTTCAATATGCATGATTAATAAAGTTCAAAATCAAAACGAGTCGGAGTTACTTGCCGGGTTGTCATTTTTTGGGGATAATAAGAATGAGGAATACGCGTTATGGAGAATTTAAATAAGATCTGACAGCCAAAGAAATCGCGTACCAGTTTCGTCGGAAGAAAAAGACCGTGCGATCTAGATTGCTCAGATTTTATCATACCGAAACAATTGTAGATTTCAAAGGGATACGGTAAATTTTTTTTTCTGTAAATTTTTCAAAAAAAGGAATTGGAACAGCCTAAGTTCTGCCACAATACCCATCTGACTTTTGAAGAAGCCTATAAAAAAAATCTACTTGACCTGCTGGTCAGTAGCAGTCTTTTTTAAGAAATCCAAACAGTATCTTGGATTGGGGAAATGTCAGTTACAGGATTTTGATGTTCAGATCGCTTCTACTACACTTTGCATGTTGCAATACAACATTCTGTTGGTGGTAAAGCATTTCATTGATTACGAAACGTTCGGAGAACTGTTCAGCGTTTCTCCAAAGATACTCTTAAACTTATGATGGCAAAACAGATATAGCTGACAACAACAGAATTGATAGTCGATTTGTCCAAAATTTTTGATATAGACGTTGAATGGTTAATAGAAAATTTATTCTCTGAAAAAATGAGAATATTGCAAAATACTTAAATTTTGAAAGCCTATCGCAAGCAAGCTGATGGAGCTTGCGAAAGTTGAATAAATTATTAATTTTTTAAAGCAACGAAAAGCTGTGAAAAAGAAAGAAATATAGAAAATACGAATACTATTCGATTTTACAGGAATTTTGAAGGGAGCGCCGAATTATTTCGGTTTAATAAAAATAAAAATAAAAATAAAATATTATGAAAAGATTTTTATTATTTAGTTTAAGTATTTTTCTTATGATAATTACTCATATAACGTCTATGATGGGTGAGGAAAAATATAGTAGAAAATACAAACCACCAAAAAGCGATACTATCGTTTTTTATAATGCTCCTTCTTTCACAATTTCCCTTCTTGATTCTATTGATATTGATAATGCTAAGTTTTTAGAGTTAGTAACTATTGCAGCTAATTATATAGATAGCAATCAGAGCTTACCTTTAACAATTATCGATACCAACAGAACAGTAAAAGTGAATACTGCTGATTTTTATTATATGATGGCAAGGTGGTTAAGGTGGGTTAAAAATAATGGAAGTGGAACAAGTGCACCACCTACTGTAAAAATTATAAGGAATATAGGAGGACCTCCTACTCCATCAGGAACAACAAGCGGTACTTTCACAAAAGATGATCTATTGACAAAAGGTCAATCAAATGCTGACCACATAGATACACAAAAATATGTGCCTAATTTTTCGACAATTGGAACGACTCAATATTCACCAGTAGCTATGTTTTATGCCTGGGCAACAATGATAAACTATTATGCTGAACATACTACTTTTCCGAGTAGCGTAACTATAACAACGGTTTCAGCCCCCAGCACATGGACAAGTAATAGTGAAAATGAGCACCCAAGATTACTTTTTAATATGAATGATATTCCTAATTTAAAACAAAAAATAACGAAAGGAAGAAGTCAGTCTGCTTTTAATCTTATGAAAACGAAGGCAAATTCATATTTAAATTTGTCAACTAACCCTTATGTTTTCAATGGCGCAATAAGTGGAAGAGCACTTGCTGTTCAAGTTTTCGATCTTGCTTTAACAGGTTATCTGACAGATAACAATAATTATATCAATAAAGCTATTGATATAATTTGTGCTGTTGCGACACAATCAGATGTAAATACTTTTGTAAATTTTAATGAACATCTTGCTGTTGCTGATATGGCACATACTTATGCAATAGCATATGACTGGCTTGAACCTTTTATGGACAATGAACAAAAACAACTTTTAGAAAATGAAATATATAGTTATGGACAATGGCTTTATGATAATTCATTAATTAAATTTTGGGGTTCATCTGAACCAAGACGATTGGCCCATAATCATCAAGCAGTTGCACATGGAGCTTTAGGTCTTTGCGGATTAGTATTGGGGGATAAAGCTCCCACAATATGGGTGCAAAGAGCCACAGATAAAATAAAAAGCTATTTTGATTATGCAATAGATGCAACAGGATGTGCTTACGAAGGAATGGGTTATTTAGCTTACGGATTACAGCATGCTATTCCATTTGCAGAAGCTTTAAGAAGGTCTGGAGGATGTGATATTATTATGGAAAAACAGAGAAGTAGTTATATTCCCCAATATTATATGCATCAACTATTACCGGGTGGAGGTGCAGCTGTTATGATAAATCAAACAGAAGGCACTATGAAACCCGCAGGGGGAGTTTTATATATTATAACTAAATATCAAGATAGATTAGGATTATGGGGTTGGGATAGAATGGTGGGTAATGATGGAGATAAAAGTTATGGTTCAAATTCGTGGTTAGGGACAGGAGCAAGTTTACCTTATGTTATACTTTGGGAAGATCAACAACTACAACCCTTATCACCAAAAAACGATAACTTGTTGAATTTCAAGTATTTTGATAGAGGACAAATATCTTCTCGGGATGGATGGGATAATGACAATAGTTTAATGACTTTTACTTGTGGTTTCGGATGGAATGGTTGTTGGAATCATGGAGATGTGGGAAGTTTTACTTTTTATGCGAAAGGTGAAAGTTTTGTTATCGACCCAGGACCAAATTTACCACAAACAATTTGTCATACTGCCATTACTGTGGAAAATAACGGACAAGATTGGATTCAAAATGGATCTGCACCCAGTGGGTCTATTGTTGCTTATAGAAACGATGATCTTTCAACTTACATTAAAGGTAATGCTACATCAGCCTATCAACAACTTGTCAATGCTAAAAATGCAATTCGGCAAATTCTTTATGTTCGTGGTACGCATCCTTATCTCATTGTCACTGATAATTTTGAGCTGAATCAAACCGGAAATAAAAATTTTCAATGGAGATTAACTACTCATTTCAATAATGAAATAACAGTAAATGACCAAAAAAAAACAGCTCAAATAGATGGGGCTTTTACAAATGCCAAATTGTTTATTAAGTGTTTATTCCCTCAAACATATACGCTTTCTCAAAATGTAGATGCTAATTCAAAATACAGACAACTAGTTATTACTTCAACTGGGAATATAGGAAAATTTGTAGTGGCTATTTTTGCATTAAATCCAAATGAACCAATACCTACGTTAACTCAAACTGTTAATGAAGATAATAGGAAAATATCCATAGCTTTTAATGACATTATTGATACTATTGATCTAAATTATGATGATATTCAATTTAAACGAGCCACAACAATTTCAGATTTGGTTTACCAGCCATCAAATTCAAAAGTAATTACTGTAAAAAATAACGAGTTAAAGATTATAGGCGAAGTAAACAATAATAATACAGTAGCTTTTTTTTATGATATTACTGGGAAACTAATCATTGAAAAATTTCTTAACCCAGAAAAAGAAAATTATCTTAAAATTCCCAATCTACAAAGTGGTTTATATTTTTTGACAATTGTTAATAACAATAAAGTTGAAAAATTTAAAATAATTGTAAAATAACATGTAAAATATATAAAGTCAAATAATTTATTAATTAATAAAATTAAAAAACAATGAAAAAACTATTTTTGCTATTATTTAGTTTAACCATCATTTTTATAATGCAGGCTCAAAACGATACTATCTATATTATGAAGCAAGGTGTATCAATAGGAAAACATAAGGTATCCGAAGTGGATAGCATTATTTTTTACAATCCTGTTTCGCCTACTCAATCGCTTAATGTAGAAAATTCCAAGTTTATAGCTCTGGCTATTGCAGCAGCCGATTCGATAGATACTTATCATAAAATACCATTAATAATCAAGGATGCTACAGAAACGGTAAAAATTAATGCGGCTGATTTTTATTATATGATGGCAAGGTGGCTAAGTTATTTTTATGATAATGGAGAAGGAAGTACTCCCCCAGCCACCATCACAATTGTAAGAGGTATTGGAGCCCCTCCTAATCCATCTGGCGTTAGCGGTGGTACTATCAATAAAACTGATATTTTAACCAAAGGAAAATCAAATGTGAATTTTATAACTCAAAATATGTGCTTACCAAATTTTTCAACAATTGGAAGTACACAATATTTACCTGAGGCAATGTTTTATGTTTGGGCAAAAGCTATACGATATTATGCTCAAAACAACAATACTTTTCCCAATACTGTAACTATATCAACAGTTTCAGCACCAAGTACATGGATATACGATGTAGAAGGCACTTCAGGTGATTATCCTTGGAGCAGGACTTTAACAGTTCCTTTTACTACTCAACCTGATAGTCATACTTGCGGTCCTACTTCTTTGAAAATGGCTATGGATTATTATGGAGTAGTAAAAACAGTAGATGAAATTTGTAATTATTTGATATCAATAGGAGATGATCCCAACGATGGTGTTAACGGCGGAAATCTTGTTTTAACTGCAAAACATTTTGGTTTTACAAGTGCAGTAGCACAATATGGAGAAACTTATCTTAAAAATGCTATTGCAGGTGGTAATCCTGTGGTGGTAGCATTACAAATTACAAGTTCTTATCCCCTTAATTATCCTGATGGTACTCCTGCAAATCCCACTTATACTGGCGGTCATTATGTAGTAGTGGCTGGATTGCATGCTGCAAGCGATGGTACAATAGATTATGTGGTGGTTAATGATCCTTCTCAAACAGTAGGCGGTCCGGACCACAAATATACATGGGAATCTTTTGATGTCGCATGGCAACAAAATGCAAGTAGATTTATGATTCGTTTGCAATAATCATTTGCAATCGTTACCAATTCGTGAATTCAAGTCACAAATGCAACTTTTTAAAGGGGAATAAAAAAAGAAGCAAAAACATTTTTAACTGATTTAAAGTTCAAAAAATTTATGTCAAAAAAGCATACAAGCTATTTATAATTTTATGTTACACTTGTATGCTTTTTAAAATAATGTTGTGTATTTATAATGAAGAAATTTCATTCAGTCACTATATCTATTGTATTAATGTTTGTGAACATTTATGTCATAGCACAACCTCAACCTGAAAAGTATGCATATGATTTGACATATTTTCTTCCACAAACAAATTATCTATATAATGAAGATATACCTACACCTAAAAATGTTATTGGTTTTGAATTAGGGCAACAACATGTTGATTGGGGACAAGTAGTAATGTATATGAAAGCATTAGCTGAGACAAGTTCTCGCGTAACCGTTAATGAAAAAGGATGCACTTATGAACACCGCCCTTTTTTAGAAGTTATAATAACTTCACCAGACAATCAAAGGAAAATAGAAAAAATAAAAGAAGAACATTTAAAATTAACTGATATCAATCAATCCTTTTCTTTAAATTCCAAAGAAATGCCATTAGTGATCAGCTTAATTTATAGTGTTCATGGCAATGAACCATCTGGTGTGAATGCTTCACTTGCTTTTGCTTATTTTTTAGCTGCAGCCGAAAGCAAAAGTATAGAGGAATTATTAACTCATACTATTATAGTAATGACACCTGGTGCTAATCCTGATGGGATCAATCGTTTTGCTTCATGGGTAAATACTTCACGAAGCCTGACGGATGTTAGCGACCCAAATTCGCGGGAATTTTCAGAGTCCTGGCCATCAAGTCGAACTAATCATTATTGGGCTGACGGTAACCGTGATTGGTTAATGGCACAACATCCAGAAGGAATTCATGCTTTAAACACCTATTTTGAATGGTTACCAAATGTCGTTGCCGATTTTCATGAACAACGTTTTACACCGTTGTTCTATTTCAGCCCAGGGCATCCAAAACGTGTACATCCCTTTATATCACCACTTAATCAAGAGTTAACATCAGAAATATCAACTTATTGTGCTAAAGAAATGGACAAAATTGGGATAAGATATTATTCCAAAGAAAGATATGATGATTATTATTGTGGTAAAGCAGCAACTTATGGTGATTTACATGGTTCTATATGCTTACTTTATGAACAAGGTAGTATTCGAGGTCATCTTAAAGAAACAGAAGAAGGATTATTTTCATTTCCATGGGCTATTCGTAATCAAGTTTTAGCATCCTATGTCACAATATCTGCTGCATATGATATAAGAGAAAAATTACTGAATTATCAAAAAGAATATTTTCAGCAAACTGCTAAAAATGTTCATAATGAAATAATTAAAGGCTATATATTTGATACACGTGGCTCTAAATCCATTGCCTATCATTTTTTGGAAAATATGGTGTATCATCATATTGATGTATTTCATCTGGCTAAAGATTATTCTTCATTTAAAAAAAGCGATGCTTATGTTATCCCAATGGAACAAAAATATAGTGTCATGGTAAAAGCGTTAATGGAAAATTGTTTGGAATATGATGATAGTATATTTTATGATATTTCTACATGGACTTTCCCTCATGCTTTTAATTTAAGATATCTACCAGTAAAAAGTGTTTCTGACCTAATTGGTGAAAAACTTACTGAAAATGTATTTTATGAGGGTCAAATCATTGGTGGAAAAAGTAATTACGGGTATGTCTTTGATAATAAAGAATTTTATGCTCCAAAAGTAATTTATGAATTGCAAAAAAGGAATATTCATATTAGTGTAAGTAATATGCCTTTTGCTTTCCTATCAGAAAATATAAATAAACAAATGGGATATGGGACATTATTCGTATCGGCTCAAAATCAATCTCTTTCTTCTGATGATCTTTATAATTTGCTTGAACATTTATCAAAAGAAACCGGAGTCGATATTTATGCAGCAACTTCAGGACTAATGCCGGATATAGACTTAGGTAGCCCTTCTTACCTACCATTAAAGCAACCAAAAGTAGCGATAATTGTTGGTGAAAATATGGATGCCTCTGAATCAGGAGAAATATGGTATTTGCTGGATAAACGTTTTCAAATGTGCCCAACTCTAATAGAAAGTAATGATTTGACAGTAGAAAAATTACAAAAATATAATGTTGTTGTAATGGCCAATGGTATTCCCAATTTTGATAAAGCCAGTGAAAAATCATTAAAAGAATGGATTACCAATGGTGGAGCTTTGATTGCTACAGGTAAAGCTTATGAATGGTTGAATAATGAAAAGATTTTACATTTGAAGATTAAAAATACTTGCCTTAAAAAGGATTCAACTTTATATTTAGCTTATGCAGACAAAAAAATAGCAAATGCTGGAGATTTAATACCTGGCACAATTATGAATTGTGATCTTGATAAAACTCATCCCTTAATGTGGGGATTAGATCAAGACAAAATAGCAGTAATGAAAACAGGGAATATTATCTTTGAAAAAGATGCAGATCCTTATATTTCACCTCTTCATTATAGTTCTAAACCTTTACTTTCAGGTTTCCTTTCTTCAAAGAATGAAAGATTATTAAAAAATGCACCAGCTTTATTTGCAAAACAATATAAAAAAGGCATAGTTATTCTATTTGTAGATGATATGAATTTTCGTTCTTATTGGTTTGGAACAAGTAAAATATTTATGAATGCTGTGTTTTTTAATAAATGTATTAATTAAAAAAATTCTTTTCTAAAAAACAGTTCCCATAAATGAATGAATTTACTCCCTGGACTCTTTTTGTCGATATAGGTATAGTCTCTATTTTGTTACTCATTGGCAAATTAATGAGAGTTAAGATAAAATTAATTCAAAAGCTATTTATTCCTCCGAGTATATTAGCTGGTTTCATGGGGTTGATTTTGGGGACGGGGGGATTTAATTTGATCCCACTTTCACAAAATTGTAGTACTTATGCGGGCATATTAATTGCTTTAATATTTGGAGCACTCCCTCTCACTTTTCAAAAAAATAAAGAGAATAAGCTTAATATTGGTTCTCTGTGGGCTTATTCTCAAGGAGGTATGTTTTTTCAATGGGCTTTTGGTGGATTATTGGGATTACTTGTATTAAATCAAATATGGGAACTTGATCCTGCTTTTGGAATCACATTACCTGCTGGCTTTTGTGGAGGGCATGGTACGGCTGCTGCCATTGGACAGACTTTCAAAAAATTTGGTCATAATGAAATCATGAGCTTGGCTATGACATCAGCTACTATTGGTATATTATCTGCTATTGTTCTTGGACTTATTATTATTAAATGGGCAAATCAAAAAGGATATACTTCCTTTCTGCCAACTTATAAAGATTTACCACAAGAATTACGTACAGGCCTTTTGCCTATTGAAAAACGTGAAAAAATAGGAGAAAGTACCTGTTCTTCTATTTCAATAGATTCCCTTACCTTCAATGTTATTATAGTAGTTGCTATTGCTTTAGGTGGCTATGGAATGAGCAAAATAATAACTTCTATTTTGTCAGGTTTTGAATTGCCCGTATTTAGTTGTGCATTTATTGTTGGAATTTTGATTAAACTAATATTTGATAAAACATCCGTTAGTAATTATGTTTGTCCACAAACGATAAAACATATCAGTGGGACTTTTACCGATTTTTTAATTGCTTTTGGCATTGCCTCTATTAAAATATCAATAGTAGTAAAATATATCATACCATTAGTTATTTTGCTTACAACTGGTTTAATAGTTACTTTTATTTACGTATTTATAATACCTGGAAAATGGCTGAAAGAATTTTGGTTCGAAAAGGCCATTTTTACATGGGGGTGGCTCACCGGTACAATGGCTAATGGGATTGCATTGCTTCGAGTAGTTGATCCTGAAATGCAAAGTTATTGTTTAGATAGTTATGCCATAGCTTATTTGTTTATCGCTCCAGTAGAAATTTCTTTAATTACTTTTGCACCTATTATTTTTGTTAATGGATATGGGCTAATTTTTTCCATAATTTGTCTTCTCTTATGTATCGCTATTCTGTTAATTGCCTATTTTAAAAAATGGTTTATTACAAAAATAATATAAAGAAGAAAAGCATTTAAAAATCATAAAAGAATATTGAGTAATTTATTCCGAAAATCTATTAACATTTATACCTTTTGGCTGTTTCTTTAATAATCTTCTGCATTTTATCGAAATTTTCCTCCATGCTCAATAATAATTTAAACTGTGCGAGTGAACGTACTAAATTATGATTTTCGTAACTTATTTTATAATAGGTATCACCATCGATATAATCTGTAAGAAAACGAACGGTTTGCATATAAGTGAGGAGTTTTGCTCCAAAAGCAAGGTTCTCGATTTCTGTGTCAGTAAGAAATTCCCTAGCTTTTTCTAAATAGCCCCTTGTGTATGCTTCGAAAATATCCAGATCAATATTTACATTTTCAAGATTTTTATCATCTTCGGCACCAGTATTTGCTCCTGTTCGAATAAAATCACCAAAATCTGAAAGAACATAACCTGGCATAACAGTATCTAAATCCACTACACACAATACTTGACCATTGCTATCAAAAAGAACGTTATTTACTTTAGTATCGCAATGATTAATACGCTTAGGCAATTTCCCTTCTCTATGTAAACGTTCAGCTAAACACATTTCGTCAGCTCGAGCTTCTATCTCCTCTATCAAATCTGAAACCTCTTTTACTCTACTAACGCTATCTCTTTTTACAGCCTCTCTAAAGGTTCCCAGCCGAGCCTCCATATTGTGGAAATTAGGAATGGTTTCAAATAAAGGTTCGCCCGGAAGATCTGCTAACATTCGTTGAAAATCCCCAAAAGCAAGACCTGCCCGATAAGCCAGATCAGGATTAATTTCGTCATAACTTTTACTGTCTTTAATGTAGCGTGTCATTCGCCAATAATTTCCATCCTTATCATGATAATACCATTCCCTTTCATGGGTAGGAATAAGGGTTAACACTTTACGGTCAATGTCTTTTTCACCTTTTTCTTCCAATTTTTTACGAATATGAGTGGTAACTCTCAAAATGTTGTTTTGCAATTGATCTACATTTTTGAAAATGGAGTGATTGATTCGCTGGAGAACATACTCCTCATACCCATTGGCTACTTTAAAGGAATCATTAATATGACCTGCTCCAAGAGGCTTTATTTCTATAGCATCGGTTGGAGTAATGAAATGAGAAGTAATTTCTATTAATTTTTGATTGTCGTTCATAAAAGTATTTTAGTTGATAAGTTTATTATTCCATTTCAAGTAAACCAAAAAATGAGGGAACATGAAAGTTGGGCTCAGGAGTATTAATTGGATTCCAACTCAAAAAGTGTGGTTCTTCAGTTTGGTCACCACATTTATAAAAATTAGCTTTGATTTTTTCTCCCGATAAAAATTCATTGGGTAAAAAGCCCATCGTTTGCTTAGGAATCTCTAAATAAAGAGTCCAATCACTAACTTCTTTACCCTCTTCATATCGATGTCGAATAGAAGTATATCTTAAGATACTTGCCATTTCATCTAATGAAAATTTTTCTGCTTTTTCTCGATTTTCATGCTTGGCTGCTAAAAGTACGCCAAGAGCATTACATTCAAAATTTCGATACGTTTTTTCTTGCGGTCGTTGCATAAAAAATTCTACGCAGCTGTCTTCCCAAACTGGCATAAAGTCTTTATTATTGACAGTTCTTAAAACTTCTCCTCTTATTTGGTAAAACAAATAAAGACAGTTATTATCATGAGCTACGTGAACAGTAACAGGTAAATACTTTGAAAAAGTTTCTTTCCAATTAATTTGATCTATTGCAATTTCCGCTCCATTTGCATTAAGATGGTGTATTCGATCAACAATAGTTTCAAAAAGAGCAATATCTATTCGTGGAATTTTTAGTGTCTTCATTTAGATATAAATATATATTCCAATAAAATTATTAACTAAAATTTAACAAAAAATCTATGTTTTTTAATTTAGCAAAATTATAAAATTAATTTTCAATTCTCATTTTTTTAAAAAAAATTAAAATTGATCTTTATTTTTTAAATCAAAATTATCAAACAAAAATATTTTGAATTCTGATTAAAATTTATAAGTAAACTTTATTTAATTTAGTGGTGAATGTGTATATTTGTTCTTTAATTCAAATATTAACTTGTCCTAAAATTTGTTGTTAATAAAAATTAATTAATTTTTAATTGACGAATTTCTCTTCTTTGTTTTTAACTATACCATTATAAAGAATAAAAATATCAGACATAGAAAACTTTAAATGACTTTTTAAAAAAGCATATTAACCATTATGGAAAAACCCATTAAAGGTATTGCTGACTTTGAAGAAATTTATATTTCTTATTATTCTAGATTAAAACGTTTTGCACAAGAATACGTTATTAATGAAGCAGATGCCGAAAATATTGTGCAAGATGTTTTCCTCAATTTATGGGCGAAAAAAGAATTTATTCCAAAACATCTCAATTTGACAGCGTATCTTTTCACTAATGTTAAAAACAAATGCATTGATTTCCTTCGTCATCAAATTGTTATCCGAAATGCCAGGAATAAAATACAGGAGGAATACGAATTAACTCTTCAATTAAAACTTACCTCTTTAGAAGAGTTTGATGAAAACATTTTTGCTGTAACTGATATTGAAACTGTTATACAAAATGCTATCCAATCACTTCCTGAAAAATGTCGTCAAATCTTTATTATGAATAAAATTGAAGGAAAAAAACAAAAAATAATTGCTGAAGAATTGAATCTTTCAATTAATACTGTTGAGAATCAGATGGCAATAGCCTACAAAAAGCTAAAAGAAATATTAAAAAATTATTTACCATTACTAATATTCCTTTTCATATAAAATATTTTTTCATTTTTCTTAGTGGATTTTTTATTATTAATCGTTATTCTAATAAAAGAAGGTAAAATATGGATGATCGGCTTATAAAATTTTTTTTAGGAGAGCTTAATAATGCGGAACGATTACAATTGTTAAAAGAAATTTCTAATAATGACTCTTTAAAGAATGAGTTTATTTCTTTACAAAATGTTTTTTCTTTAAGTGATGTGTTAAAGCAAAGAGGAGATGAAGAAAAAGCTCAGAAAAGTTTTCAACAATTTATAAAACAGATACATATCAAACGACGTAATGAAACTCTTAAAATTATTAGTAAAATTGCAGCTATAGCAATGATTCTAATAGCATCGAGTGTGTTTGTAACTTTATATTTTGTTAAAAATGATATTTCTAACATAAAAAATACTCTTTATGTACCAGCAGGACAAAGAGCCCAACTTACACTACAAGATGGTACCATCGTTTGGCTGAATGCTCAATCAACTTTGATTTATCCATCACATTTTTCAAATAAAGAACGTAAAGTTATTTTAAAAGGTGAAGCATATTTTAATGTTGCTAAAAATCATCGCAAACCTTTCATCGTAGAAACGCAAAATATTCAATTAAAAGTTCTTGGGACACAATTTAATGTATATAATTATCCCAATACGGATTATTCTCAAGTGGCTCTTATAGAGGGTTCTATAAAAATATATCAGCATCATAAAGAATCAGAAGGCATTATTTTAAAGCCCAATGAAGAGGCAACTATACGAAATGGGAAATTCACAGTAGCAAAAATAGATAATCCTAATCATTTTTTGTGGAAAGATGGCATTTACTGCTTTGAAAATGAAAGATTAATTGACATCATAAAACAATTGCAATTGTATTATGATGTTACCATTAAAGTTGAAGACCCTGAAATTTTCAACGTAAGATATACAGGAAAATTTCGTCAACGAGATGGAATAAATGAAATTTTACACATTATCAGAAAAATACAACAATTTAATATTGTCACAGATGAAAATAACAATATTATTACTATAACAAAATAATTTCAATAACCTTTTAAAAAAATGCCTATGAAAAACTATTTTAAATAAAAAAGAAAGCGATAAGTGCTGCAACACTTATCGCTAAAAAGCAAACACGGAATTAAACAATTTAGTATTCACTTTTTAATTTATTACAAAGATATGAAAATAAAATTTCTAGCAATACCTTATTTAATAAAAAATGAAACTCTTAAAGATATATTCAGGATAATGAAAATTAGTTTTATTTTTTTATTTGTTTTCTCATTTCAGTTGATGGCAATTAGTACAAAAGCTCAAGATGCTATTATTGAATTAAAAAATAATTCCATAACTGTAGGTCAACTGATAAGTGAAATTGAGAAACAAACCGACTATTTAGTCGTTTATAGCAATCGTGAAATTGATACAAATCAAAAAGTAAACCTTCCTAATACCTCTGATAAAGTATCGACTTATTTGCAGGAAGCTTTTGAGGGAACTGACATAGCTTATGAATTTGAAAATAACTATATTGTACTCTTAAAAAGGACGAATCAAAATGCTTCTACTGTAGACAATATGATTCGTGCAACTCAGCAGACCCAACAAAAAGAAAGAACGATAAAAGGGAAAGTCACCGATATTGCTGGTAATCCTCTCCCGGGTGTAACTATTTTAATAAAAGGTACAAATAAAGGAACAGTTACTGATAGTGAAGGATTGTTTTCACTCGATATTCCTGTTAATGCTCAAACTTTACAAGTTTCTTTTATTGGAATGAAAACACAAGAGATACCCATTGGAGAACGAACTACCTTTAATGTAATTTTGGAAGAAGAAGCAATAGGGTTAGAAGAAGTTGTAGCCGTAGGTTATGGGACAAAGAAAAAAATCAATTTAACAGGATCCGTTGCTATGGCGCCAGGAGCAAGTATAGTAAAAAGTCCAGCCATTAATGTTTCTCAGTCATTGGCAGGACGAGTAGCAGGCGCAATAGTTAATAATAGAAGTGGTGAACCAGGTGCTGATAACACAACAATTTTTATTCGAGGATTAAGTACCTTAGGAGATAACACTCCTTTAATTGTAGTCGATGGTATAGCAGGAAGAGAAACTTTAGATCGGATTAATCCCAATGATATTGAATCAATAACAGTCTTAAAAGATGCTTCTGCAGCTATTTATGGTGCACGGGCAGCAAATGGGGTTATTTTGGTGACAACCAAACGAGGTAAAGAAGGTAAACCTCAAATAACTTTCTCAGTGGATGCAGGATTCCAATCACCTACACGAGTGCTTGAAATGTGCGATGCACCAACATTTGCTCAAATTACAAATGAAGTAAGTATTTTTGATGGTTCTGGAGCAACTTATTCTGAAGAGGAAATTCAAATGTTTAGAGATGGTACCAATCCAGTATTATATCCCAATACTGACTGGTTTCACGAAATTATTAAGCCCTTATCTCTTCAGCAAAAATACAATTTGTCTGTAAATGGAGGAACCAAAGTTGCTAAATATTTTATATCAGTAGGTGCAGACATGCAAGATGGTATCTATCGTAATAGTGCAACTAAATTCAGTCAATTAAATATTCGTGCAAATACAGATGTAAATGTAACAGATCATTTTAAAATTGGCTTTGATCTAGCCCCACGAATTCAATGGAAAAATTATTCTCCTTTTAGCAGTGGTGATTATGGCATTTTTTATATTACAAAAAATATGAAACCAACTACCGCTGCTCGATATCCAAATGGGCTGTTAGGACCGGGTCTAAATCCAGTTGTTTTGGTAAGTGATATTGCTGGATATAATAACTCTACCTTGACTCGTTTAAATTCCACCCTTACCGCTCAATGGGATTTAAGTACTGTGGTCAAGGGGGAATTATCCTTGGAAGGACATGTCGCTTATGATATTACTTCAACTTTTACCAAAAAATGGGCTAAACCGTGGAAATATTGGCAGTACAATCGAACAACGGAAGAATATGAGGAAAAAATCAGTACCTATTTTTCTTTCCCTAATCTATATGAATATTATAATCCCACTCATTCTCTTACTTTAAATGGAATGATAAATTACCAGCGTAATTTTAATAATATGCATAATGTAGGAGCTATGTTTGGAATTGAACAAAATTCTTATCGCAGTGATTATTTCTCAGCTCAAAAAGACAAGTTCCCAGGTGATGCGATTGATGAATTTTTTGCTGGTGATAAAGATAAAAATTATTTTAATATTAATGGATCGGCTGCTGAGACGGCAAGAAGAAGTTATTTTGGACGAGTTTCTTATGATTATAAAAGTAAATATCTATCTGAATTTATTTTTAGATATGATGGTTCTGAAAATTTTCCAAAAAACAAACGGTGGGGATTTTTCCCTGGTATAGCTTTAGGATGGCGAATATCAGAAGAGGGATTTATTAAAGACAACACTGATATTATTGATAATTTGAAGCTCCGCTTCTCGTATGGTGAACAAGGAAATGATAGAATTGATCCGTTTCAATATTTGACGACCTATGTCTATAGAACTTATTATCAGGTTTTTGATGGCGTCGCTCAGAATTGTATTGAACCAGGAACTATTCCTAATAAAAATGTTACTTGGGAAGTTGCAAAAACTTATAATTTAGGTTTAGATGGCAATTTTTGGAAAGGGAAATTAGAGTTTGAAGTTGAAGGATTTAAAACCAATCGTTCGAATATTCTTTGTCAGCGAAATGCCTCTATTCCAACTTATACTGGATTAACAAAGTTGCCTATGGAGAATATAGGAGAAGTGAACAACAACGGTTTTGAGATACAACTTTCTCATGCCAATAAAGTTAATAACTTTAATTATAAAATATCTGGTAATTTTTTATATGCAAAAAACAAAGTTGTTTATATGGATGAACCATCATGGGGCGAGGGTCATGATTATATGAAGCAAGAAGGTAAGCCAATGGGAGCATTATTGTTATATAAAGTAATTGGTATTAATAAAGATTCGACTGATTTAACAACATACCCTCAAATGGCAGGTGCTAAATTAGGAGATTTTATTTTTCTGGATACAGATACCAATGGTATAATTAATAGTTATGATAGAATTCGCCAAAATCAGACATCGATTCCTCAAATTGTATTTGGATTAACATTCGAAGGTCAAATAAAAAATTTTGATTTTATGATATTGCTTCAAGGTCAAGCAAAGGCTTCTCAATATGTGTATCCTCAAATAGATCCTAGAGTGGGTAATGTTGAAAAATATGCTATTGAAGATAGATGGACAACAGAGAATCCGAATGGTTCACGTCCAAGATTGGGATCAACCATCAATAATGGGAGTCCTACTCCTTCTACTTATTATTTTTATGATGCTTCATTTTTACGGTTAAAAAATCTGGAAATAGGTTATACTATCCCTTTCAAAAAACAAGCTTTGGGAATAAAAAATATGAGGCTTTATGTAGGTGGATATAATTTATTTACTCTCTCAAAACTTGATTTTATTGATCCAGAAAATACCAGTTCTGAAGCTCAAAATTATCCTCAAGTACGCATTGTTAATGCTGGATTAAAAGTAACATTTTAAAATACAAGCAATTATGAAAAAACTAATATATTTTATTTT
>DAOOVG010000037.1:0-20001 GCA_035369865.1 Paludibacteraceae bacterium | reverse complement strand
AAAAATTTAAATATTGTAATAAGTTGTTTTAATTGAATTTATAAAATAAATTCTTGTTCAACGTCTGGAATTTCTACACGACGAAAACCTACTTTTTTCAATTCTTCTCTATAAAATACTTGAGTTTCATAATCGCCATGCACTAGGAAAGTTTTTTTAATTTGGGAGGGCGACTGACATTTCAGAAAAGAAATCATTTCTTTATAATCACCATGTCCTGAAAGAGCTTCTATCTTAGCAATCCGAGCCTTAACCTTATGTATTTGTCCAAAAATAGATATTTCTCTTAAACCTGGTTGTTGTAAACGTGCTCCCAACGTTGTTGGTGCACAATAACCAACGATTAAAATAGTATTTCGTGGATTTTCAATGTTATTGGCAACGTGATGTTTTACACGACCTGCTTCTAACATACCTGAAGCAGAAATTATAATACATGGTTTATAATAGGTATTCAAAGCTTTTGATTCATCAACATTTTTGATATAATGAAGAGAATTAAAACCAAAAGGATCGTTGTCATATTTAAGAACTTCCTTTACTTCTTTATTAAGTGATTCACTATAAAGGCGATAAATATCAGTAGCGTTAACTGAAAGTGGGCTATCAACAAAAATTTCAATTTTAGGTAAAAGTCCTTTATTATTAAAATTATTTAACATAAAAACGATTTCCTGTGTTCGTCCAATAGAAAATGCTGGAATAATTAATTTTCCTTTGTTTAAAACACAAGTTTCCCATACAATTTTCAACAGTTCTTCTTCACTTTGTTGTGGTTCGGGATGAAGTCTGTCGCCATAAGTAGATTCAGTAATCAAGTAATCACAAGGTAAAAAAGGATCAGGTGGACGAAGAATGTGATTATAAGGTCGTCCAATATCTCCTGTATAAGCAATATCTATTTTTCTATCGTTTTCGATAATTCTTAAGTTTACAACAGCACTTCCTAACAAATGACCTGTATT
The DNA here is from genome assembly GCA_035369865.1 of Paludibacteraceae bacterium. Taxonomy (GTDB): domain Bacteria; phylum Bacteroidota; class Bacteroidia; order Bacteroidales; family Paludibacteraceae; genus MVYY01. The sequence continues at coordinate 19,036 of DAOOVG010000037.1, read as the reverse complement.
GGTAAATTTGACACTAATTTTATCATTGATATAAAATCTTCTATTGTAAGCCACTCCAATGAACAAATCCATACAATTTTCGGCATCTTCAATATTATAAATTGGATCAACTGGAGGCAATCCCTGTCTGGCTCGTTTTTTATTAAACCATTTTACATCAAGTTCTTGTATATGAGCACTATCAGCCAACATAATGGAACAAAGGTCACGTGTGGCGTGTGTACAAATAATGGAGCCTCGGAAGCCATTTTTATATAAAAAAGGAATTAATCCAGAATGATCAATATGAGCGTGAGAAAGAATAATATGATCTAACTTCGCAGGATTAAAACCAAGATGACGGTTTTTGGCATCTGTTTCAAGACCTTTTCCTTGAAACATTCCACAATCCAGTAAAATTTTCTTTCCCTCGTCAGTAGTAATTAAATGTTTACTGCCTGTTACTTCGCGTGCAGCTCCAATAAACTTAATTTTCATAGTTGTTTATTTTTTTCTTTATATCGTATATAATTCCTTCATATTTATTCATTTATGTATAGCGCCAACTGGAGTTATGGTAATATTTTATTAGTGTTTCCAGGTAGGAGATAAATAATAATTTTCTTTTGTTGAAAACGAATCATTTTCAAAAGTAACATAATATTTTGGATTTTTTTTGTTTTTATGAGCAAAAATTCAAACATTCTACCAATTTTTCCCAGAATAAAATTGTCTCATAAATTACGATTTTGACATCTCGACTTTGCAAAATAAATTTATTTTTTGTATTTTTGCATACAAATATACATTCCAATGGAAACATTTTTTCGTACTCATCAATATTTAGTGGAACACGTCCAATCGCCTGTAAGAAGGTTATTGATGGATGAAATTGACTGGTCGCAACGTTTGATTGGGATAAAAGGGAGTCGTGGGGTAGGGAAGACAACTTTTCTTTTGCAATATGCAAAGGATAATTTTAAAAAAGATGACAATAGTTGTCTTTATATTAATTTTAATAACTTTTACTTTACTATTCATTCCTTAATTGAATTTGCTGAATGGTTTGTTCAGCAAGGTGGAAGGACATTACTGATTGATCAAACTTTTAAATATGAAAATTGGTCCAAGGAATTGCGCGAATGCTATGATCTTTTTCCGGAATTAAAAATTGTCTTTTCCGGTTCATCTGTTATGCGATTAAAAGAAGACAATCCAGATTTGCAAGATGTAGTAAGTGGTTATAATTTAAGAGGTTTTTCATTTCGTGAATTTTTGAATTTACAGTCTGGGAAAAATTTTCAGCCATATACTTTTGAAGAAATATTAAAAAATCATGTTCAAATCTGTAAAGAAATTGTAAATCAAATTCATCCTCTTGACTATTTTCAAGACTATTTACATCATGGTTATTATCCTTTTTTTCTCGAGCATAGGAATTTCTCTGAAAATTTACTGAAAACAATGAATATGATGCTTGAAGTAGATATTTTACTGATAAAGCAGATAGAATTAAAGTATTTATCAAAAATTCGGAAATTACTTTATTTACTTATGATAAATTCTCCGGTTGCTCCTAATATTAGTCAATTAAGTAGTGAAATTCAGACTTCAAGAGCTACCGTAATGAATTATATAAAATATTTAAAGGATGCCCGCTTACTTAATTTGCTTTATCCTGTAGGAGATCAATTTCCTAAAAAGCCTCATCTAATTTATGGACATAATACGAATTTACTTCATGCGGTAATGCCCGGTAATGTTGATAAACATATAGAAGAAAAAACTTTTTTATATAATTCTTTACATTCCAGACATAAAGTAAATGCAGGGAAATATCATGCAGATTTTATAGTAGATGAAAAATATTTAGTTAAATGTGGTCAGAAAATGCATTCTTCTAAAAATCATTCAAAAATTATTTATGCTGCCAATGGAATTGAAATAGGTAAGAAAAATGAAATTCCTTTGTGGTTGTTTGGTTTTTTTTATTAGTCAATGAGATAATCTTTAATCATAAATAAATTTTTTTAAAATAAAATTCATATATTTGTTTAATTTTCAAATAATTAATAATACTCAATAAATATAATAAAAATGGTTAAAACAAAGAAATTTTTAACTTGCGATGGTAATCAAGCAGCAGCTCATATAGCTTACATGTTCAGTGAAGTGGCTGCTATTTACCCTATTACCCCTTCTTCACCTATGGCAGAATATATAGATGAATGGGCAGCATATGGTCGAAAAAATATTTTTAATGAAACGGTGCAAGTACAAGAAATGCAATCTGAAGCAGGTGCTGCTGGAGCTATGCACGGAGCTCTTCAGGCAGGAGCATTGGGAAGTACTTTTACAGCTTCACAGGGTTTGCTTTTAATGATTCCTAATATGTATAAAATGGCTGGTGAGTTATTGCCGGGTGTTTTTCATGTTTCAGCACGATCTCTTGCTACTCATGCACTTTCTATTTTTGGTGACCATCAAGATGTAATGGCAGTTCGTCAAACGGGTTGTGCTCTTTTTGCAACTGGTTCCGTGCAAGAAGTGATGGATTTAGCTGCTGTTGCACATTTATCAGCAATAAAATCTCGTATTCCTTTTGTACATTTTTTTGATGGTTTCCGTACTTCCCACGAAATTCAAAAAATAGAACAATTGGATAAAGAAGATTTAATTCCTTTAATTGATCAAGAAGCTTTGAAGGCTTTTAGGCAAAGAGCTTTAAATCCTAATCAACCAGCAACTCGAGGTACCGCTCAAAATCCTGATATTTATTTTCAGGCTACCGAAGCTGCTAATCCTTTTTACGAAGCAGTACCTGAAATTGTGGAAGATTATCTTAATAAATTAGCTGAAATAACAGGAAGAAAATATCATCTCTTCGATTATTATGGTGCAGAAGATGCTGATCGTGTTGTAATTGCAATGGGTTCTTCAACCGAAGCCATTCGAGAAGGAATTGACTATTTAATGGCAAAAGGAGAGAAAGTTGGTTTGGTTTCTGTACATCTTTATCGACCTTTTTCTGCAAAACATTTTTTGGCAGTACTTCCTTCTACAGTCAAAAGAATCAGTGTTTTAGATCGTACAAAAGAACCTGGTGCAAATGGCGAACCTTTATATTTGGATGTCAAGAATGCTTTGTACGGACAAAAAAATACTCCAATAGTTGTAGGCGGACGCTATGGTTTGTCTTCTAAAGATTTTACTCCTGCTCAAGTATTGGCTGTTTTTGAAAATTTAGCTTTACCTGAACCTAAAAATCATTTTACTGTTGGAATTGTTGATGATATTACGTTTACTTCATTACCACTGAGAGAAGAAATTTCTCTTGCTGGTGAAGGAATTTTTGAAGCTAAATTTTATGGTATCGGTTCTGATGGAACAGTAGGAGCCAATAAAAATTCAATTAAAATCATTGGGGAAAATACTAATAAATATTGCCAAGCTTATTTTGCCTATGACTCAAAAAAATCGGGAGGATTCACCTGTTCTCATCTTCGTTTTGGCAATCATCCTATACGTTCTACTTATTTGGTTACCACACCAGATTTTGTTGCTTGTCATGTTCAAGCTTATTTAAAGCTTTATGATGTAACCAAAGGACTGAAAAAAAATGGAACTTTCCTTTTGAATACTGTATGGAATGAAGAAGAAATAAAGGAAAATCTGCCTAATAAAGTAAAAAGATATTTAGCAAAAAATAACATTAATTTTTATATTATTAATGCTACAAACATTGCCCAAGAAATTGGTTTAGGAAATCGTACTAATACCATTCTTCAATCAGCCTTTTTCAAAATTTCCAATGTTATTCCTTATGAATTGGCTGTTGAAAAGATGAAGGAGATGATTAATAAGTCCTATGGCAAAAAGGGTGAAGAAATTGTAAAGAAAAATTATGCAGCCGTTGATCGAGGAACAGAATTTATTAAAATAGAAGTTCCAACTGAATGGGCAATCTTACCAAATGATGAAGAAATAGAAGATAATGTACCTGAATTCATTAAAAAAGTGGTTCGTCCGATGAATGCCCAAGCTGGTGATGATTTGCCAGTATCGGTTTTTAAAGGACGAGAAGATGGCACGTGGGAGCCAGGTACCAGCAAATATGAAAAACGAGGTGTTGCCGCAATGGTTCCCTTGTGGAATCCGGCTAATTGTATTCAATGTAATGAATGTGCTTTTGTTTGTCCGCATGCAACTATCAGACCATTTATTTTAGATGAAACAGAACAAGCAAAAGCAACTTTTGAAACTATCAAAGCTAATGGAAAACAGTTTGTAGGAATGACTTATCGCATTCAAGTGGATGTGCTTGATTGTATGGGGTGTAATAATTGTGCAGACATTTGTCCAGGAACAAGAGGTAATAAAGCACTTACAATGGTTCCTATTGAAACACAATATGAAAATCAGAAAAATTGGGATTTCTGCATAAACGAAGTAACATCCAAACAACACCTAGTTGATGTAAAAATGAATGTAAAAAATTCGCAACTGGCTACGCCGCTGTTTGAATTTTCAGGAGCTTGTGCTGGTTGTGGCGAAACTCCTTATGTAAAATTAATTACTCAGCTTTTTGGTGACCGTGAGTTGGTTGCCAATGCTACTGGTTGCAGCTCTATTTATTCTGCTTCAGCTCCTTCTACTCCTTATACAACCAATGAAAAAGGACATGGTCCTGCATGGGCAAATTCCTTGTTTGAAGATAATGCTGAATTTGGTCTGGGAATGGTATTTGCCAATGAAATTATGCGAAATCGATTGGCTAAAATAATGGCAGAAGCAATAAATGATAAAAGCTGTTCCAATGAATTAAAAGCTTTATTTGCAGAATGGATTGAAAACAAAGAAGATGCTGATAAAACAAAAGAATTAGCATCAAAAATAACTCCTTTGCTTGCATCGTGCAACAAAAAATATTGTAAGGAAATTGCTGAATTAAGTTCTTATCTTGTAAAACGTTCGCAATGGATTATTGGAGGAGATGGTTGGGCTTATGATATAGGTTTTGGAGGTTTAGATCACGCTATTGCTTCAGGGAAAAATTTCAACATTTTAGTTTTAGATACAGAAGTTTATTCTAATACTGGTGGACAATCGTCAAAAGCTACTCCAATGGGAGCAGTTGCTAAATTTGCCGCTTCGGGCAAACGTATTCGTAAAAAAGATTTGGGCATGATGGCTATGGCTTACGGTTATGTTTACGTAGCTCAGGTTGCAATGGGAGCAAATAAAGCTCAAACACTTAAAGCTTTAAGAGAAGCTGAAGCTTATAATGGACCATCATTAATTATTGCTTATTCTCCTTGCATTAGTCACGGTATTTATGCAGGCATGGAAAAAGCCCAAGAAGAACAGGCACGAGCTGTTGAATGTGGTTACTGGCAGTTATATCGTTATAATCCAATGCTGGAAGAAGAAAATCAAAATCCATTTATTTTGGATTCAAAAGAGCCACAATGGGATAAATTTCAAGACTTTCTGATGGGCGAAATTCGTTATGCTTCTTTGATGAAACAATATCCTGAGGAAGCTAAAGAATTATTCCTTGCAGCCGAAAAAAATGCAAAATGGCGTTATAATAACTATAAGCAAATGGCTGAAAGACAATTTTAATAAATAAATCATAAATGTTTTGTTTGTTTTAATTTAAAAAGGCTGTTTATTTGAACAGCCTTTTTAAATATAAAATACTGATAATCAAATTATTTTGAAGATATAAATAAAAATTGTATTTTTGTAATAATAAAAAATTACTTGTATTTTTAAATTTAAAATTTAAAAGAAATTATATGGCTACGACTGCAGATATTAAAAATGGGATGTGTATTAATCTTGATGGTCAATTTTATATTATCACAGAATTCCTTCATGTTAAGCCAGGTAAGGGACCTGCTTTCGTTCGAACTAAAATGAAAAATGTAGTGACGGGCAGAACCTTTGAAAAGACTTTTAGTGTAGGGACTCATATTGATGAAGTACGTATAGAACGACGTCAGTATCAATATCTTTATCAGGACGATATGGGTTATTATTTTATGAACACCGAAACTTATGATCAGGTTTCTGTAAGTAAAGAAATGATCAATGGAGTAGATTTTTTGAAAGAAGGAATGATATGTGATGTGGTAGTACATGCCGAATCAGAAACTATTTTATATGTAGATTTACCTATTCAAGTAACATTAGCTGTAACTTACACAGAGCCAGGGCTTAAAGGAGATACCGCTACCAATGCTACTAAACCAGCTACTCTCGAGACAGGTGCCAATATTCGCGTTCCTCTTTTTATCAATACAGGGGATACAATCAGAGTTGATACTCGTGATGGTTCTTATGTAGAAAGAGTCAAAACTGAATAGCTAAAAATATTTTTCCACGATTTTTTTGAATAATCTATTTGTCCGGTAAATAATCAAGTTTATCGGATTTTTTTTATTTTTGTACATAGATAAAAAAATTGTCATGAAAATAAAAGAATTTTTAAAAAGCTTTGTCTACGCAGGTGAAGGTATAAAAGTAATGTTTGTCTGTGGAAGGAACATGAAAGTTAATTTATTTACTGCTTTTGTAGTTATTGTTTTAGGAATAATTTTTCATATCAGTGCTTTTGAATGGATAAGTTGCTTATTATGTTTCGGTTTGGTAATCAGTCTGGAGATGATTAATACTTCTTTTGAAAATTTGGTCAATTTGGTTTCGCCCGATTTTCATCCGTTAGCAAAAAAAGCCAAAGATATTGCAGCAGGAGCTGTTTTGGTTTCAGCAATCATTGCTTTTATTATTGGATTAATCATATTTTTACCGAAAATTATTGATGCTATTTCTTGAAACTTTTTAAAAACAATGTAAAATGTTAAAATATAATTTTCTTACTGATTTTATTAACCTTTTATACCCCAACTTATGTCTTATTTGTGGGGAAAGTTTAATAAAAAATGAGGAACAATTATGTTCAAAATGTTTGTATCAGATTCCTAAAACGAATTATCATCTCATAAAAAATAATCCTATAGAAAAACGTTTTTGGGGCAAAGTCCCTGTTGTTCAAGCTACTTCTTTTTTCTTTTTTCAAAAAGGAAGTCCTTTTCAAAAATTATTGCATCAGTTGAAATATCACGGCAACAAAGAATTAGGTGAAATTTTAGGAAAATATGCTGCTGCAGATTTGATTTTAACTGATTATTTTTCTGCTGTCGATATGATTGTGCCAGTACCACTTCATCCTAAAAAATACAATCAACGTGGTTATAATCAGAGTGAATGGATTGGTAAAGGATTATCGGCTATCCTTCAAAAACCACAAATCATTGATAATTTAGTACGCATTAAAGAAAGTACCACTCAAACCAAAAAATCAGTTTACGAACGTTATGAAAACACAGAAGGCATTTTTTCTGTGAAAGATAAAAATTCTTTTTCCAATAGCCATATTTTATTGATTGATGATGTTTTAACAACAGGCTCAACTCTTGAAGCATGTATTCATGCACTTTTGACAACCGAAAATGTCCAAATCAGCGTTTTTACATTAGCAGTAGCTTGAGTTTACCAATATTTTGAAAAATTATTCACAAATTAAAAATCGATGTAATAAAAATGAAAAATAGAATAAAAATTGTAAAAGGCGATATTACAAAAGAAGAAGTTGATGCAATTGTCAATGCAGCCAATCGAAGTCTTTTAGGTGGAGGAGGTGTAGATGGAGCTATTCATAGAGCAGCCGGTCCAGAGTTGCTTGAAGAATGCAAAAAAATGAATGGTTGTGAAACGGGTGAAGCGAAAATTACAAAAGGTTATCGCTTGCCAGCTAAATATGTGATTCATACTGTTGGTCAAGTTTGGAATGGCGGAAATCACAATGAAAAAGAATTATTGGCAAATTGTTACAGAAATAGTTTAAAGTTAGCAAAACAATATAGCATCAAAACAATTGCATTTCCCTCTATTAGTACGGGTGCTTACAGATTTCCTGTAGAATTAGCCAGTAAAATAGCCCTGAATGAAATATATCAATTTTTAAAAAATGATCTATCAATTGAAAAAGTAAAAATTGTTTGTTTTGATGATCAAACTTATGAAACTTATCAACATACTTTAAAAGAACTCTTGAAAAATGAGAAATAAAAATTTATTTTTCCATATTTCTTAATTGTTTATTTTATTGATTTAAAATGAATTATGATAATTTTTGGAAGTTTATAAATTAAAAACTTTTTTGGTTTATCGATAAAATCTTACTTTTGTGCTGAAATTTTAAAATTAATTCATTAACAAATTAACTTATGAAATTATTAGAAGGAAAAGTAGCGATTATCACAGGTGCCGCACGTGGAATAGGAAAGGCAATTGCCCTTAAACTTGCAAGTGAAGGCGCAGATATCGCTTTTACTGATTTAATCATTGACGAAAACGCTTTGAATACTCAAAAAGAGATAGCATCTTTTGGAGTAAAAGTAAAAGCTTATGCCTCCAATGCTGCAAATTTTGAGGAAACTCATGCAGTAGTGGAAGAAATTCTCAAAGAATTTGGGCATATTGATATATTGGTGAATAATGCTGGAATTACCAAAGATGGTTTAATTATCAGAATGAGTGAAGCTCAATGGGATGCCGTTATCAATGTAAATCTGAAATCAGCTTTTAATTTTATTCATGCTTGTGCTCCCATTATGATGAAACAAAAATCTGGAAGTATCATCAATATGAGCTCGGTGGTAGGCGTTTCAGGGAATGCAGGCCAAGCTAATTATGCAGCTTCAAAAGCAGGTTTGATTGGACTTACTAAATCAGTAGCGAAAGAGCTTGGTTCTCGTGGCATTCGAGCAAATGCAGTAGCTCCAGGTTTTATTGAAACTGAAATGACCCATGCTTTAAGTGACGAACAAAGAGCAAAATGGGTTGAAAACATACCTTTACGTAGAGGCGGAACACCTGAAGAAGTGGCGAAAGTTACACTTTTCTTAGCTTCTGACTTATCAAGTTATGTAAATGGACAAGTGATTCATGTATGCGGTGGAATGAATACTTAATTTTATTTGATAATTTCATGCGTAAAAATAATTAAAGAGACGGGGGTTATACCGTCTCTTTTTAGTGTACTTTCAAAAAAATGAAAAAAATTACAATAATTTTTCTATCAATTGTTTGTTCGACTTCATTTTCTCAAAATATGGAAGTAAAAGTAGGAGCAGAACAAACCGACTTGTATTTTCCATTGCTGGAAGGTAAACGAGTAGCCGTATTATCAAATCAGACGGGTATTGTTGGCAATGAACATCTTGTAGACTTACTTTTACGAAATACTTTTAATGTCGTTGGTATTTTTTCTCCAGAACATGGCTTTCGAGGAATAGCTGATGCAGGAGAACATGTTGCCAACTCAGTGGATGAAAAAACAGGTATCCCCATTTGGTCGTTATATGAAAGCAAAAGTAACAAACCTTCAGTAGATAAGTTAAATAGTTTTGATGTATTAGTATTTGATCTTCAAGATGTAGGTACACGTTTTTATACTTATTATATTACGATGTCGCGTATGATGGATGCTTGTGCTGAATTTGGGAAAAAAATGATTATTTTGGATCGCCCTAATCCAAACGGATTTTATGTTGATGGTCCTATCTTAGATATGAAATACAAGTCAGGAGTAGGTTGGTTGCCCATTCCCATTGTTCATGGAATGACACTTGGAGAATTGGCACTTATGATTAATGGTGAAAAATGGTTACCAAATAATCGTACCTGCAATGTTGTTGTTATTCCATGTAAAAATTACACACATCAAACACTGTATAAATTACCTATTCCTCCATCTCCTAATTTGCCCAATATGCAAGCTGTTTATTTGTATCCTTCAATTTGTCTTTTCGAAGGAACGGTTATGAGTGTAGGACGAGGAACTTCTTTTCCTTTCCAGGTTTATGGTCATCCTCACTACAAAGGTTCGTCTTTCTTTTTTATTCCCCAAAGTGTCCCCGGAGCAAAAAATCCTCCTTATCTTGGTCAAAAATGTTATGGAATAGATTTAAGAAACATTTCTGAGGAATATATCCGTAAAAATGGCTTTGATCTTTCCTACATTATTGATGCTTATAACAATCTGAAAATAGGAGATTCATTTTTTACTCCTTTTTTTGAAAAACTGGTCGGCGTAGATTATATCAGAAAAGAAATTATTGTTGGAAAATCGGCTCAAGAAATTAAAGAAAAATGGAATGACGATGTACAAAAATTTAAAGAACTTCGTAGACCTTATCTTCTTTATGAAGAATAAATACACCATTTTTTGTACTAAGAAGTGTATTGAAATATTGATTAATTCTAATAAGTACAAATAAATAATTTACGTACTAAATCCAACTTACCTTTTGTTTAGGTTCGTGGCTTTTCCCAAGAATATGACTATATAATTCAGGCCTTCGAGCTTGAATATAACGTTGCCCTCCTGCCATTGTAAGTTTTTCAGGAATAAGTACAGTAGAAACTAAATCATTGCCAAGAGCACGACATTCTGCAACTATATCACCAAATGGATCGATAATCATTGAGCAACCGTTTTTTAATTGGTCATCATCCATACCAATAGGATTTGAAAAAACCACATAAATAGCGTTGTCATACGCTCTTGCTGGTAACCATTTCATTAACCATTGGCGACCTTTCATGCCGTCAAATTCTAATCGTAAGGAGGTAGGATCATTTTCTCGATTTTCCCAAAGTATTGGATCTACAAATCCTGCTCCAGGTCGTGTTGAAGGAGTACACATGGTTACATGAGGCATAAAAATTATATCAGCTCCTAAAAGTTTAGTAGCTCGAACATTTTCAATAATATTGTTATCGTAACAAATTAAAATACCACATTTCCAACTATAGAGGTCAAACACACAATATTCGTTTCCTGGTACAAGGTTTTGATTAATAAATGGATGCAGTTTACGATGTTTTGCAACAAGCCCGTTTTTGTTTACACATACATAAGTGTTATAAATATTGTCTTTATTGTCTTTTTCAAATAAACCAGCCAATATTGTCATATCGTATTTTGATGCAATTTGGATTAATCTTTCGGTGCTTTTACCATTCGGAATAAATTCAGACAATTCCAACAATTGTTTTTTTGAAAGTTTTCTTGCAAAGGTATAACCAGTTACAGAGCATTCATGAAAAGCAATGACTTTCGAATTTTCTTCTGATGCTTTTTTTGTAAGATTTTCGATAACCGATAAATTATAATTTTTGTCTCCACTTCGGTTTTCAAACTGTGCTGTTGAAATTTTTAATTTTTCCATTATTGTATGTCAAAAAAAGTGTGTTTAATAAAAATAAATAATAAGTAAAAATTCATTTATATAAATGGCTTTATATTTTTTCGATGTTATCCTATTGAAAAAAATTTATTTATTGATAATTTCCATCAATATTTTTTCTTCCTCTTCCCAATTTAACTCTACTTTTGCTTTGGCAGTATTTTGTTTTACAATTGCATAACGTTGTGGATCGCTAAAAATATTTTGAATTACTTCAGCCATATGTTCTGGATTGTGATTTTGAATATAGCAACCAATATCATATTGATCAATAATTTGCTTGATTTCTGGTAAACCTGATGATAAAATTGGAATTCCAGCATGGATATAATCAAAAAGTTTATTGGGAAGCGAATAATGATAATTAAGATTGGTATCTTTATCAACAGCAAGACCTAAATCGCTGTTCATGGTATATTGTCTGAGTTCTTGAAAAGGCATTTTTGGTTTTATGATTATTTTTTCCTGAAATTGATATTGATCAATCATTTTTTGAAGTTCAGGAATGACATCTCCACTTCCAATAATTAACAATATACAATTTTCAAGATATTGCATAGCTAAAACAGCTTCTTCTGCACCACGTTGCACATTAATTCCTGTTCCTTGCAAAATAAGAATATGTTTGTCTAAAGGCAATCCCAATTCTTCACGTGTTTTTAATCGAGTAGGAGTGAAGTCAAGGGGGATATTTCTGCAAACATAAATTTTTTTATGATATTTTGCTTCATAAAGATTTGCAATTGATTGATTGACGGTAATTATATCAGTTAATTTAGGAAAAATGAAATTTTCAATTTTTTCCCAGATTTTTTGTGTGCGAGGTCGGTTTACTAATTCAGGGGTTTCGGTAAAATATTCATGCGTATCGTAAATTAATCTTTTTTTGCGAATTTTTGCTGCCAAAAATGCTGCTGGTAGGGTATCCAAATCGTTGGCAAAAATTAGATCAACTTTTGAAAAGAGTAAATAAAAAAACAAGCGAATGTTATATTCCGCATAAAATTGAGGACCTTTACGGAACCAGAGTTTAAATCTACGAACAGAATAAGGTCTATCGATTGGTAAACTTTCAGGCAACAATCGTCCTACTTCAATGGTTTGATAATCACATTTTTGTAAAGTTAAGCACGTTTTATGAACACGTTGATCGGTAGTTAAATCATTAGTTACGCAAACTATGGCTGTTTTTTGCATTTTATTTTGTTTTCAGATAATCAATAATATTTTGATATAAGGTACGATGATAGGATTGAGATTTTTTTTCAACCATTGTGTTATGCCACAATAAAACAAATTCTCCTCCATAATTTTCTATATTATTGATTAATTGTACGCAATATTCATAAGCATCGTAAGCACTCATATTCATATAGCGTTTATCACTTAACGTGCTGTCCATGATAGTCATAGGATGAAGGGTCAGCGAAGTTAATTCCTTATTTTTAGGATTAATCCATTTTACAGGATGACATGTTCCTATTCTAAAACCAGCCACATCAGCATAGGCAAGAGTAAAATCATCTGTAAATCCAGCTTTGATCAGGTATTCCATATCTTCTGGTTCGCACATTCTCAAAAAATGATTACGATTATAGTAAATTTTGACTTTCGCATTTCGCTCTAATCTTTTTTTCTCTTCTGCAATTAATTCTGGATACTTACCTGCTTTATAACTGGTATGCAAGCCAATCGTAATATTTTTTCTTTTACAATATTTTATAAGATTTTGATAATCAGGATGAACTAAATTTGAATGAGGTTTGTCTTCCCTTTGTTTTCCTCCTCCTGCTTTCAAAAATACAATGATTTCACATCTTTCTTTTCCCAATACATCAATCAATGATAGATCCATTTTAAAAAGCCATGGAAAAGTGTACCATGGGTCAAATCTTATTCCTTTAAAAAAAGTTTTTATGGCTCTTTTAGCTTCAGGTCGTTTATTAGGATGTTTGATTCCTCTCCATAAAGCTCCCATCATTCCTCTAAATCTGCGATAATGAGCCAATTGGTCAACATCGTGCGTTAAAAATATTTTCTTTATTTTTTTTGTAGGTTCGGGAACATCAATTCCTAATTTTATTAATTGTTTTCGTAAAAGTTTTCCATATTCATCAACCAATGGACGATCAATAAAACCAGCCCGATAACCAATAGATTCTTTTCCAGGAAAGCGTCCGTGAACATCTCGACACTCTGGACGAATCATTTCTTCATAACGTGTAATTAAAAAATAGGTGCTGGCAATTATATCTGCATAAAGAATTCTTGTCTGCCCAATTTTTTCAACCTTCGGCTGTCCAAAAAGAATCGGTGTATCCTCCCAAATTTTTAATGGTAAGGCTGGTAAAGTTTGAGGAGTTCCATAAACCTCTGGTTGAAAAAAGTCAGAGGGATAAATAACGAGCTTATAATGACTAAATTCTTCTTTATCAGAAGTATATCCTATCAAATTAGCAATTTCAGTTGAACTTTCGTCACCTAATAAAAATCTTATTATGTATTCAATTACTTCTTGCATTTTCGTAAAATTATTTTTACTTTTTTAAACTGAAAATCAATTTATAAAATATTTCAATGAAAAAAGAGATATCCAATTAAAATAGCTGCAACAATTCCAACAAAATCAGCTAATAAGCCACAAATAACTGCATAACGAGTATTTTTAATGCCAACTGATCCAAAATAAACAGCCAGAATATAAAAAGTGGTATCAGTAGAACCTTGAACGATACAGGAAAGTCTGCCAACAAAAGAATCGGCACCATACATTTTCATTGCATCTACCATCATTCCTCTTGCACCACTGCCACTTAAAGGTTTCATTAAGGCAGTGGGTAAGGCTCCTACAAAGTCAGTATTAACACCTATTAGCCCAAAAAACCAGGCAAAACCATTCATCAACATGTCCATAGCACCAGCAGCACGAAACACGCCAATTGCCACTAAAATAGCAATCAAATACGGAATAATACCAATTGCCACCTGAAAACCTTCTTTTGCACCTTCAATAAAAGCATCATATACATTTATTTTATGAATCATTGCAGCCACAATGAAAGAAATGATCAGAGAAATTAAGATAAAGCTGGCAATAAAATTTGAATATAAAGTAAGTTGATTTTGAGTAACTTTACTGAAAAAATATAAAATAGAACCAATAATAATTATTAACCCTAATAAAGTTTTAAAAATGGTTTTATCCAGTAAATTGATTTTTTGATAAGCTGCTACACTTAAAAATCCTGCAAGTGTTGAGAAAAAGGTAGCTATCAAGATAGGAAGAAAAATATCGGACGGATTAGCTGCTCCCAGTTGAGCTCGATAAACCATAATTGTTACAGGGATCAAAGTTAGTCCTGAAGTGTTCAACACGAGGAACATAATCATAGGATTGGAAGCAGTATCTTTTTTGGGGTTGATTTCCTGCATTTCTTTCATAGCCTTTAATCCAAGAGGAGTAGCTGCATTATCCAACCCTAACATGTTGGCAGCGATATTCATCAACATACTTCCATAAGCTGGATGATTTTTAGGAAGATCAGGAAAAATTTTTTCAAAAAAAGGCGAAACTACTTTAGAAAAAGCTTGAACTACACCACCACGTTCACCTACCTTCATAATTCCCAACCACAAAGAAAGAACGCCTGTTAAACCCAAAGAAATTTCAAAACCTGTTTTTGCTGAATCAAAAGTAGCATTGAGCATATCAGAAAACACCTGAACATTTCCATAAATAATCATTTGAATAAAAGCAACAACAAAAGCAATCAAAAAAAATCCAATCCATATATAATTTAAAATCATATAATTATCTTTTTGGAAGCAAATTGAATACCAGTAATGTTATCATTAATTATTGTTCTGCTGCAAAAATACATTATTTTTTAGTTTTTATCTTCTCTTTCATTTTATTATTGATAACAAAGCTAAAAATTGTTTGATAAATATGACTATCAAATTATATAAAGTTAGATAATTTTTAGAAATAATTTATTATTTTTCCCAACTAATTGAATTACAAAAGTTTTTCTTATTGTCTTATGTTTTATTTTTTAAAATTATAGATTATTGTTTCAAAAAATTGCATAGAGTTTTAAAAAATACTACTTTTGCGATATAAGCATACCTTATTTAAAAATTATTCTTTCTACGACATAAGAAATGGGAAAAATTAAAGATGAAACGCAACAAGAAATTGTCAAAACAATTTCTGAAGGAAGAACGCGAACCAATTTATTAAGAAAATATGAACAGAGTACCCTTGCTTATTTAGTTCAACGTATTCCAGCCTGGATGAGTTCTGACATGCTCACTGCTATTGGTTTTTTGGGAAGTGTGATTGTTTTTTTAAGTTTTATATTAGCGGTGTATGTAAATAGATATTTACTTTTAGTCGGGGTATTAGGATTTGTCATTAGTTGGTTTGGCGATTCGCTTGATGGAAGAGTTGCTTATTATCGACATAAGCCAAGGAAATGGTATGGTTTTTCTTTAGATGTTACCGTTGATTGGTTGGGCGTTATTTTAATGGGTGGTGGATTTATTGTGTATGCAATTTCTCCCTGGAAAATAATAGGTTTTTTGTTCGTAGTGCTATATGGTTGGGAAATGATAACAGCTTTACTGCGTTACAAAATTATTAATCAATATTCTATTGATTCAGGAGCATTTGGACCAACAGAAGTACGTATTTTAATTTCACTTATTCTTGTCCTTGAAGTAATTTTTAAAAATTCAATTATTTATACTTCCTCATTAGCTTGTTTAGTTTTATTGATAATGAATATTTTAGAAACTAAAAAAATATTACAATTAGCAGATGAAAGAGACAAAAACGAAAGGGGAGGGGAAAAAATTCAATAATATGATCGAAAGGCTTTTTACGTTTACTAAAGCTCAATTTTCGGCTATGCTTGGTGGAGCGATTGATTATACTACTATGATTTTTTTCACCGAAGTAGTACATATTCATTATACGGTATCTATTATCATTGGAGGAATTGTAGGAGCATTGTTTAATTTTACTGTCAATAAAGGCTGGACTTTTCGTTCTAAAGAATTACCTTATAAAAGTACTGGACTAAAACAATTACTCAAATTTTCGCTGGTAGTTGCCAATAGTATTTTTTTAAAGGACACGGGTACTTATTTAATCACTACTTTCCTAAAAATTGATTATAAATTCAGTAAAATTATTGTTGATTTAATAGTTTCCATTGGCTTTAATTATAATTTACAAAAATATTGGGTATTTAAAAAAGTTCCAGTAAACAACAACTAATTAATTCTGCTATATGATAACAAAGCCTTTGAAATTAATCAAAGGCTTTGTTGTTACTACTATATTTAAAAATTTTTTATTTTTTACTTACTGCTACTACCTGTTAAGCCTAACTTTTTCTTTACCAAAGGTGTTAAATCATTAGACTTAGGGGATTGATATACAATAATTTGTGTGCTTATGTCAAATATATAAGTATAATTATTTTCAGCACCAACTTCATTGATTGCTTTTTTTACTTTTTCAATTACAGGAGCAAAAAGTTCTTGTTGCTTTTTCATAAGGTCACTATCAGCCGTTTGTCGAAAGGTAGTAATACGTTGTTCCATTTCAACAATTTCACTTTGGCGAGCCTGTTTTATACTTTCAGGCATTGTGGCTTGTTTGTCTTGAAATTCTTTAATTTTAGCATAATATTCTTGTTGCATTTTCAATAGTTCATTTTCCCATTGATTTTGCAAATCACCTAAAGTTTTCTCAATTTGCGATCTTTCAGGCATTAAGGAAAGAATTTCTTGAGAGTTAATATGACCTAATTTTAATTCTTGTCCAATTAATTTTAGAGGAAGAAGGCAGAGTAACAAAATAGCAAATTTCTTCATGATGTCTTTGTTTAAAAATTAATATAAAATTAGCTTACAAATATAGGAAATTACTTTGAATATCCCAATTGTTTAAGTATTTCATCACTAATATCTAAAGCAGGAGAAGAAAAAATAATATTTACAGAAGTACTCTTGTCAAGAACTAAATCTATATTTTTTTCTTTGCTGATTTCCTGAACGGCAGTGAATATCTCATCTTGAATAGGTTTCATTAAACTTTGTCGTTTTTTAAAAAGTTCCCCTTCAGGACCAAAATAAGTACGTTTTAATTCTTGTGCTGCTTTTTCTTTCGCGATAATTTCATCTTCACGCTTTTTTTTCATTTCTTCTGTCATAAAAACTAATTCGGTTTGATAGTTTTTATACATTGTTTCTACTTCTTTTAATTGTGCTTCTACTTCGGCTTGCCATTTTTTTGAAATTTGATTCAATTGTTCATTGGCAGCTTCATAAGCAGGAATATTTTTTAAAATATAATTCATATCAACAGTAGCAATTTTTTGAGCTATTCCTGCCATCGACAAAGAAAAAAATAAACAGAAAGTTAAAATTAATTTTTTCATATCCAATGTTTTAAAAGTTTTATTTTTGAAAAAGCAAATTTCTTGCCAAAATTATTAAAAATTTTTTTTATTCAATTTATAATTCTTGTCCTAAAACAAAATGGAATTGGCTGCCGCTTGGTTTTGTTGAACCTGTTACTTTATCAAAACCATATCCCCAATCTATTCCCATCATACCAAACATTGGCAAGAAAATACGTACTCCAATTCCTGCTGAACGTTTTAAATTAAATGGATTATAACCATTCGGTCCAGAAAAGCTTTTAAAACAATTACCTGCCTCTACAAATCCCAAGGCATAAATAGTTGCTGATTGTTCTAACGAGAGAGGGAATCGTAATTCTAAAGTATATTTATTATACAAATATCCTGCTGCTACTCCTGTCGTAGCATCATAAGGAGTTAATGCGCCATTTTCATATCCTCGCATGGCTATATATTCTGTTCCATAACTGGTATAAGCTGACATTCCATCACCTCCCATATAAAATGTTTCAAAAGGAGACTTAAGATATTTATTGAAATAACCAAGATAAGAAAATTGGGCTCTTGCCATTAAAATTAATTTATTATTTGCAGAAAGGGGAGTGAAAGTTTTACCTGTTAACGTCCATTTGTGATATTCAATAAATTTATAGCGTTTTTCATTTGTCATTGGTTGTGAATAATCCTTGCCTGTAAAAAGTGAATAAGGAGGAGTAATTTTTAAACCCAAGGAAAATAAAGAACCATTACGAGTAAAAATGGGGTTATCAATAGAAGAACGTGATAATGTTAAGTTTAAGCTAAGATTATTAAATGTTCCTCCTGTCATAGGAAAATAACCAGCATACCAATTGTTTAATTTAAATAATTGATAAGATAATTCACTGTAAAAGCTAAAATAATCATCTGGCCAGTTTAAACGTTTACCATAACCTATGGAAGCTCCCAAGGTACGCATATATCTTTCGGGATCAACTTCTGTTTGATAATAATCACCATAACCTCCATAGCCTCCATAGTATCCTCCATAATAACCTCCATAGTAAAGACTTGATAAGTTACTGATGTAATTTAAATAACGATTACTTATGGCTGATTGTGTGGAATAATAAACCATAGCAGAAAGTGAGTTAGGACGTTTTCCCCCTAACCAGGGCTCCAAAAATGAAATATCAAATGAGCTATAAGATTGTCCGTTGGTACGTGCATTAACAGAAAATGTTTGACCTTCACCTTGTGGAACTATTCGATAAGTTTTTGGTTTAAATAAATTTTGAATAGCAAAATTGCTAAATTTTA
>DAOOVG010000036.1:0-20007 GCA_035369865.1 Paludibacteraceae bacterium | reverse complement strand
TTATCAAAGCAATATAGTTGCACCTCTTACTAAGGTTGGAGAAACAGAACGAACTGCCACATGGGATTATTTAACTGCATTTATTGAAAAAGGACATGACCTCGGATTAAAAGTGCATGCCAATATCAATACTTTTGTAGGAGGAAATATGAGCAACTCAGGAACAGGCGTCGTTTATCGCGAACCCGACAAAATTGATTGGTTAACCATTTTATATTTACCTGGAGCACAAGGTTTAACTAATATATTGTATGATGGAAATAGTACCACTAAGTTTTTTAACCCGGTAAATGAGCATGTTCAAAATTACATTTTAAGCATCATTGCTGAACTTGCAACTAATTATCCATCGTTGGATGGCATAGTGCTCGATCGTTGCCGTTTTAATAGTATCGAAAGTGATTTTAGCAACCTTACACGAGAAAAATTTGAAACTTACATTGGGAAAAAATTAACCAATTACCCTGAGGATATTTTTAGATGGGATTCAACGCCTAATGCCGATGGAACTTATAATCGAATTGAAGGTCTATATTTTAAATTATGGCTTGAATTTCGTGCAAAGACAATTCATGATTTTGTTGAGAGAGTTAGAAACACTATTAAAACCATTAATAAGAATATTCAGCTTGGCATTTATACAGGATCTTGGTATTCAAGTTATTACAACGAAGGAGTGAATTGGGCAAGTCCAAAATACGACCCTTCTCAAAAATATAAATGGGCGACCCCCAATTATAAAAATTATGGAATTGCTGATTTGTTAGATTTTTATATGACAGGAGCTTATAGTAAAACCCTTTACGGTTCAGGTGAATGGACAGTGCAAGGTGCACTTCAACAGGCTCAAGAAGTGACAAAGGGAGATGTATTAGTATGTGGCGGTTTGTATGGTTTAAATTTTTACAATGCCCCTCAAGATTGTGAAAAAGCTGTTTACATTTGTCTAACAGAATCGAATGGATTGATGTTTTTTGATATCATTTACTTGATTATGTATGATCAGTGGGAAAATGTAAAAGCAGGAATTAATAAAGCTTTAACAAACAATGATTAAAATAATTTCTAAAATAGTTAAAAAATGAAATTAAAACCAATTTTTTTAAGCTTTCTACTAACCTTTATTTTTCTTTCTTTTCCCCTTACTTCTCAAATAAGCATTGTTGCTCATCGGGGTGCTTCTGCCTACGAATTAGAAAATAGCATAGCAGCTTTTAAAAAAGCTTTTGAATTAAATGCCGATGCTATCGAATTAGATGTATGGAAATCTAAAGATGATTCCTTAATAGTGATGCATGATCAAATGACTGGACGAACAGCCAACAAAAACTTAAACATTTCTACTTCTACAGCAAAAGAATTACGTGATTTACAACTAAAAAACGGCGAACAAATTCCTTTTTTACAAGACGTACTTGACATCCTCCCTGAAGGTAAAAAAGTAATTATTGAAATTAAAGACGAAAATGAAAAAAATGCAAAAAAAATTATTTCAAATTTAAGTTCCATCCTAAAAAGATCAGGAAAAGAAAAGAATGCTGTTATTATTTCATTTCATCTCCCAATGCTAATCGAAGCTAAGAAACAACTACCATATTTAAAATGCTATTATTTAAGTAGCGAAAAAAATAAGGAAAATGAATTAATTGCAATTTGTAAAAAATACAATTTTGACGGTTTAGATGTACATTATAAAATATTGACCGAAAATTTAGTAAAAAAAGCGAAAGAAGCTGGTTTAGATGTATGGACATGGACAGTGGACGATCCTAAAATAGCTTTATTTGTTCAAGTAAACAATAAAGTAAGCGCCATTACTACCAATTGCCCCGATGTAATTTCAGACATTTTAGAAAAAAACAATTACCAAACAATTTATTATGAACAAAAAAGATCTATTTACAAAATACTTCCACGTGAAAATAACGAAATTATTTTTTTAGGAAACAGTATTACTGATTATGGGGAATGGCCTGAGTTTTTTCAAAATTCGAAGATAAAAAATAGAGGAATATCAGGTGACATTACGTTGGGAATACTGGCACGTTTAAATGATATATTAGTTGCTCAACCTTCAAAAATTTTTCTTTTAATAGGAATAAACGATATTTCAAAAAACAATCCTGATTCTATCATTTTATATAATTATCAAATGATAATTGAAGAAATATTAGAAAAAAGTCCAACCACTCAACTATACATTCAAAGCATTTTGCCCATTAACAATGATTTTAAAAAATATCCACGACTTCAAAACAAAGAAAAGCATATTCTCTTCTTGAATAAAAAATTAAAGGAACTTTGTCAAGAAAAAAATCTAACATACATTGATCTTTTTTCAGCATTTTGTAATGACAAAGGACAGTTAAAACCAGAATTTACAAATGACGGACTTCATTTAACTGGCGAAGGATATAAAATGTGGATTGAAATACTAAAACCTTATGTTAATGAAAATAAATCTGTTACTAATAAATTATTTGAAACCCCTTATTATATGAGCCGTTTAAAAGCCCATCGTCAAGAAAAAACAAGAGCCAATAATATAGTATTTCTGGGCAATAGCATCACAGAACAAGGATGGTGGTCTATTTTATTAAAAAATGAAGATGTTGTCAACAGAGGCATCGGAGGTGATAACACTTATGGAATTTTACATCGTTTGCCTGAAATTTTACAAACAAAACCTAAAAAAATTTTTTTAATGGCTGGAATAAATGACATTACTGCAGGACGGAATATAACAGAAATAATTTTAAATTTTGAAAAAATAATTGAAGTAACACAAGCTGTTTCTCCTCAAACACAATTGTATATTCAAAGTGTTCTACCTGTAAATGATACTTCCCTTACTTATAATGAATTAAAAGGTAAAAATCCTACCATTGTCCAGCTTAATAGTCAACTTAAAAAATTGTGTGAAGAAAAAAATATTCCCTATATCGACATTGCTTCTTTGCTTTCTGATGAAAAAGGACAATTAAAAGCAAATTTAACCAAAGATGGCATCCATCTTCAACCAGAAGCTTATATTATTTGGACTGATTATTTAAAAAAAATGAATTATTTATAACACCTACAGATTTATGGCAAAGAAAACGTCACGTAAATTTTTTTATGTTTTAAGTATAGCTATTTTGTTATTTAGTTGT
Source organism: Paludibacteraceae bacterium (assembly GCA_035369865.1). Taxonomy (GTDB): domain Bacteria; phylum Bacteroidota; class Bacteroidia; order Bacteroidales; family Paludibacteraceae; genus MVYY01. The sequence goes on along the minus strand of DAOOVG010000036.1, from coordinate 16,855 downwards.
AACAATAACGAAAATGGAATAACCATTACCCCTGATATGTTTCCACCTCAAAATGATACGATTCAAGAACCTAATGATAGTACCGAAATTGATTCAACAGAAGAAAATATAGATTTTCAAAATTTTTTATCAAATGAAATTCCGCCAGGTGTTACACCCAATTGCTTTCTTGGTGCATATTACAGAAAAATATTATCTAGTAACGACCATTGGTTAGGAATATGCGGAACAGTAGTTTTACCAACCATTTCTTTCGATCCTCAACGAATCAATCCCAATAAACCAGCACAATATTTAGATAATCCTTCTGTATATTTAGGAGGAAGAGCCGATGGGCAAGAAACGGATATCGGATTAACCTGGGAAGTAATAATGACGGAAACTGGAGGTATTAGTGCAGACAGAAGAGCCTTCCGGCCTTTTTACAGATGGGCATCACACGCTTCAAGTGGGCAAGAATCTGGATACGGGAACGCACCTGTCCAAGAAAAACATTATTTCTATCCAGGCGATACTGTATTTGTGTCTGTTCAAATCATTCATGATAGAACTTTAAGATTTATAGTAGAAGGGAAAGGGAAAAAATTCCAAACAGATATTAACTGCAATGGCTACACTCTAGATGGAAAAGGAGAATATAAAAGAGTAAATGCCATTGATCAAGTAGGGAACGAAGGTAAACCTGTACAACCAACAAATACAAAAGTAATTGGTGCAAAATGGTTAGAAACTTATTTATATCGAAATGTAGAAGGAAAAATTGTTTGTATCCCTTTTAATCCAAAACGTCAAATTGATATGCGGTGCCCCGCATCTAATTTTTTCAATATCTATACCAATCAAGAATTATCTTCAAAAGGTGGAGAACAAATTGACATTTATGGTGGAGGAGTAAAATAATTTTGATGAATAATAAATTGCTAAAATAAATAACTATGAAAAAAATTTTAATCTCTTTAACTCTTTCTTTTTTATTTATTTTTTCTATATCAACCGCTGCTGAAAAAAAATATAACAAGAAACCCGCATTAATGTGGTTTGATGCAACAGCTAACTTTAAACGTTTAAGTTATCCTGACTCTATTGATTATTACCTTGACAAAATAAAGAAGTTAGGATTTACTCACGCCATTTTGGATGTACGTCCAATTAGTGGTGAAGTACTATATAAAAGTCAATTTGCCCCACAAATGAAAGAATGGAAAGGTTTTAATAGACCCGACTTCGACTTTGCCAATTATTTCATAACAAAAGCCCATCAATTGGGATTACAAGTACATGCTTCCTTTAATGTTTTTGTAGGAGGACACAATTTTTATGATCGTGGCATTATTTATACCACTCACCCTGAATGGGCTTCTGTAGTTTATACTCCTGATAAAGGAATCCTCCCTATTACAGAGTTAAAAAATAAATACTCTGCCATGATTAATCCGATTTTACCTGACTATCAAGAATATATTTTAAATATTTTTACAGAATTTATATCAAAATATCCAGCTATTGATGGTATTATCCTCGATAGAGCAAGATATGATGGTATTATGGCAGATTTTTCAAATTATTCTCGTTTAAAATTTGAACAATACATAGGACAAAAAATAGAAAATTTTCCCAATGATATTTATGAATGGCAAAAAGACTCAAAAGGTAATTTTTATCCAAAAGAAGGTAAACATTTTTTGAAATGGATAGAATGGAGAGCTAAAAATATTTATGATTTTATGTCTTTAGCCCGAAAAAAAGTAAAATCAGTGAATAAAAATATTTCTTTTGGAGTTTATACAGGAGCATGGTATCCTTCCTATTATGAAGTAGGGGTCAACTTTGCAAGTAAAAATTATGACCCTAGTAAAGAATACAAGTGGGCAACTTCTGAGTATAAAAATTTCGGTTTTAGAGAATTATTGGATTTATTCACTGTTGGGAACTATTATACTACCATTTCAATTGAAGATTATTTAAAAAATCAACCGATGATAAAAAATGAAACGGATACCCAACTTCAACAAGGGACATGGTATTGTGTAGAAGGTTCTTGCAAAAAATTAAAAAAAATTTTAGACGGAAATCCTTTTTATGGAGGAATTTTGGCAAGTCAATTTTATAATCAACGTAAAGATTTAACTCGTTCTATTATCATGAATTTACAAGAATCTGATGGAGTCATGATTTTCGATATTTCTCACATTATAGAAAAAAATCTATGGAACGACGTCCAAAATGGCATGTTAGAAAGCAAGCCTTTAGAAACAATAAAAAAATAGATAATTTGACATCTTTAAAATCTTTTTTTATGAAATCAAATAAAAATTCTATATTTTACCTTTTTATGAGTGCGGCATTTTTTTTTAGTTTATCTTCTTGCATCAAAGATAATGTTATCAAAACTGATGTGTTGATAATCGGAGGAGGGGCAAGCGGAATCAGTGCAGGAATACAATCTTCAAGATTAAATGCTGAAACGGTAATTATTGAAGAATCTACGTGGTTGGGAGGAATGTTAACTGCTGCTGGAGTAAGTGCAGTAGATGGCAATTATCAATTACCAAGCGGGATATGGGGAGAATTTAAAGATTCTTTAACAAACTACTATAGAACTCCTGAAGCATTAAAAACAGGATGGGTAAGCAATGTTTTATTTGAACCCTCTGTAGGTGATAAAATTTTTAAAAATATTGCTGCTAAAGAAAAAAAATTAAAAGTATATTATAATTCTACACTTTCTTCATTAAAAAAGAAGAATGACAAATGGTTCGCAGAAGTAAATACACCAAATGGCACTCTTACTTTTTCTGCTAAAATTGTTATTGATGCCACAGAATTAGGAGACGTTGCTAAACTATGTGGGGTAGGCTACGATATAGGCATGGAAAGCAGAAAAGAAACAGGTGAACCTGGAGCACCAGAAGAAGCCAATGACATCATTCAAGATTTAACTTATGTAGCCACTTTAAAAGATTATGGACGCGATGTCACCATTGAAAGACCAATCGATTACGATTCCACTCTTTACTTGTGTTGTTGTATTAATAAATATTGTTCAAACCCACCACAACCCTGGCCTGCACAAACCATGATTACTTATGGAAAATTACCAAACAATAAATATATGATTAATTGGCCTATGGATGGCAACGATTGTTACCTTAACATTATAGAAATGACTACCGAAGAAAGAATAGAAGCACTAAAAAAGGCAAAAAATATAACAATGGGATTCATTTATTTTATGCAAAAAGAGTTAGGGTTCAACAATTTAGGATTGGCAGATGATGAATATCCTACAGAAGATTTGTTGCCTTTTATACCTTATCATCGTGAATCAAGAAGAATACATGGTTTAATTCGTTTTACAGAAAATTATATCAGAGAACCTTATTCTCAAAAATATAAATTATACCGAACAAATATTGCTGTTGGCGATTATCCAATTGATCATCATCACAAAAGATATAATGGTCAAGTACCACTTCCAGATTTAAGTTTTTATCCTATCCCCTCTTATGGATTACCACTCGGAACATTAATTCCTAAGGACATACCAGGATTAATCGTAGCTGAGAAATCAATTTCTGTTTCCAACATAGTAAATGGTACAACCCGTTTGCAACCAGTAGTTTTACAAGTAGGGCAAGCAGCAGGAGCTTTAGCAGCTCTTGCTGTAAAACAAAACAAAAAAATAAATGAAGTTGAAGTTCGTGATGTGCAAAACACAATATTAAATTATGGTGGATATCTTATGCCCTATTTAGATGTAGAAAAAAACGACTCTTTATTTTTACCTTTACAACGAATCGGTGCTACTGGCATTCTTAAAGGAGAAGGGAAAAGCAAAGGTTGGGCTAATGAAACATGGTTTAGGGTGAACGACATTCTTTTATATTCAGAATTAGAAGGTTTAAAAGAAGTTTATCCTGATATTGAAATTAATTCTATCACTTCTCCTGTCATTTTGAAAGATGCTTTGCAAATAATTGATAATATTGCTCAAAAAGAAAATATCATCATTAAAGAAGGAATTGAAAAAGCTTCAAAGCAAATTTATTCAAAATATCACTTCACTCCTTTCGATTTTAATAAACAAATTACCAGAGGAGAAATGGCTGTGTTAATAGATCAATTATTGGACCCATTTAATAAGAAAAAAGTAGATATTTATGGGAACTTTAAAAATTAACCAAAAAATATTTTAATCATGAAAAAAACTTCAAGAAGAGATTTCTTAAAAAAAGCGGCTGTTGCCAGTGCTTCTACTATTGCCTTATCCCAAGTGCAAGCTATAGGTTCCAATCAACAGATATCAAAGTTAGAGAAAGAAGTATACCCCAAAAATAGACCTATCCTCAATATTAAAAAAAATGAATTATTAAAAAGCAAGCTCATCGTACCAAAAGAAAATGGCTTAAAAATCACTGGAACTTTTCTGGATGAAATTTCGCACGATATTCCTCACCAAAATTGGGGTGAAGCCGAATGGGATTTGGATTTTCAATACATGAAAGCAATTGGAATCGATACGGTTATCATGATTCGAAGTGGTTACAAAAAATTTATTACTTATCCTTCAAAATACTTACTAAACAAAGGATGTTACATGCCCTCTGTTGATTTACTGGATATGTTTCTGAGATTGGCAGAAAAATATGGTATGAAATTTTATTTTGGTCTCTATGACTCAGGGCATTATTGGGAAACAGGCGACATGTCGTATGAAATTGAGGACAATAAATATGTTATTGATGAGGTATGGAAAAATTATGGAGAAAAACATAAAAGTTTTCAGGGTTGGTACATTAGTGGAGAAATAAGCAGAGCAACAAAAGGAGCTATTGGTGCTTTTCATGCTATGGGAAAACAATGTAAAGAAGTTTCAGGCGGACTTCCTACTTTTATCTCTCCTTGGATTGAAGGCAAAAAAGCGGTTGCTGCAAGTAGCAGTGCTTTGACAAAAGAAGAAGCCATTTCGGTGCAGCAACATGAAAAAGAATGGGACGAAATTTTTGCCGGTATTCACGATGTAGTTGATGCCTGCGCTTTTCAAGATGGTCATATTGATTATGATGAATTGGACGCTTTCTTTACTGTAAATAAAAAACTTGCTGATAAATATGGTATGAAGTGCTGGACCAATGCTGAATCATTTGACAGAGATATGCCTATTAAATTCCTCCCTATCAAATTTGATAAACTTCGTCTTAAACTGGAAGCTGCTAAACGGGCAAATTATGATAAAGCCATTACTTTTGAATTTTCTCATTTTATGAGTCCGCAATCAGCTTATCATCAAGCAGGTCATCTGTATCATCGCTATAAAGAATATTTTAATTTATAATTTTTATGGAAAATAAAACTATTCAAATGGGGTATGTTGCTTTTCTCTCATTGGTTGCTGCTTTGGGAGGACTCTTATTCGGTTATGATACAGCCGTTATTTCAGGAACTATTTCACAAGTTTCTACTCAATTTCAACTCACCACTATGCAAAGTGGTTGGTATGTTGGCAGTGCATTGGTTGGATCAATTATAGGGGTAATTTTTGCTGGTAGATTAAGTGATAAATTAGGTAGAAAAATAACCATGTTTTTATCGGCTGTTTTATTTACTTCCTGTGGAATTGGCTGTGCCTTATCTAATAGTTTAACAGAACTTGTCATCTGGCGAATGGTAGGAGGAGCAGGTATAGGAATCGTTTCTGTAGTATGCCCGCTTTATATTTCCGAAATCTCTCCAGCTTCACACCGCGGCAGACTGGTTTCATTATACCAATTAGCCGTCACTATTGGATTTCTTGCCGCATATCTGATGAATTACTATCTATTAAATTTATCAGTAAATTATCATTCAGCCAATCCTATGATGCAAAAAATTTTCGCGACTGAAGCATGGCGTGGTATGTTAGGAGCAGAAACATTGCCTGCCTTATTGTTTTTCATTGTCATATTTTTTATTCCTGAAAGTCCACGATGGTTAATGGTAAGAAATAAAAAAAGTCAAGCTGCTCAAATATTTTCAAGAATTTTTACAAATCAGGAGGAAGTAATTTATCAAATGAATGAAACAGAAAAAGTACTTCAGTTACAGGCAAAAGAATCTTCTGACTGGAAAGTACTCATGCAGCCAGGTTTTAGAAAAGCGGTGCTTATCGGTTGTGCCATTGCTATGTTGGGTCAATTTATGGGTGTCAATGCCGTTTTATATTATGGACCTTCTATTTTCGAATCAAGTGGCTTATCACGAGGCGATTCGCTATTTTATCAAGCATTAATAGGAACGGTTAACATGCTCACTACGGTGTTGGCTTTACTGATCATTGATAAAATTGGACGTAAAAAACTCGTGTATGTTGGTGTAAGTGGTATGATTATTTCTCTTATACTAATTGGACTTTATTTTTCCTTTGCTAATGTTTGGGGATTAACAAGTATTTTTTTGTTAATATGCTTCCTTGCCTACATATTTTTTTGTGCTGGCTCTATTAGCGCCGTCATTTTTGTTTTTCTATCTGAAATGTATCCTACTCGCATTAGGGGATTGGCTATGTCTATTGCAACCCTTTCGTTATGGATTGGCACCTATCTTATCGGACAACTTACTCCATGGATGTTAGAAACTTTGACTCCATCAGGAACTTTCTTCCTTTTCGCAGCAATGTGCATACCATACATGCTCATTGTTTGGAAACTGATGCCCGAAACAGCAGGAAAATCATTGGAAGATATTGAGCGTTTCTGGTTAAAAAACACAAAAACAAAATAAAAAATTTATTTCAACAAGCATTTACGAAAATAACCTTTAGTATAAAAATTGAAATAAAGGTATGAAAACGAAAAAAATTGGTAGAAGAAATTTTATAAAAAATATAGCTATTGGTTCTGCAGGATTATTAACAGCTCAAACTCTCAATGCTCACGTTAAGTCAGAAATTACAAAAAAACCATTATTCCCAGAGAAAAAATCTCCACCCTTTAAAAAACTATCTAATGAAATGTTTAAAACCCCAGAAATTTTTAAAGGAATGCCAATCCACGCTACTTTCCTTGATGAAATAAGTTGGGATATACCTCATCAAAATTGGGGAGTAAAAGAATGGGACAAAGATTTTCAAGCAATGAAAGCAATTGGAATCCATACAGTAGTATTGATTCGTGCAGGCCTAGGTCGTTGGATAGCTTCACCTTTTAAATGTATTCTGGATTCAGAAGATGTTTTTTATCCTCCTGTAGATTTGGTTGAAATGTTTCTGACCTTAGCTGATAAATATAATATGGCTTTTTATTTTGGCATGTATGATTCTGGAAAATATTGGATCGAAGGTGCTTTTCAAAAAGAAATAGATTTAAATTTAAAGCTGATAGACGAGGTATGGGGGAAATATAGTCATCATACTTCTTTTAAAGGATGGTATCTTTCTCAAGAAATTAGTAGACGAACAAAAAACATGTCTAAAGTATATGCCGAAGTTGGGAAACATGCAAAAGCAATTTCAAACAATCTTCCTACCTTGTTATCTCCTTATATTCATGGAATAAAAACTGACCAGGTTATGAGTGGCGATAAACCCATAACAATACAACAACATGAAAATGAATGGAACGAGATATTAAGCAATATCGAAGGTGCAGTAGACATATTAGCTTTTCAAGATGGGCAAGTGGATTATCATGAACTTCCAGATTATCTTGAAGTGAATAAAAAATTAGCTGATGCACACAAAATGCGCTGTTGGACAAACATTGAGTCTTTTGATCGTGATATGCCAATACGTTTTCTCCCTATAAAATGGGAAAAATTATTGTTAAAACTGGAAGCAGCACGTAAAGCCGGAATAGAAGATGCTATTACCTTTGAATTTTCTCATTTTATGAGTCCTAATTCAACTTATTTGCAAGCTAAATATCTATACGATAGATACAAAGAACACTTTAATTTATAAATTCCCGATTAATAAGCTATTAACTTCTATTTTTTACCTAAGTACAGCTTTTCCAGTTCTTTGGCTTTTTCCAAACAACGGGGATTTGAAGTATCAATTAAACGGCTATCCAATTTGGGTACACGAATGGGTGTGCCGACAGGAATGTTATCTGGATGAGCAATTCGATCACGATTTGCTTCATAAATATAAACCCAAAAAACAGGCACGCCATAGTAACGTCTTGAAAGTCCAGCTAACCTGCTGCCTTCTATAATTTTTTCAGTTGTGATAAATTCACTATAATACCGGGGTGTATCAAATAAAATTTGCAAACTATCTACCTCATTCGCTGATTGTTTACTCACTTCTCCAAGAGAATCTTTTGCAACAAATGGCTGTTCCGTTATAAAATTTTTATTTTCACCTGAAATCAAATTCTTATCAGTCTTAATTTTTAATAGTGTATTAACATATTCATTTACAGGAGAATAAAAATAATATAAACTCACACCTCCAACAATAATAATGAACAGAACCAATGGTAGCCAGAAATGTCTTCTTTTTCGAGGTGAAGGAATATCTGATAGATTATTCCCTTTAAAAGGTCGAGAAGGAATTCCTAATGGCTCTAAATTTTCATTTTTATATGACTCATCAAAATTATCTTCCTCGTTTTTACTGTTTATAATTGAAGGTGGAGGAACAATCTCTTCTTCTTCATTATTATAAGACACTAAAATTTCTTCATTTTTTTCTTCGATTATTTCTTCAGGAATATTTTCATCCTCTTTTTTCTGTTCTGAACTTTCCTCTTTTTCTTTCATGGGAACGTTTTCGACAGCTTCATTTTGCAAAGAAGAGTAAGAAGGAGGAGAAAGATTTTTTATTTCCTCGAGAAGGCTCTTGATTTCAGTGGCTTGTTCGTTGAAAATACTAAGAGGTTCCAAAGGAGGCTCTTCGCTGACAAAATTTTCGTCTTTATCTTCAACATCAAGTTCTACGGGTTCAAGGTAAGAAAAAGGCTTATTTACAAGATCTCGTAAAATTTCATCGGGTGTAAAAATTACTTTACAACGACGAGGTATAATAAATTCTCTTCTATTTTGAAAATTTAAAATTCTGTGAGGACCACGTCGTACTACCTGAAAAGTACCAAAATTTTTTATTGTCACCGTTTCTCCATCTAATAAAGCACTTTCTAACGCAGCAAAGAAAGCTTTAAAAAATTCTTCTGCTTCTCTCCTATTCGTCTGAACTTCTTCAACAAGTAAGTCCACCAACGATTCGATATTTAATCTGACATCACTCATTTTAAAAAAATTTGTTTAGCTTCTTTGCTAATGCATAACTTTGCTTAAACTGAACTTCTAATTTTGGCGGAAAAAGTACACGTTTTTTTGTGACAGGATGAACCAACAATTTTTCTTCTCGTTTTTTTATTTCAAAATTTCCAAAATCAGGTATTTCTATATTTTTACCTTCGCTGAGTTCTCTTATTAAAATGAAGGAAGTAGTCCACAATAATTTTTCAACTTCTTCACGAGGAAATTGAATATTTTTAGCAATTATATCTATGAGTTCTTTTTGCGTCATAATAGTTTATTAAAAATTAATCGACAACAGAAATTCCGTATAAATCAAAATCGAGAGCATCAACAATTTTTATATTTGAGAATTCTCCAATTTTAATGTTTTTGTTTGAAATAGGAATTAAAACTTCTGGATCCACTTCTGGCGAATCAAATTCCGTTCGTCCTATATAATATTCTCCTTCTACCCTATCAATTATTACTTTAAATACTTTCCCAATTTTAGATTGATTCAATTCAAAGGAAATCTGTTGCTGTAATTCCATAATTTTATCTAAACGTTGCAATTTTTCTTTTTCAGAAATTTCATCTTCATAATTTTGATAAGCAAAAGTTCCTTCTTCGTGCGAATAAGTAAAAGCTCCCAAACGTTCAAATTTTTCTTTTCTTATAAATTCCTTTAACTCTTGAATATCTTCTTCCGTTTCACCTGGATGTCCTACCATTAAGGTTGTTCGCAAATGAATACCTGGCACTTCCTCTCTAATTCGGTCAATTAATTCATAAGTTTGCTTTTTTGTAATGTTTCTTCTCATCAACTTCAACATTTTATCGCTAATGTGCTGCAAAGAAATATCTAAATATTTACATACATTATCTCTTTCTCTCATTACTTTCAGCACATCAAATGGGAAACGTACAGGATAAGCATAATGTAAACGAATCCATTCCACTCCTTGAATATCTGAAAGTCGCTCAATTAATTCTGATAATTTAGAGGTTTTGTAGAGATCTTCCCCATAATCAGACAAATCTTGAGCAATTAATTGCAATTCCTTTACTCCTTTTGAAACCAATATTTTAACTTCCTTTTCTATATCTTCCATCGGACGTGATTGATATTTGCCTGTCATCAAAGGAATGGCACAATAAGAACACGTTCGGTTGCAACCTTCGGCAATCTTAACATAAGCATAATGAGCAGGTGTGGTTAAAGTTCTTTCCAGACGCAAATGGGGTTGATAATTTTCGCCAAGTTCTTTTAAAATTTCCACATAATCAAACTTTCCATAAAATTTATCCACTTCTGGAATTTCTGCCTGCAATTCTTTCAAATAACGTTGCGATAGACATCCCATCACAAATAATTTGTCAATTTTGTTTTCTTTTCGCTGTTTTGCAAACTGCAATATAGTATAAATACTTTCTTCTTTTGCGTCGGCGATAAATCCACAAGTATTTACAATCACAATATTGCCGTCGGGAACTTTCGCATCGTGACGAACTTGATAACCCAAAGCTTCAAATTGACGCATCAAAAACTCAGAATCTACCAAATTTTTAGAACAACCCAATGTAATAATATCAATCGTGTCTTTTTTTTTCATGATAGTCAGTTACTGGGAATCAAAAATCTTTATTTAATTTGTTGGTAGACAAAGATTTATTCGAATAATGATTCCACAAATGCCATTTTATCAAATACTTGCAAATCTTCTAAACCTTCTCCCAATCCAATATATTTTACAGGAATTTTAAATTGATCGGAAATGCCTAGCACAACTCCACCTTTGGCCGTGCCATCCAGTTTGGTTATTGCCAAAGCAGTGACATCTGTTGCTTTTGTAAATTGCTTTGCCTGTTCAAAAGCATTTTGTCCTGTTGAACCATCCAGCACCAATAACACTTCGTGAGGTGCTCCTGGCATAACTTTTTGCATAACGTTTCGGATTTTCGTTAATTCATTCATTAAATTAATTTTGTTATGCAATCTTCCAGCCGTATCGATAATTACTACATCTGCATCATTAGCCATGGCAGAAGCAATGGTATCATAAGTAACCGACGCAGGATCTGCTCCCATTTTTTGCTTCACTACGTGAGCACCCACTCGGTCACCCCAAATAGAAAGTTGTTCGATAGCCGCCGCTCTAAAAGTATCAGCAGCTCCAAGAAAAACTTTTTTACCCTCTTTTATGTATTGATAAGCCAATTTAGCAATCGTTGTCGTTTTACCTACTCCATTCACACCTACCACCATTATCACATAAGGTTTAGCGGGCAAATTAGCAGAAAAGTCAGCCACAGATTCAATATTATTTTCTGCAAGTAAAGCAGCTATTTCTTCTTTTAAAATAGTGTTTAACTCATTGGTATTTATATATTTATCTCTTGCTACTCTTTTTTCGATCCTATCAATAATACGCAAAGTCGTTTCTACGCCCACATCAGAAGTGATCAGTACTTCCTCTAATTCATCCAGCACTTCATCATCTACTTTTGATTTGCCTGCAATAGCTCTCGAAATTTTTGAAAAAACACTTTCTCTTGTTTTTTCTAAACCCTTTTCGAGCGTTTCTTTCTTATCTTTATTGAAAAAATTTAAAATACCCATATTTTTTATATTCAACGAATTATTATACAAAATTATAAAATTTTTTTGAATTACTGAGACATTTTAAAAAGAGAATGAGTAAATATAACATATAAACATAAATTATTTTTCGTGAAAAAATTTCCTATGTAAAATTACAGGAGAAAAATCGATTCCAAATAGGCTAATGATTGCTGGTCTTAACACAATAACATAATAAACGATTTACAAGATTTATAATAACTTATTTCCTTCTTCTCCAATTTTAAAAATACCATTTTTAGTGTTTGTTTTAAAAAATAAAAAACAATTACATATAACTTTGATATTCAGCAATATGTATAGTTAAATATAAGCTCAAAAAAGTTTGGCATATGTTTTGAATTTATTATTATACCATACATAAGCGCCTTAAAACAAAAAACTTGATTTATTGATCTTTAAAAAATTTAGGTATGAAAACAAAAATATTGAGTTTAGCAGTTTTACTTTTAGCTGCTGCTCAGGTACCAGCACAAAGAGCTTTTACTATAGAGGCTCAAAATTATGATATAAGCGATAATCTCGATTTGAGAGCAGTTGCATCCATTTTTGCAGAATCAAAAAATTTAAAAGATTTTGAAATGAGGTTGAATGATGAACGTTATCAAATTTCAAACCTCGATTTGAATAATGATGGCTGGATTGATTATTTACGTGTGGTAGAAACTTCGGAAAAAGATTTGCATCTTGTTGTAATTCAGGCAATATTGGATAGAAACATATATCAGGATGTAGCAACCATAGTAGTTGAGAAGCGTAATAATCCTCAAATTTATGTTCAAATTATTGGAAATCCATATTTATATGGGGTGAATTATATTATTGAACCTGTTTTTGTGCGAAAGCCAGTAATTTTTACATTCTTCTGGAGTACCCATTATCGTCCTTGGCGGTCACCTTACTATTGGGGATATTATCCAAAAATTTATCATCCTCGTCCACCTGTAAAAGTAAATATTTACTTAGGACATATTCACAGATATATACCACGTGATTATAAATTTCATTATCACACAACAGTTAATATTTATCACCACGATGTTTATGTAAAACTTCATCAAACTGTTCGGCGAAATGATTACGAGCGGAAACATCCAGAAAAAAGTTTTAATAATCGCAACAAAGGTATAACCAACAAAGCTGAATTTAATTCTGCTCGTCGAACATCATCAGAAGCAAATCGTCGAAAGGTAAATCAGACTAATGAAAATTACAGAAAAACCTCTTCTCGTAATTTACAGTCATCAAGCAGCAGTGGAAATGTTGAAAGAAGAAATCAAAATTCTTCTGGGGGAAAAGAAATAAATAATCCTCCTCAAAAAGAAAGAAAGGTTTCTGGTACAAACAGACGTTCTGCTGAATCTTCAGCCTCACCTTCACAAAAGTCTTCAACTCGATCTTCACGTAGAAATGCAGCAGAAAATTCTAATAATCAAAAACATTCTGAAAGAAGATAAAAAACTTTTCAATAAATTTTTAGAATCGATCTTTACTTTTCTGTAATAATTCATTGGATTGTTGAAGAAGTCGAATTATTTAAAGTGGTATCAGATTTTTCCATGATCACCATTTGATGACGAATAGATTCTTCATGTATAGCTATTAGTACAGTTTTCATAAATTCTCCATCCATCCCCATTTGAATAGCCTGTTTCACTCTGTCCTTTAACATTTCATCATAACGTTCAGGCTGGAAAATAGGCATATTGTGTTCTTTTTTATACACCCCAATTTCTTCTGAAACTCTCATCCTTTTAGCCAATAATTGAAGTAAATCGTTATCCAGTTCATCTATTTGACGCCGAAGAGCAGTTAAATTTTCAGTGGTTTGGGTGGTTTCACGAATGACCAGTGAATTTAAAATAAAGTCTAAAATTTTTGGCGTAACTTGTTGAGCTGCATCACTCCAGGCTTTATCAGGATTACAATGTGATTCAATCATTAGCCCATCGAAATTCAAATCCATTGCTTGCTGACTCAAAGGACCAATTAATTCACGTTTCCCTCCCATATGGCTGGGGTCACAAAATAAGAGTAAATTAGGAATTTGTCTATGTAATTCCATTGGAATGTGCCACTGAGGCAAGTTTCGATAAATTTTTTTATCATAAGAACTAAATCCACGATGAACAGCAGCGATTTTCCGAATTCCTGCATTGTAAATCCGTTCAATGGCTCCAATCCACAAATCTAAATCCGGGTTAATTGGATTTTTAATTAGTATAGGAATATCAATTCCTTCTAAAGCATCAGCAATCTCTTGAACAGCAAACGGATTTGCCGAAGTACGTGCACCAATCCATAAAATATCTACATCGTTAGCCAAAGCTTCATGAACATGTTTAGCATTTGCTACTTCTACAGTGGTGTACATACCGAACTCTGTTTTCACACGCTTAAGCCATGGTAATCCTTTCACTCCTACCCCTTCAAAACCACCAGGTTTGGTGCGGGGTTTCCAAACTCCAGCTCGGAATATCTTTATTCCAAAAGAAGCCAGTTCACGTGCTGTTTCTATTACCTGCTCTTCAGTTTCAGCACTACAAGGACCTGCAATAACAATTGGTCGTTTGGCTTCTATACCTGGTAATAAAATTGATTCAAATTCCATAATAAATATTATTTTAACAATTTATTTAGTTATTACAAACAGATTATAATTTTTTTTATTTAACTCAATCTTTCTAAAACTTCTTCTAAAACAGGCTCTGCACAACACAAAGATATCCGAATATATCGTTTCCCTTTATCACCGAAAATAAAACCAGGAGTAATAAATACATTTTTTTTATATAATATTTCGTCAGCTAATTCGCCAGCATCAGCATAGCGAGCAGGAATTTTTCCCCACACAAATAATCCAACCTGCTTGGGATCATACGTGCAACTTAATTGATCCATGATTTTAAAAGCAAGTTGTTGACGACAGGCATAAATTTTATTCATTTCGTTGTGCCATTCTTCTGAATTCTTTAAAGCAGTAGCTGCTGCTATCATCATGGGACGAAACATTCCTGAATCTACATTCGATTTTACTTTCAGCACCCATTGCACAAATTGAGCATTAGAAGCCAGCATAGCAATACGCCATCCTGCCATATTATGTGATTTGCTCATCGAATTCATTTCAATACAAATATCTTTTGCCCCTGGAATAGAAAGAATGCTCAGTTTTTTATCATTTAAAATAAAGCTATAAGGATTATCATTACAAATTACAATGTTATGCTTTTTGCCAAAATCAACCAATTTTTCAAACAATTCCACACTGGCATTGGCACCTGTCGGCATGTTTGGATAATTGACCCACATTAACTTTACATTGGCTAAATCCATTTTCTCAAGTGCCTCAAAATCAGGTTGCCAATTATTATTTTCATCTAAATCATAAGGAATTACATTTGCTTCGCATAACTTGCTCACAGAAGTATAAGTAGGATAACCAGGATTGGGCACCAGAACGCTATCGCCGGGATTTACAAAAGCCAATGTAATATGTAAAATTCCTTCTTTCGAACCAATTAAAGGTTGAATTTCATTATCAGGATTCAAATCAACATGAAACCATTTTTTATACCATTCTGCAAAACCACTTCGCAATTCAGGAATCCCATTATAACTCTGATAACCATGAACATTTGGCTTATGAGCTTCTTGACAAAGAGCTTCAATAGTCTGTGGAGAAGGCATCAAATCAGGGCTTCCAATGCCTAAATTAATTACCTTTTCCCCTGCAACATTCATTTGATCTATTTCTCTTAATTTGGCCGAAAAATAATATTCTGAAACATTATTTAGACGTTGTGCTGGTTGTATATTCATTTGTACTATTTTAAAAAAATTACTGATTATAAATGATCTAAATTGGTTTATAAATTTTAAAGATCTACGTGGTACTCTCCCAAAATCTGAAATTCATCAATCAAAGGAAGAATAGCATCTATTGCCTGTTTGTATCGAGAATAATCATTAAAAATGAGATCAATATAAAATTGATATTCCCATTCTCTACCTAAAATGGGCAACGATTGAATTTTCGTGAGATTCATGTTATAAAAAGACAAAATGGAAAGTACCTGTGAAAGACTTCCTTCTAAATGAGGCAATGCAAATACCAGAGAAGCTTTATTAATTTTATTATTTTTGGTCATTTCCAAAGCAAGGGTTGGTCCAGCAACAATTAAGAAACGAGTGAAATTTCGTTTGTTGGTTTCAATATTCCTTTCTACAATTTCAAGCCCATATTTTTGAGCTGCAAAAAGGCTGCAAATAGCTGCTCGTTTATAAATTTGATAATCAACAATTTCTTTTGCCGATAAGGCAGTATCTTCACTTTCTACAGCTTTCAAATGTTTATGGGATTCCAAAAATCCTTCACATTGCATCAAAGCAATCGGATGGGAATGCACTTCTTCTAAATCTTCCAATTGCTGCCCCGCTAATGCTACTAAATGATGTTCAATATGTAATTTTTGTTCTCCCACGATAAGGCATTCACTTTCGCGTAATAAATTATGATTTTGCAATAAACTTCCTGCTATAGTATTTTCAATGGCTATAATTCCAAAAAGTGTTTTATCATTTTCTACAGCTTTAAAAACATCCTTAAAAGTATCACAAGGTACAATTTCTATTTCTTCGTTTTTAAAATACTCTCTTGCAGCAATTTCATGAAATGCTCCACTAATGCCCTGAATAGCTATTCTTTTCATATTCAAATGATTAAAATTATAAACAAAAAAAAATCCCGCTCAGTATGGTGAGCAGGACTCTATATGATTAAACTAAAAAACTTTCATTCGTAATTTTACATAATATTTATCCTGCTCTTACCTTTTAAAGTAAAAGTAAAAATAAAAATATGTAAAATAACGATGATTCATTATCTGTTGTTTGTTATCGTATTTGATTCGGCAAAAGTAAAAAAAAATTAAAGCAAAAACAAATAAATCGATAAAAAATTTCAAAAAATTTTATTCCTTCTTTATTAAC
>DAOOVG010000035.1:0-20335 GCA_035369865.1 Paludibacteraceae bacterium | reverse complement strand
CTCCAGTAGCTTTTTTGTTGGTTTATTAATTTCGGCAATCACCGATTCATCGGGTACAAATTTTATTTTCTTTACCGACTTAAGATGATCAACAGCATCCATGAGAGAATATTTATGTAAGAGTTTATTCTGTTTGTTAAGAGGTGTTGTTTTTAAAATTTCAAATAACCTGTATATAACCAGCATGCTTAAATGATTAATAAACATCCAGCCATTGAGAGATTCTTCACGCTGCATACTAGATGATGAGGCGTCTAATGTGTTTTTCAGGTGATCAAAGAATTGCTCGATGTCCTCTTTGAGAATTCAAAATAATTATCCGTTTGTTGTGGTAGGTTTTTACTGCTTTTAATTTTCAATTGTTGTTTCTCTCTGAGAGTATAAAATCCTTCTCTTTGGTAATGCTTCCCAAAATGCCAAGCGATATCTTTCGTGACCGCTTAAACTTTTTGTCGTAAACTGATTTTACACCATAGAAATAATATCTTCCATTGATACATTTAAGTTCCGTGCCTGGTTTTTATGTGCCATTGCCCAATCGGGGTGTTTTTTGTTTTGCTTCCATATATTACTTATTTAGGTAATGCAAAGAAACAACAAAAAAGATCAAATAAACAAACTATTTACCCGATTATTTCGCTTTTTTTGAAATTACATTACCTAATTTTGGAGGGTTTGGGTTTAATTAGTAAAGAATTCCAATAATATCAGTGGAAATTGAAAATTATCACTTAATTTTGCAAAAATTACTCAAACATGGGAAGAATTTTAGCACTTGATTATGGAAAGAAAAGGGTTGGAATTGCAGTAACCGATCCTTTGCAAATTTCAGCCAACGCTTTAGAAACAGTGCATGTTCATGAAATAATACCATTTTTGGAAAAATTTCTGGAAAAAGAAAATGTTGAAAAAATCCTGATTGGTTATCCTCTCCAAATGAATGGAAAAGAATCAGAATCAATGAAATATATCAAACCTTTCGTCGCCACCCTTCAAAGAAAATTTCCAGATATTGAACTTATTTATGTAGACGAACGTTTTACTTCAATTTTAGCTCACAAAGCTATGCTCAAAGGAGGTTTAAAGAAAAAAAACAGACAGAATAAAGCTTTAGTTGATAAAATATCAGCTACTATTATTTTGCAAAGTTATTTAGAAAGTATAAAAAATAAAAATTACATAAGTGATTAATTATTAAAAAATTATATTTTATCGAATTGAAACTATGATTTTACCAATTTATGTTTATGGGAATCCAATTTTGCGAAAAATTGCTAAACCTATTTCTGAGGATTATCCTGATTTAAAGGATTTAGTGAATAATATGTATGAAACAATGTATCATGCGGATGGAGTTGGTCTGGCTGCTCCCCAAATTGGTTTGCCTATTCGCCTGTTAGTCATTGATCTGGCACCATTAAAAAAAGAAGATCCTGAATTAGGAAATTTTAAAATTACAATGATTAATCCCACCATTTTAGAACAAAGTTCTGATTTAGTAAGTGGTGAAGAAGGCTGCCTGAGTATTCCTGGAATTCATGAAAATGTTTTAAGACCGCGAAAAATTAAAATTAACTATTTTGATATTGATTTTAATGAATATACTGAGGAATTTGAAGATTATAAAGCTCGCGTCGTTCAACACGAGTATGATCATCTGGAAGGACATTTATTTACCGATAAAATAAATCCATTGCGTCGTCAACTTTTAAAATCAAAATTGACAGGCATTTCTAAAGGAAAAACTCCATGCAATTATCAAATAAAAATTGTTTGATCTTGAATGGTTAAGAAGATTTTAGTTGATTTTAACTGATTTTTAAAAAAGGTGCTCAAATAGAGTTGGATTAATTTTACTTATTGAAAAATTGTAAGGCTTCTCCAACAATATAATTACTGCCTCCAATAAAAATCAAATCATCTGGCTCAGCTTCCATAAGGGCATTTAAAACGGCTTCAGCTACTGAATAATAACTTTTCCCGTTCAAATCATAACGATTCGCTTTTTTTAAAACTATTTCAGCAGGCAAAGCTCGGTGAATAGCCGCTTGGGTAAAGTAATACAACGCTTTTTTAGGCATCAAGGATAAAACTCCATCAATATCTTTATCATTCACCATTCCAAAAACAATTCTTAAATTTTTACAATCTTGATTTTCAAGCTGTTCTGCTACATAACGAATGCCGCCCAGATTATGACCCGTATCCAGAATTACTCGAGGTGAGGATTGAATTTGCTGCCATCTTCCTTGTAAACCAGTTAATTCAGTTACAAATTCCAAACCTTCTTGCAAAGCTTGTTCAGGTATCTCGAAATGCAGGTTTTTTAATTGCTGAACTGTTGCTAAAAGGGTTGCAATATTTTTCAACTGATAATTTCCGCATATACCCACACGAAAATTTGAATGGTCAGAAGTATAAACTTCCATTTTATTGCAAACATATTTTTTAAAAAAAACTTGGTAAAGTTCATCGGCAAAAAAGATAGGAGCATTCATTTCTTTAGCCCTTTCCAGAAAAACAGGTTTGGTTTCAGGATGTGATTCTCCAATTACCACTGGTGTCATTGGTTTAATTATTCCAGCCTTTTCTTGTGCAATTTCCTCAAGAGTATGTCCCAATAAAGCTTCATGGTCAAAACTGATATTGGTAATAACTGATAATGCTGACTGAATAACATTTGTGCTATCTAAACGACCCCCTAAACCAACTTCTATTACGCCGACATCAATATTACAAAAAGAAAAATAATCAAAAGCCATAGAGGTAGCAACTTCAAAAAATGAAGGTTGGATTTCTTTGATAAAATCCTGATAATTTTTTACAAAATCAACAACATATTGTTTATCAATTTTTTCTCCATTTACTCTGATTCGTTCGCCAAAATCAACCAGATGCGGTGAAGTGTAAAGTCCAACTTTATAGCCTGCTGCTTGTAAAATAGCAGCTAAAAAATGAGAGACAGAACCTTTTCCGTTAGTGCCGGCAATATGTATTGTTTTGAAATGAGTTTGAGGATTATGGAGAATATTTAATATCTTTATAACATTATCAAAACCAGGTTTATATGCAGCGTTGCCAATATGCTGAAATACAGGCAGTTGATTGTATAAATACTGCAACGTTTCATCATAATTCATTTTTCAACAAATTTAATCGAATAATTTTTTTGAAATTAATATTTATTGTATGATACCACTTCACTTAAACTTTTTCTATGTTTGGGGCGTAGAGGCTGTTCGCTATAACCCAGCAAAATAATAACCATTACCCGTTTACCGTTTGGAATGTCAAGAATTTTCTTTATTTTTTTCTCATTATGCCAACCAATAATACACGAGCCTAACCCTTCGTCGGTAGCAGCCAAACAAATATGTGCTGCAACAATGCCAATATCAATAGGTGGATAGTGCTTATTTCTGGCATAGCCACCTAACTTTGCAATAAAATTTTCTCTTTCTTCTACAATAACAATTTGAATCGGTGCTTGTCTCACAAAATGATTAATCGGTAGAATTCTGCTTGAAGAAGCTTCTGCGATTGCCATACGTTTTTCATAATCATCTACTACTATTAATTTCCAAGGCTGTGCATTACAAGCCGATGGAGCCAAACGAGCGGCTTCTAATATTCGTTGAAGTTTCTCTTCTTCTACTGGTTTATCAAGGTAAGAACGAACACTTTGACGGTTTTTTACTAAATCTAAAAATGAAGTCATAATAATGAAATTAATAGTTTTTATTAAAATCCTTATCAATCTCTTTGAGGTATATTTATTCCATTCTTAATAACAAAATCAAGCATTTTTAAAAGAATAAAAGGACTTACCCTCAATCAAATATAGAAAAAAAATAATGTATCTTTGCAATTAACGAAATAATCAATAATTTTCTGATTTGAAAAAATAAGTCATCAGTTTATTTCCAACAAATATAATATAAAAATGAGAATATGTTACCGCAAAAAGTAGAATTATATATTGAACAACATCATTTATTAGAAAAAAGTAGTAGAAAAATAATCGTTGGAGTAAGTGGAGGAGCTGATTCGGTGGCTTTGTTGCATATTTTATTAAATAATGGCTATGAATGTATTTGTGCTCATTGTAATTTTAAATTGCGTGGCAAAGAATCGGAAAGAGATCAAAAATTTGTGCATCAACTTTCTAAAAAATTAAATATACCTTTTTATACAAAAAATTTCGATACGATAGATTATGCTGCCAAAAAAAAGATTTCTGTTGAAATGGCAGCTCGAGAATTACGATATCAGTGGTTTTATGAGTTGCTTCAACAACTCAATGCTCAAGCAATCGCTGTAGCTCATCATGCAGACGACAATATTGAAACTTTGTTAATGAATCTAATTCGAGGGACGGGTTTAAAAGGTTTAACCGGAATTCCATGCAAAAACGACAGTGTTGTCCGTCCCCTACTTTCTGTTACAAGAACAGAAATTGAAAATTATTTAATCGAAAAAAAATTAAAATACATTACAGATTCTACAAACTTATCCATTGATTATCAAAGGAATAAAATTCGTCACAAAGTGATTCCGATATTAGAGGAATTAAATCCATCAATTAAACAAACTTTATACAAAAATCTGGAACATTTTAAAGGTGCTTATGATATTTATCAAAAAGCAATCGAAAAAATCAAACAAAAAATTTTAACTCAGGAAGATGACATATATAAGATAAATATTAACGCACTTAATGAACAAGTTTCTGTTTTAAATGTTTTATATGAAGTGCTTTCTCTTTATGGGTTTTCACCTGATACTATTCTTCAAATTAAAGAAAACATAAATAAATCTGTTTCAGGGAAAGTATTTTATTCGGACAAATTTCGTTTATTAATAGATCGGAAAGAAATAATCATTTCAACTTTCAAAGAGGAAAAAAATCAATCTTTTCTTTTGCCAGAAGAAAATTACGAAATTAATTTTCCCATCCATTTGCAATTTAAAAAAATAATTCGTAATGCTAATTTTGAAGTTTCAAAAGAAAAAAATTTAATACACGTTGATGCTTCCTTATTAAAATTTCCATTGGTATTGAGACATTGGCAAGAAGGCGATAGCTTTTATCCTTTCGGGATGGATCATTCAAAAAAGTTAAGTGATTTCTTTATTGATCAGAAATTGAGCCGGTTGGAAAAAGAAAAAATCTGGTTGTTGCTTTCTGAAAACAAAATAGTTTGGATTGTAGGAATGAGACTTGACAACCGATTTCGGATTACAGAAAAAACAACTGAAATTCTCCAAATTACTTTATTTCAATAGTTTTTTCATTCTTTTACCTAAGATTCTTGAAAAGAACATAAAGTAATTTTGCAGATTTGAAAATTAATGTTTAATTTTGCAGTGGATTCCAAACTTACTAATTAAGTCCGATATTAAAGCATCTCTGCTTAATATTTCAACAACCGATTAACTCCATATCTTTTAAATTTTAAAAATACATTTTTTATTTTTAATTTACTTTTTCATTAATCATTCCTTTAAAAATATTGATTTATAATTTATGAGTAATTACACAATTTTGCAATTAAAAGCAAAAGAACTCCCTGAATTAAAAGAAATTGCTACAGAATTAGGAATTAAAGTATCCAATTCTATAACCAAAGACCAGTTAGTATATAACATTCTCGATCAACAAGCTATTGTAAATGCTCAGCAAAAAACCACAGCAAATAATAGTCCAGAAAAGAGCAAAAAGAAGCGAACAAGGGTAACAATTAAAAATGGAGAACAAAAAATTTTATCTATTCAAACTACCAATTCTCCAGAACAACCATCAACCATTCCCTCTCCTACCCCTTCTAAAATTTCAGCTACTAATCAAGAGATCAAGACAGAAAAGACAGAAAAGACTTCTAAAACTCCTGCTAAACGTTCAAAAAAATCAACTCAATCAACTCAACAAAAAACCACTACAACTTCATCTTCTAAAACTCTAATTAAGAAAAATATTGCAGAAAACATGGAAGAAAATAAAGATACCGATTTACAAAACGAAAAATTGAAAATACCTCTCGAGGAAATCGATAATTTTGATATCCCTAACGATAAATTATTACCAGAAGAATCTACTGAAGATCAATTAGGTACAGATTATGCCACAATGATTTCAACCGTTCAAATTCCAGAACATCCCGCACAAGAAAAGAAAATAATCTCGACTCATTTAAAAGATACAAAAACTGAGACTTCTGTTCCTGTAAAAATAAATCAACGATTTGAAAAGAATGACAAGCAATTTGATTTTGATGGAATTTTAGAAGGCACCGGTACTCTTGAAATTATGCCCGATGGTTATGGTTTTTTACGCTCGGCAGATTATAACTATTTATCTTCTCCAGATGATATTTATGTTTCTCAATCGCAGATTAAACTTTTTGGTTTAAAGACAGGAGATACCGTGACGGGTACCATACGTCCTCCAAAAGAAGGTGAAAAATATTTTCCACTTATTAAGGTATTAAAAATTAATGGACGGTCGCCTGAATATGTTAGAGACAGAGTTCTATTTGAACATTTAACACCTCTTTTCCCCAATGAAAAGTTCAAATTAACCACTGGAAAAAATGATCCACTTTCTGTAAGAATTGTAGATTTATTCTGTCCTATTGGAAAAGGTCAGAGAGGACTCATTGTTGCTCAACCAAAAACAGGTAAAACTGTCCTGTTAAAAGAAATTGCCAATGCTATTGCAGCTAATCATCCTGAAGTATATATGATTGTCTTGCTAATTGATGAACGCCCAGAAGAAGTTACTGACATGGCAAGAAGCGTAAAAGCCGAAGTTATCTCTTCTACTTTCGATGAACATGCCGAACACCATGTAAAAGTAGCCTCAATGGTACACGAAAAAGCTAAACGATTGGTTGAATGTGGCCATGATGTTGTTATTTTATTGGATTCTATCACTCGTTTAGCTCGAGCTTATAATACCGTGTCACCAGCATCGGGAAAAATTCTTTCTGGTGGTGTTGATGCAAATGCTTTACATAAACCTAAACGTTTTTTTGGTGCTGCGAGAAATATCGAA
This sequence comes from Paludibacteraceae bacterium, assembly GCA_035369865.1. GTDB lineage: Bacteria > Bacteroidota > Bacteroidia > Bacteroidales > Paludibacteraceae > MVYY01. The sequence continues at coordinate 13,281 of DAOOVG010000035.1, read as the reverse complement.
AATGGCGGCAGTTTAACCATTATCGCCACTGCTTTAACTGAAACAGGTTCCAAGATGGACGATGTTATTTTTGAAGAGTTTAAAGGCACTGGAAATATGGAATTACAACTCGACAGAAAGTTGGCAAACAAACGAATTTTCCCTGCTGTGGATATTCTGGCTTCCAGCACCAGACGCGACGATTTATTACTTGATCAGGACACCCTGAACCGAATGTGGATATTGCGTCGTCATCTTGCCGATATGAATTCTATTGAAGCCATGGAATTCTTAAAAGACCGCATGGAACGAACTGAAAATAATGAAGAATTTTTGCTTTCCATGAATAGTTAACCCAATTTCTATTTTTTACAAAATCTTATTATACAAAAGAGAATTGCAATTTATTGAATTTAATCTCTAATTTATGCGGCTCGTTTTAAACTTTTTAATAGATATTCCTTTCTAAGTAAGGATAGTTTATATATAAAAATTTGATTATCATTTATTTAATATATTTTTAAATAATTTTTTGTTTACAGTGTACTTATTAGCAATCTATTACATAGTGAATATTATTATGCAAACGTAAAAAAATTCAATAAAATAGCTTTATTAGAAGAAAAAAACAATATCTCCCCTTGCGTACAACAAATTTATTAGAATGTTCTTAAAAGAGCTGATTGGCATAAGTTTTCAGGTTATTCTTTACAAAATTCGAGAAAGAAAATCTTTTTTAACGAGAGATCCGATTCAAAAACATGCCATATAAGCATCTAATAAATACTGATAATCTCTATCGCTACGTTCCCACAACTTTTTTCTACCAATGCATTACGCAAAATTATCAGATCAGGAGTGAGCTTCCTATAACGTTTTTCTAAAATTTTTTTTGCCTCGTTTATTCAAAGTGCAACTAAATACACTATTTTTGTGAACATCAAGGGAACATGCTCTTTCTATAAAATTTCCAGAATTAAATGGTTAAAAATTAGTTTGTTTTGTTGGTTGTCAAAAAAACCAACTTAATAAAGGTAATATTTGTGCTTCGAGCACGTACGGTAAACCATTAAAGTTATGTTACCCTTGATTTTTATTTTCACGCGTTTGGAAATACCTCGATTTTCATGTAATTTTGTAAATTAAAATTGCTTATTTAAAACTTGAGTCTCTTCCGACAACCACATTTAGAGTAATTTTTACAGAAAATATTACTTGATTATTTGTTGGTTACAATTATCAGAATTGATAAAAAAGACTTTTCGGAGTAGACCTAAATTTTAATTTCAAATATTAATTCCAACGTTAATACTGCATTTATGAAACGTGCTATTTTCCCGGGAACCTTTGACCCTTTTACAATTGGTCATTACAGTATTGTGCAACGTGGTTTGAAGTTGTTTGATGAAATAGTAATTGCCATTGGAACCAATCAGGCAAAAAAAACTTTTTTCTCTCTCGAAAAAAGAAAAGAAATTATCAATCAAGCATTCGTAAATGAGCCAAGAGTAAAAATCATGATTTATGACAGCTTAACGGTAGATTTTGCTCGTTCCATTCAAGCCAACTTTATCCTTCGAGGGCTGAGATCGGTGACCGATTTTGAATATGAACACAGTATAGCTGATGCTAACCGAAAAATTGCTGGTATTGAAACAGTTATTTTATTCACCGAATATGAATATTCATATATTTCCTCTACGGTAGTTCGTGACTTGATTTCTTATGGAAAAGATATTTCAGCATTTTTACCTCCCAATGTTCAACTTTAATAAATATTTTTATTCTGACTTTATGAAAAAAACCAGTCTTTTATCATTTTTGCTGTTACTAATACCTTTCATCATTTTTGCTCAAAATCAGACCAGCAACCGTACTTTTCGTATCAGCAAAAACCTCAATATTTATAATTCTATTTTCAGAGAATTGGATATGTTTTATGTTGACACGCTTAATTATGATAAAATAGTAAGAACTTCTATTGATAAAATGTTAGGTAATCTGGATCCTTATACAGTTTATATTCCAGAGGAAGAAACAGAAGATTTAACTTTTATGACTACCGGCGAATATGCTGGTATTGGAGCTTTAATTATGAAAAAAGGTGACGACATAGTGGTGTCGGAAGTGTATGAAGGTATGCCAGCTCAACGAAACGATATTAGAGCGGGAGATATTATTTTGGAAGTTGATGGCCAAAAAACAACAGGAATGAGTGTGGATAAAGTCAGTGCTTTATTGCGTGGCATACCAAATACTCAAATAAAAATCAAAATAAAGCGTTACGGTGAAAAAAAGATCATTGAAAAAAAATTTATTCGTGAAAAAATTCAAATTAAACCTATTGTTTATGCAGGGCAAGTGGCAGAAAAGATTGGTTATATTCAGTTGGGAGAATTTACAGATGGCGTTGCTTTTGAATTAAAATCATCTTTAAATGAGCTTGTGAAAAATTATCATATCACTTCTTTAGTCCTTGATATCCGTAGCAATGGAGGAGGTCTGGTTGATGAAGCTGTTAAAATTTTAGGATATTTTCTTCCCAAAGGAACAGAAGTAGTAACAACAAGAGGGAAAAACAAGGAATTGGATCGAATTTACAAAACACCTACTGAACCCATTTATCCTGACATGAAACTGGCTATTTTGGTTAATCGTTCTTCAGCATCAGCTTCTGAAATTTTGGCTGGTGCAATTCAAGATCTGGACAGAGGAGTTATTATTGGCGAACGTACTTTCGGAAAAGGACTGGTTCAAAATATACGAGCTATTAACTTTGGAGGACACTTAAAAGTGACTACTGCAAAATATTATATTCCCAGTGGTAGATGTATTCAAGCCATAGATTACAATCATCGAAACGAAGATGGCAGTGTGGGTTATGTTCCCGATAGTTTGACTTCAGAATTTTCTACTCGAAATGGTCGAAAAGTACGCGATGGAGGAGGCATTGTACCTGATATTCTGACGGATAGTAGTCAAAAACTTAATATAGCCCATTACATTTATGCTCAAAATTTATATTTTGATTTTGCTACGCAATATGCTTATCAACATCCTTCTATTGCACCACCTGACAGTTTTGAACTTTCTGAAAAAGATTTTAATGACTTTGTAAATTTTTTAAAAGAAAGAAAATTTACTTATACATCACAAACTGAGAAATATTATAATCAGCTTTACCAGATAGCAGAAATTGAAGGATTGGACAGTATTGCTCAACCAGAATTTGAAGCATTGAAGAAAAAGTTGACACCTGATATAGATAAAAATATTCAAGCCAATAAAAATGATATTGTTGATTTTTTGAGCTTGGAAATCATTAAAAGGTATTATTTTCAAAAAGGGCAAATTCAATATTCGCTGAGAAATGATAATGATTTGCAAAGTGCTCTTGAGGTTCTTCAATCAGAAGATAAATATAAAAAGATTCTTTCAATTATATAGATAGGTAACACACCAAACTTTTTTATTGAAATTGATAAAGTTATCACAAATGTTATGACATTTTCTAATTTCAAGTGAAAAATATCACATATATATGGACTCAATTTTAAAATTTTGATAATTAATTATGAAGCCTACATTATTAATATTAGCAGCAGGAATGGGAAGCCGTTATGGTGGACTAAAACAATTGGATGGTATCGGACCTCATGGTGAAACAATTATGGATTACTCTATTTACGATGCTATCAAAGCCGGTTTTAGGAAAGTGGTATTTGTCATCCGCAAAAGTTTTGAAAAAGAATTCAATGAGTTAATCATTAAAAAATTTAAAAATTTGATAGACGTCGAGGTGGTTTTTCAAGATTTAGACAAAATACCCGAAGGTTATACTTATTCGCCTCGTCGCGAAAAACCATGGGGAACAAATCATGCTGTGTTGATGGCTAAAGATGTGATTCACGAACCTTTTGGAGTAATTAATGCAGATGATTTTTATGGAAAAGAATCATTTGAGATTTTGTCAAACTTTTTACAAAGTGTAACTGATAAAAAAGACGAATATTGTATGATAGGTTATCGGATTGAGAACACCCTCTCGGAAAATGGACCTGTAAGTCGAGGTATTTGTATAGTGAATGAAAATAATGAATTAATAGATGTAGTAGAACGTACTTCTATTCAAGAAAAAGGTGGAGCTATTATTTATTTGGACGAAAATGGTAGAGAAGTTTCAATTCCACCTGAGACAATTGTATCGATGAATATGTGGGGTTTTACTCCTGATTATTTTAATTATTCGCTGGAATATTTTAAAAAGTTTTTAGAAGAAAACAGTCAAAACATAAAAGCTGAATTTTATATTCCTACGGTGGTCAATCAACTCATCCACGAAAAAAAAATTATTTGCAAAGTTTTGAATACCCCTTCAAAATGGTTTGGTGTTACTTATGCTGAGGACAAACCTCAAAGCATATTGAAAATCAATGAATTAATTCGCAAGGGGATTTATCCAGAAAAATTATTTGATTAAATTTTTTATTATGACAAAAGTTTTAGTTACGGGAGGCACAGGTTATATTGGTTCTCATACCGTAGTAGAATTACAGCAGGAAGGATTTGAGGTGATCATTGTTGATAATCTTTGTAATTCCAACATAGAAGTATTGAATGGCATTGAAAAAATTACGGGTATTCGACCTATGTTTGAAAATATTGACTGCACGGATTATATAAATATGGATCGAATGTTTGAAAAATATCAAAATATTAAAGCAATTATCCATTTTGCGGCTTTAAAAGCAGTTGGAGAATCTGTAGAAAAGCCTTTGTTGTATTATCGTAACAATTTGGTTTCTTTAATCAATCTTCTCCAGTTGATGCCAGTCCACAAGATAAAAAATATCGTTTTTTCCTCTTCCTGTACGGTTTATGGACAGCCTGATGTCTTGCCTGTTAGAGAAGACACCCCTTTTAAACCAGCATTATCACCTTATGGTAATACAAAACAAATTTGTGAAGAAATCATAAGAGACACTATTCATGCCAATCCTAACCTTTACCGAAGTATTGTATTGAGATATTTCAACCCCATTGGTGCTCATCCTTCGGCTGAAATAGGTGAATTACCCATTGGTGTTCCGAATAATTTATTGCCTTTTATTACGCAAACAGCTATTGGTATTCGTAAACAGCTTCTGGTTTATGGAAATGATTATAACACGCCTGATGGTACTTGTATTCGTGATTATATTGATGTGGTTGATTTAGCCAAAGCTCATGTTGTTGCTTTAAAACGCATGCTAAAACAACAACAAAAAACGAATCTTGAAGTTTTCAATCTGGGAACTGGAAGAGGTTTATCCGTACTGGAAATTATCAAAACTTTTGAAAAAGTAAATGGCGTGAAAGTTCCTTATAAAATTGTAGGACGCCGACCAGGTGATATTGAAAAAGTTTGGGCTGATCCCTCTCTGGCAAATAAGGAATTAGGTTGGAAAGCTGAAAGAACGTTGGAAGAGACTTTGCGAAGTGCCTGGGAATGGGAAAAGAAATTGGCAAGTCGCGCAAAAGAAAAAGATCATACCAAAACCGAATCTTAATCATTTTTTAAAATAATGCTATATCCATTAAAATTTCATCCTATTTTAAAAGAAAAAATTTGGGGAGGTAGTCGTCTAAAAAAATTGTTTAATAAGCCTACCGCGTCCGACAAAATTGGTGAAAGTTGGGAATTGTCAGGTTATCCAGGTGATGAATCTGTTGTAGCAAATGGTTTTTTAGCTGGCAATCAACTTAATGAATTAATAGAAGTTTATATGGACGAATTGGTTGGTGAAAAAGTTTTTAATCGGTTTGGATTAACTTTTCCTCTTCTTTTTAAATTTATTGATGCAAATGATGATTTGTCTATTCAAGTTCATCCTGATGATGAAACAGCTTTAAAAAAACATGACTCATTAGGAAAAACTGAAATGTGGTATGTGGTAGATGCAGACAAAAATGGAGAGCTCATAGTTGGTTTTAAGAATGATTGTTCAGCAGCGGAATTTTTAACAGCTTTAAACGAAAAAAACCTTGAAGGTTTATTGCAACGCGTTTCGGTAAAAAAAGGAGATGTTATTTTTATTCATCCAGGATTGGTACATGCTATTAAAAAAGGAGTGGTTGTTGCTGAAATTCAAGAAAATAGTGATCTTACTTATCGTATTTATGACTATCAACGGAAAGACGAAAATGGGAAAGAAAGAGATTTACATCTTGAAGCTGCTCTTGAAGTGATTGATTTCAGTGCGTGTAAGAATCCACTCGTTGATTATGTAGAAAAAATGAATGAAGTTACCACATTGGTTTCCTGTCAATATTTTACTACCAATTTACTTGCCTTTAATCAACATTTTTTACGAAATTATGTTCAAATAGACTCATTTGTAGTCTATATGTGCTTGGAAGGAAATTTTATTATTGAATATGAAAATAGCCAAACATCAGTTGAAAAAGGAGAAACAGTTTTGATCCCTGCTTCAATAGATGAAGTTAATTTAATTCCTGGTGAAGGAACTGTAAAATTACTGGAAGTGTATATAGACTGATAAAAAGCAGTAAAATTTTTTTAAGCTTCTCTGTTTTTTTAATCAATTAGTTAAGTGATTTTATTCTTCTGTAATAAATAATTTTCCCGGAACTTTTGGAAAACAAAAATATTTTGAAAATCATCTAAAGTTTTTATCCAATTTTTCAAAATACCATTTTTTTCAAATTTTTCCTGTTCAAAAATGCAAATGCTGGGTGTATTTTTTTCTGCTACAAAAGCATATATTTGATTGATTTTTAAATAATCGAAAACATATTCTTGAACCAATCGAAGACTATCAGTAGCATATCCCTTTCTTTGAAATTTATTTTCAACGTATATTCCCAGAGAAATGCGACTGTTATGAATATCAAAATCAAATAAATCAATAGTTCCGATGGTTTCATTATTTTCTTTTAATACAATCATCAAACGCAATTGCTTGCTTTCATAAATATCTTTATCGGAATTTAAAATATATTGTTTCAACGTAAAGTGAGAATAAGGATTTCTCGCATTTCCCACCAACCACAGTTGAGGATTGTTTTCCCATTTATAAAGTTTTTCCAGATCCTCAGGTTCTACTGCCCTCAAACGTATACTCTCGTTTTCTAATAGCAATTTATTTTTGTTTTATCGCTTCTTTGATTTTTGCTTCCAATTCTGCTGCCAATTCGGGATTATCTTTAATCACCGTTTTTGCAGCATCTCTTCCTTGTGCTAATTTGGTGTCATTGTAACTAAACCAAGAACCACTTTTTTTAATGATACCATAGTCAACACCTAAATCCAAAATTTCACCGACTTTAGAAATACCTTCTCCAAACATAATGTCAAATTCAGCCTTACGGAAAGGAGGAGCTACTTTATTTTTTACCACTTTTACACGAGTTTGATAGCCAATTACTTCTTCACCATCTTTTATAGGAGTTACTCTACGAATATCTAATCGGACGGAAGAATAGAATTTCAAAGCGTTTCCGCCCGTAGTTGTTTCTGGGTTGCCAAACATGACGCCAATTTTTTCACGCAACTGATTGATAAAAATACACGTAGTTTTAGTTTTGCTAATGTTTGCTGTCAGTTTTCGCAAGGCTTGCGACATCAAGCGAGCTTGAAGTCCCAATTTAGCATCGCCCATATCGCCTTCCAGCTCAGCTTTTGGTGTAAGAGCTGCTACTGAATCAATCACGATAATATCTACTGCAGAAGACCGAATCAGTTGGTCGGCAATTTCGAGGGCTTGTTCACCATTATCGGGTTGTGAAATTAAAAGTTCATCTGTATTTATTCCTAATTTTTCCGCATAGGATCTATCGAAAGCATGTTCTGCATCAATGAAAGCGGCAATACCGCCAGCTTTTTGAGCTTCGGCAATAGCGTGAATGGCAAGTGTGGTTTTTCCAGAAGATTCTGGTCCGTATATTTCAATAATCCTTCCACGTGGATAGCCTCCTACACCCAGTGCAATGTCTAAACCAAGTGAACCCGTTGGGATAACATCAATATCAACTACTTTATTGTCGCCCATTCGCATAATGGTTCCCTTCCCATAGTCTTTTTCAATTTTATCCATTGCCAGTTGCAAAGCTTTTAATTTTTCGGCATTAGAGGAAGTTGTTTTTATTTCGTCTGCTGTTTTTTCTGCCATGATAATTCAAATTTTTATTTTTAATTGAAGATTGAGGTAAATTTTAGAAAATTATTGTTTTACAAAGATAAAAAATTTTTATTTCAACACTTCTAATTTTGCAAATTTCAACAATAAAGATTTTTTTCCTTTTTCGCCGAAATCTATTTCAGCTCGTTCATTGCCATTTACAATACAAGTCTCAATTACTTTTCCAATTCCAAACTGGCTGTGCTTCACTAAACTGCCAACAGGAAGAGAAGGTTTTTCAATAAGAACTTTTTCTTCCTTCAAATCATTTAAATTTATCAGTCGTTTTTGAGAGAAGGAATTTTCTACTTTTTCCTGACCGTTGGATTGCTGATAAAAATGTTTCCGTTCAGTTACTAATGCATCATCCCAACTTGTGGTGGTTTGTGGGGAAATCGTTTTTTCGCTTGGCAAATCAAGATATTGTTTATCAATGTCTTTGATAAATCTACTGGGCTCTGAAAAATAAGTTTTTCCGTTTCTGAAACGAGACTTTGCATAGCTGATAAAACAATGCTCTTTAGCTCGTGTAATGGCAACATAAAATAAACGTCGTTCTTCTTCCAACTCACGTTCATTGAAGATGCTAAAAATAGAAGGGAACAATTGTTCTTCCATTCCAACAATAAAAACCGCTCTGAATTCCAATCCTTTTGCAGAATGAACGGTCATTAAAGTTACTCTGTCTCCTTCTGATTTATCTGTATCCTGATCAGTTAATAAAGAAATTTCTGATAAAAAATCAGGTAAAAAGCCTTTGTCTCCTTCATTTTTTTTCCTTTCACAGAATTCATGAAGAGCATTCAAAAGTTCTTGAATATTTTCTTGTTTGCTAAGATTTTCAGGCGAATTGTCAGAATTAATATCCTGAACGATGCCAGTGTCATTGATGAGTTGATTTACCAAATCATAAGCATTTTGTGTGTTTACATGTCCTACAAAAACATCAATTAATTTCTTGAATTGTTCAATTTTTGTTACCGTTCCTGAATTGATTGGCAATTTATATTTTGCCAAGTCTGATATTACTTCCCAGAGACTTATTTGGTTCCGTTGAGCACATTCGATGATTTTGTTCACAGTGGTTTCGCCAATGCCACGAGTGGGATAATTAATAATACGTTTTAAAGCTTCTTCGTCGTGTTGATTGCAAATCAATCTACAATAAGCAATAACATCTTTTATTTCTTTCCTTTCATAAAATGACAATCCCCCATAAATCCGATAAGGAATATTTCTATTTCGCAAAGCTTCTTCCAATACTCGAGATTGGGAATTAGTTCGATAAAGAACAGCAATGTCTTGATATTGAAAATTTTCTGAGTATAGCTTTGCTACACAATTGGCAACAACGATTCCTTCTTCCAGGTCGGTATAGGTGCTAAAAACTTTGATCGGTGTACCGGTTTCTTTTTCAGAAAAAATAGTTTTTTGTATTTGTTCCTTATTTTTCTTAATCAAACTATTGGCTGCTTTGACAATAGTTTTTGTGGAACGATAATTTTGCTCCAATTTGAAAATCTTTGCATCCCGGTAAGAATTTTTAAATTGAAAAATATTATCAATATTTGCTCCACGAAAAGAATAAATACTTTGTGCGTCATCGCCTACTACACAAATATTTTCGTGACGTTCAGCCAACTTTTTTATGATTAAATATTGAGCAAAATTGGTGTCCTGGTATTCATCCACCAAAATATAACGAAAAAGTTGCTGGTATTTTTGCAAAATTTCTGGATGATTGCGAAACAGCAAATTAGTTTGCAGCAATAAATCATCAAAATCCATAGCATTGGCTTGCTTGCAGCGAATACAATAAGTCTGGTAAACATCACCTAATTTACCCACATGATTTTTTCTATCTTTTTCAATTAAGCTGTAATCAGCAGCATAGGCTTTAGGTGTTATCAGATTATTTTTTGCCATCGAAATACGGGATTGAACTAAACCAGGAGTATAGATTTTACTGTCCAGCTCCATTTCTTTTATAATGCTTTTTAATAGACTTTTTGAGTCGGATTGATCGTAAATGCTAAAATTTTGTGTAAATCCAGTATATTGAGCTTCAGTCCGTAGAATGCGTGAAAAAATAGAATGAAAAGTACCCATCCATAAATAACGAGCAATTTTATTTCCAATAATTTCAGCTATTCGTTCTTTCATTTCACGAGCTGCCTTGTTGGTGAAAGTGAGGGCTAAAATGGAAGAAGGTGGAAATCCTTTTTTCAGTAAATAAGCTACTTTGTAAGTTAGCACACGAGTTTTTCCTGATCCAGCACCCGCAATCACCAGCGAAGGTCCATCAGTATATTCTACTGCCAGACGTTGACTTTCATTGAGTTCATTTAAAAAATCAAAATTTGTATCTTTCTCTTTTTCAATCATTTAAAAATTTATATTATCTATTTTTTGAAGAACAAAAATTATATTAACTTATTGCAAAGTTAATAAACTTACACCACTTTTAATTGTAGACGGAATAGTTTTTGGTAAATTTTGAAGAGTTAATTCCTTATCAGGACAGAAATATAACACAGATGGAGCATTAATTAATATTTAATTTTAATCTAGTGATTGTTTATTTTATGACTTGATTTGAAAAGTTTTAATGTTTTTTGGAGAGTAATCTACTAAACTAAATTCGAGATAAGGATTGATTCCAAATAGAGGGTTGATTTGACTTCAAATTTGGTTTCTATGGTTATAGTTCTTCTCTTAAGTTCTATTTTTAACCTGTATTTTGAATTTTCTTACTCATAAACTTTGCAAAAACTATCTGCAATACAAAAAATTTCAATAAATTTGTCTACTGTAATCATAGGAAAATATCTTTATTATTGATTGATAATCAAATAATAAATTGATATAAATATGTCCCTATATTGCAACTTTTTAATGCGTTTTTTATCAGAACTCTGGTTGACATTTAAGCTATTGATCAATTATTTTATAAGTCGCTATATTATTCTCTAATTAATTAGTCTAAAAAATTTATTCCGACAAATAAATTGATTTTTCTAGAAGAATAAGTAACTTTGAACATGTTCGTTGACATTTTTCGCCTAAATAAGTGCAAATTTTTTATTCAGACAAGCATTGAAGCCTTTTTTCAGGGCTTCTCTATTTTTTAACATCTTTTGATGTTGATTTAAGGAAAAACATTGGGATTTATTTTCTTACTTACTATATTTGCAATATGGAAAAATTGAGTTACTATGTTGAGAAATTATTGGTACGTTACGATTACGTAATTGTACCAGATTTAGGTGGTTTTGTAGTTCAAAATCAATCAGCTCGAATTTTGCAAAATAGAATTGTTCCTCCGCTGTCAACACTGGGATTTAATCCTTTGTTGAAAGATAGTGATGGGTTATTAGCCATAGCAATTGCTCAAGAAGAAGAGATCAGTTATCAGGCGGCTTCAGAATGGATCGAAAAAGAAGTGGAATTGATTCATTTTCAGCTTCAATCAGCAAAAATTATTTCATTAGGCAAGCTGGGTTTTTTGAAACGAAATGAGTTAGGTAAGTTAGTTTTTGTTCCAGCAGAACGAGTTGATTTTTTACCTGCTAATTTTGGAATGACCGATATTCAATTTTTCCATGAAAAATCTATATCTTCCAGTCAAAATAAGAAAATTACCATAACATTGCCATCAGCTTCTTCAATGAGAAATGTGGCAGCTACGGTACTGGTTTGCGCTTTATTGTTGGTATCCCCTCGTATAGCCGATACAAGAAGAAGTTTTTATACTGCTTCTTTCCCTTTAGAAATGAAACGTTCACCACAAACGGAGAAAATCATAGAAAAATCAACTTCTGTAAATTTTTCTTCACAAGTGATAAATACTATTTCTGAACTGTCAACTTCTGAACAAGAAGGGAAAAACATTACAGGACATAAATACCCCTATCACGTCATAGTGGCAAGTTTTTATACAGAAAAAACTGCAGAAAAATTTTGCGAATCTCTTCACAGTATAGGCTTTGAGAAAGCCCATGTCATATCTCCTCAAAAAAATTATAAAGTTGTTCTTCAATCGTTTATCGAATATAATGATGCAGTAGAATTTTTGCATCATCTTCGTCATTCCGAACCGCAATTTGCTTCTGCGTGGGTTTTTATAGACAAATAATTTTTAAAGGAAAAAAATTTCCGTATCTCAAAGAAATACATTAACTTTGCCACCGCTTTTCGAGAAAAAGCAGTAGGTATAATTTAAAAATATTTATAAAATGCCAGTAAAAATCAGATTACAACGTCATGGACGCAAAGGTTACGCATATTACCACATTGTCGTAGCTGATAGCCGTGCCCCACGAGATGGGAAATTTATCGAACGGATTGGTTCTTACAATCCTAATACTGATCCAGCTACCGTAGATTTAAAATTTGATCGTGCTTTGTATTGGTTACAAGTTGGAGCTCAGCCAACAGATACAGCACGCAATCTACTTTCTCAAGAAGGAATATTATTAAAAAAACATTTGCTGGTAGGTGTAAAGAAAGGAGCTTTTGATGAAGCAGAAGCCGAAAGAAGATTTGAAGCATGGAAAGCTTCAAAAGAAGCAAAGAAAAATAAGGACATTAACGAAGTAGAAAGGAAAAAACAAGCTGAAGAAAAAGCTCGTTTAACTGTTGAAGCAGAACAAAATAAGAAAAAGGCAGAGGAATTAGCAAAGAAAAAAGCAGCCGAAGCTGCAAAAGCACAAAAAGAGAACCCTTCAGAAGGCGAAGATGAATCTTTACAAACAAATGAAAATTCTGCAGAATAGTTAGCTGATGATGAAATAATACTTTCCTAATTTTTAGAAGCAAAAGCCCGAAACAATTTTGGGCTTTTTTGTTTTCATTTCCTTTTTATTTAATTGGAATAAAAACAGATTTTACTTCAAAAATGTTATTAAAGATACACAATTTTTAAAAAATTCATACGTTTCGATTAATTGAACAGACTCTTTCAATTTACTTATTAAAATGGATAAAATTGTCAATATAGCACTCCAAATTTTACCCACCTCGGCCACAGTACATCCCTACAACTTGGTAGATAAGGCAATTGAAGTGATTGCTGCTTCTGGACTGAAATACAGGGTAACTCCTTTTGAAACGGTGATGGAAG
>DAOOVG010000034.1:0-21328 GCA_035369865.1 Paludibacteraceae bacterium | reverse complement strand
GCAACCGACTGTTTCCTTTGACGAACGCTGGAAAAAAGTGGAAGAACTGGCTGAAAAACAGTTGCCCGAATCGGCGCTGAAAGAAGTAGATGCCATTCTGAAAGAAGCAAAAAAGCAAAACAATTCTATAGAAGTTATCAAAGCTAACCTTTACAAAATTCGTTTCACACTGGAAAAAGATCCTGATCGCGCTCCCCAACTGATCAAGGAATTTGAAAATTCGGCTGACAATGCTTCCGACATTGCAGAAAAATCGCTGCTTTATTCCATGACTGCCGAACTGTATGCTCAATATTATTTGAGTCAGTCTTTTCGTATCAACCAACGAACTGAAATTGTTGGCTACGTACCTGAAAATATGAATGAATGGTCAAAAAATATCTTTTTTGATAAAATTTGCAGTCTGCTGAATGCTTTGCTGCAAAATGAAGATATCCTGAAAAATACTTCTTCGTCCAAATTTGAACCTTTATTGCTAAAAGGTGAAGACAGTCAGCTCTTTGCTCCTACTTTGTTTGATTTGCTTTGTCACAGAAAAATCGATATTTTAAGTTCCATAAAAAAGGCAGCTGTCATAGAAAATCCTTTGAATGACGATCAGTATTTTTCTGATGCTGCAACTTTTGTCACGTTAAAACTTGATCCGGAATATGAAAAATCGGTTGAAAATCAAATCCTAAAAACGTATCAACGACTGATTCATTTTCATTTGACCCAAAAAAATACGGAAGCATTAATTTACAACGACTTGAATCGATTGCGTTATCTTTATCAGCAAACAAACAAGGAAGAAAAATATTTGCAGGCTCTTGAAAATCTTGAAAAAAATTATGCACAAAATCCGCTGGTAATTGAAGTGCTGGCAGAAAAAGCAACTTATTACCTGCAAAAAAGCACTGAAAGTGACGAAAATAAATTTTACCGTCGCTTGGCTTATCAGGTTTGTGAGAAAGGCATTTCATTTTTTCCTGATTATAAGCGAATTAATCTATTGAAGAATATTCAAAGGGAAATTACCCAAAAAACTTTAAGTATTGCTTATCCAGCTACCGTTAAGCCAAATGCCAATGTTGCTTTAAAAATTTCAAGCAGCAATATTTCTTCTTTGACTATTCACCTTTATCGAGTGAATGCTTCAGCACTGGAATATGTTACTTTTCAAAAAAATAAAAAGGATAGGGACGAAATGTATCCAGAGAAAGTTTTGCTCGAAAAATATGAATGTCATCTTAAACCTGATTCAAATTTTAGTACCGTAGATACTATTTTTACTTTTCAAACCAAAAACTATGGAATTTATGAAATAAAAGTTGCTGAAAATGAAAATCTTTCTGAAAGTGAAGCTGCTTTGGGAGCTTTTGTCGTTTCAGATTTTACTTGTCTTACAAGAAGTAATCGACCTGATAATCAGAGTATTTATGCTTTAGATAGATGTACAGGCAAACGAATTTCTGATGTTCAGGTAAAAACTTACGACTTTAAATGGAATGGCAAAGAATATCAATCGCAGTTATTGCACCAAACCGAAACAGACAAAAATGGTTTTTGCTTTATTCCAACAAAAAGTACATATTTTCAGACAAATTTATTTTTCGAAAAAGGCGAAGACTGCTATTTTTCGACGGTTTCTTTTGTGCAATTTTACGAACCTCAACGTACTGCAACAGAAAAAGTTCAGGTAAGTCTTTTTACCGATCGTTCCATTTATCGTCCTGGACAAACGGTTTACTTTAAAGGCATTGCTTATTTTTTAAATGCCAAGCGTCAAGAAATTGACAAATTTTCAAAATATGAAGTATCGCTTTTTGATGCCAATCATCAAAAAATTAATTCTAAAACATTTACTACCAACGAGTTTGGTTCTTTTACAGGAGCATTTATTTTACCAGAAAATGGATTAAACGGAACTTTCACGCTCGAGTGCAGTGGATTTTCTGCCTCTTTTCAAGTGGAAGAATACAAGCGTCCTACTTTTGAAATAAAGATAGAAAAACCTCTTTCGGAAATTTCTTTTGGAGAAAACGTTTTGCTGAAAGGGAATGCCGTTGCTTATGCAGGTTATCCTGTAGTTCAAGCCAACGTAACTTACCGAATTGTACGAAGAAATCACTATTTATGGTGGTATCCTGAAGTGAAGGAAGTAGCCAATGGAAAAACTACTACGGATGAAAATGGAAATTTTGAAATCAATTTTATTCCCTTAAAAGATCAGAAGAAAAAGGAGCAATATTATACATATACCATTTATGTTTCTATCACCGATACAAAAGGTGAAACGCAACAAGCTCAGCAAACCATTTCAGTGGGTGACAAATCACTTTTCATTTTAGCAGAAGTTCCCCCAAAATGGGATAAAGCAGAAAAATTGTGTATAAATGTTAGTCTGGAAACGCTCAATGGCAATAAAATCGATGGTAAATTGAATTATGCTATTTATCAATTGTCTGCTTCGGTAGATTTTGAAGAAGAAGATGCTGACATTAAAACAAATTCTGATCGGGTTTTAACTAAAATAGCTGACGGTATTTTTGAAACCAGTAACAAACAACTGGAATTTGATTTTCGTCATTATAAATCAGGTCGTTATCGGATTATTTTTACTGCTTTCGATACAAAAGGAAAAGAAGTAAAACTGGAAAAAGATTTTGTTCTTTACAGTTTAACGGATAAACGTCCTCCCGTAAAAACTTATACATGGCTTATATCACCCAAAACAGAAGTAGCACCTAATGAAAATGCAAAAATTTATTTTGGGACTTCTACTACCGATACAGAAATACTTTATGAGTTGATGCGTGGTAATAAAACGCTGGAAAGCGAATGGATAAAATTTAACAATGAAATTAAAACTTTTGAAATACCTTTTGCGACGATAAAAGAAGGTGGAGTAACAGTTATGTTTACTTTCGTGAAGAATGAGAAAATTTTCAGGAAACAAATTTCTCTTAAACAAAAAAAATCCGAAAATAAATTAACGCCTTTCTTTAGCGTTTTCAGGGATAAATTGTCACCAAACGAAACTGCAGAATGGACAGTAACAATACCAGAACTAAAAAACAGTGGAAAAACTGCTGAATTGCTTACAACCATGTATGATGCTTCGCTGGATGCTATTTATCCGCATAATTGGTATTTTTATCCCGTTTATCAAGAAACTTTTGTTCCTTCACCCATTTGGCAATGCAGGGTTGAAGAACAGGAGAGGGATTTTGTAAGTGTTAAAACTGATTTTTTGCCTGTAAAAAATTTTGAATTGGATCAAATCAATTGGTTTGGTTTGAGTTTATTGTCAAATGTTCCTTACCTAAGACCCATGAGGATGGGAAGTTTACCAGTTCAGAAACAAGAAGTATTGTTGAATCAAAGTGATCAAATTGCTGGTGCAAAACCATTTGGTATTATAAATGAAGAACTTGAAACAACTGATTTAGCCAAAGAACCTGTTCAAATTCGCAGTGAATTTAATGAAACAGCCTTTTTCTATCCCCAATTGCATACAGATTCGTTGGGAAATGTAAAATTTTCCTTTACGGTACCGGAAAGTTTAACCCGATGGGACATTAAAATGCTGGCTCATACGCCCGATTTATACTTCGGACAAGCTGATACGCAAGTTGTTGTTCAAAAGGAATTGATGGTTCAAATGAATTTGCCACGGTTTGTACATCGAGGTGATACGTTGATGTTGACTGCTAATGTGGTAAATTTGACCCATGAAAATCAAACGGTAAAAGTAACTTTTGAAATGTTGCAACCCGAAACAGAACAAAATATTTCTCTGCCTGATGTAGCATCAAAAACAATAGTGCTTACACCTCAACAAACCAGAGTGGTAGAATGGAAAGTATCACAATTTACAGGTTTCGATTTGGTAATTTGTAAAGTCGTGGCTCAAAGTGAAAATTTCAGTGACGGCGAACAAAAATATTTACCCATTTTGCCTGACAGAATCTTGATGACGGAAAGTTTGCCTGTTACCGTTCGCGGAGGACAAACACGTACTTTTACTTTTGATAATTTTATCCGAAATTATTCCAAAACAGAAACAAAAAGACTTTCATTTGAATTTTCAGACCAACCTATTTGGTATGCCGTTCAAGCTTTACCGGCATTGTCTTCACCAGAAAATGAAAATGCAATTGATTATCTTTCAGCTTATTATGTAAATTCATTGGCGGGATTTATTGTTTCAAGTTATCCAAAAATTGCTGCTATTTTTGATCAATGGAAAACTTCCCCTGCAAATAAAGAAGCTTTGCTGTCGAATTTGGAGAAGAATAAAGAGTTGAAAAATTTGCTGCTGGAAGAAACGCCGTGGGTGCTCGAAGCTAAAGATGAAACAGAACAAAAGAAAAGAATTGCCCTATTATTTGATGTAAATATGCAAAAAAATAATGTTCAACAATATTTGGATAAATTACTACAATTCCAGAATGCTGATGGTAGCTTTTCGTGGTTTAAAGGAATGCCAAAAAATAGATATATAACGCAGGAAATATTGCTACAACTGGGTAAATTAAGGCGATTGACCAATAGTAAGTTTGATGAAAAATTGCAATCTTCAGTCCATTCGGCTGTAAATTATTTAGATTTACAAATAACCCATGACTTTTTTGAATTGAAAAAGACAAACAAGAACTATCTAAATGAAAATTGTATTCAGCCCCTTCAATTGTTTTACCTGTATGTTCGCTCTGAATTTCCAGAAATTTCCCTGTCTGATACTATCACTGAAGCCATAAATTATTTTTCTTCTCAAGCAGAGAAATACTGGAAAAATCAAACATTGTTTGGGAAAGCTACAACAGCCATTGTTGCCCATAGAAACGGGAAAGATCAATTGGCAAACAACATTTTAAATTCGCTGGAAGAAAATGCACTGAAAAGCGAAACGGAAGGAATGTATTGGGCACAAAACAAAGCCGGTTATTTCTGGAACGAACGTCCAATTGCTGTTCAGACTGCTATTATAGAAGCTTTTTCTGAAATAAGGGCAAATGATCCAGCCATTGAAGAAATGAAAATCTGGTTGTTAAAACAAAAACAAACGCAGCGATGGGATTCACCCATTTCAACGATTAATGCCATTTATGCTTTGTTGTCGGGCAAAGAATTTGATGTGACAACTGATGCAAAAGTGAAAATTCAAATAGGAAACGAAACACTGCAGCCTGAGACTATTGAAGCAGGAACCCAATATTTTAAAATCACTTTCCCAGCAGAAAAAATAACTCCATCAATGGGTAATATTACCATTGAAAAAAGCAGCAAGGGAATTGGTTGGGGAGCCATGTATTGGCAGTATTATCAAGATTTTACTACCATTGAAAATCAAGGAAATTCATTAAAAGTGGAGAAAAAATTGTTTGTAGAAAAATTTACTCCGCAGGGAAAAACCATGATCCCTGTTGAACAAACAGAACTTAAAAAAGGTGACAAAATTATTACTCGTTTAGTAGTAATCGCCAATCGATATTTTGAATTTGTAGCCATAAAAGACATACGGGCTGCCTGTTTGGAACCGCTTCAACCCATTTCAGGCTGTCGCTGGAAAGAAGGAATTTGCTATTATCAAACCAATAAAGATGCCTCTACACAATTCTTTTTCAATTTTTTGCCAAGAGGAACGTATGTACTGGAATACGAAAGCTGGATAAACAATTCAGGAACGTTTTCCAATGGCATTGCTTCCATTCAATGTATGTACGCTCCTGAATTTGTCAGTTATACAGGTGGAGGAAAAATATATGTAATTCAATAATTTTTAATTATTTAATAAATAATCCGATAAAATGGCAACTCGGTAAACAAACAATTAGCGAATTATTCAAGAAATATAATAAAAGTTATACCATTAGTCAAAGATTAAATTAAGTAACTTTAAGGTGTATAATTTCATCAGATAAAAATGCGGTAGTATTAATGAATATAACCTATGGGAGATAGCATGTGGAGTAGTACACAAATCTGAATTCTAAAAAATCAATCATTCTGATTTTTTAGAATCGTTGTTTTCTTGATACCAACTGGCGTAAAAAGAATAATTGTGAGCAATTTTACGATTTATTTCATTGGTTTGGGAAGGATCAACTTTTTTCATAAACTTTGCAGGAACACCAGCCCACATCGTATAAGGAGGAACTTTAGTACCACTCAATATCAAGGCGCCTGCTGCAATAATAGCACCTTCACCAATTTCAGCATCATCCAGCACTACTGCTCCCATTCCAATCAGTGCATAATCATGAATTTTTGCACCATGAATAGTTACATTATGTCCTATAGAAACATAGTTCCCAATTTCAATGGTTGATTTCTGATATAATGTGTGAAGTACTGAACCGTCCTGCACATTGACATAATTTCCCATCCTTATGGAATTCACATCACCACGAAGCACTGCATTGAACCAGATACTGCAGCCTTCGCCCATAGTGACGTCACCAATAATTACCGACGTTGGTGCAAGAAAACAATTTTCTCCAATTTTTGGAGTAAAATCTCTTACGGATTGAATATATGCCATAGTTTATAGAATTTTTTAAAGGTACAGGATATTTTTTTTTAATAAACATTTGAAATCATATACACTGCTTTAATCTAAATTAAATTTTGAGAAATAATTATCTATTTCAGGTCTAAGTTCAATACCCGCACTTTCGAAACAAGTAAGTAACTCTTCATAGGTATTTTCACCTCCCAAAAAATCCCAAAATTCTTCTGCAACTTTTAATTCATAGGTGTCATCAAGCATACCTTTAATTGTCCAGCGTTCATAGGGTTTGGGCTCATAAGGATTATATGGAATGGCAATGAGGGTATTTATTTTTACTTCAGGATTAAGAGTTAAAGCAATGCCTGCCCATTCTAAAAGTGTCCTTTTAAAATCTTTAAAATTGCTAATATTAGGTTTTGCAGTTTTTAAATCAAAAAGGAATTGTTCTCCATCTTTTGTCTCTACAAACAAGTCAACTTTAACTGTTCGCATTTGATTTACAGTTCCAATTGTTGCGGCTTTTCTGAGTAATTCTATTTCTCTTTTTTTATCAGGTTTATTACCTAATGTTAAATCATTCATGATTTGTTGAATGACTTGTTGACATCCGTTACTTATTTTATTACCCACTACATATTGAGATTGAGCTCTGGCAAAATTATTTTTTGCAATGGCTACAGCAACCGGTTCAAAAATAGAAGCTCCAAAAGTTGTATTTAAAGATTGAATAAAAGAGTAAAGAGCCATTTTATCTTTTCCTAAAAGTCGATAATGAAAAGGCATATTGTTGCTTTCGGGATGATAATGTTTAAATTTATTTCGAAGACAGTTTTTAATTACTTCTTCGACATATTGTTGTTGAATTTTTGTCAAAGCCATTATTGTTCTTTTAAATGGAATATTATTTCGGAATAAGCTCCCTTATCTTTTTCTGTGCGATTTAATACAGGTCTTTTGTATTGATTAACTATCTTCATTCCTGATTTTTCAGCGATAATTGGATATAAATTATATTTGTCATTTGCAACTAAAAAAACATTATAATCTTTGCACAAATATTTTTTACAATTATTCAAAACATCTATTATCCCTTCCATATATGAATCTTTGGCTTCTTTACCTTGTCCTTTGTATAAAGGTCCTATTTCCATGTCATCTCTTCTTTCAAAGCCAAACAAATCATAAGCATAAGCATGTTGTTCATGATAATCGATAAGCCCAACATAAGGAGGAGAAGAAAAAATGCCTTTAATTTTTTGTTCTTTTATAAGATGAGCAAAGGAAGGATTTATTTTTTCAATTCCAGATATTATATCTATTGTTCTGCTATCACCTGTTAAACAATATTGAAAGCTATTCGTTTTTAATTTATTGAATTGATCAATTCGTTTAATGGTATCTTTAGAATATTTCTCCCACCATTTCAGTATTGAAAAAAGTGGTTTACAAATTTTCCCGTGTTTTGAACAATAATAAGTTGAAATGACTGGTTCTTTTAACGTTGCAAGATCAGCATGTGTTGTAGCTCTGCAGCTTCGCATGGTCCTACTTAAAATAATTGTCAAAATTTTTTTAATGTTTATATTTTGAACTTTTTTTATTTCAGAAAAAACAAATTCAATTTCTTCTCTAATAGGTTGAATATACCATTTATCTAAAAATGTTTCACTTTTTTCTTGAAGAAGTTTTATATTGTATTCATTAATTAATTGATTATAGGTCAATAAAAATTCTTTCTCTTTTTCAGAACCGTATTTATCTTCCTCTATTTCACCTTTTCTTAATCTGAATTTATATTCTGGAACAGGGAAAAATTTATTATTAAATTCAGATAAAATCTGGCTTAATTTCTCATCAAATTCCAATGTTTTTGAATTTGATAAAAACCTTTTTAAATTAAGCGTTATTTTGTTAACTTCATTCTGCAAAACAAAAAGATCATATTTTGCAATTTTGCAGTCACTAATCAAAGCATTAAAGGAAGAAACATCAACTCCTATAGCATGCATTCCTAATTCGTTACATTGAACCAGAGTTGTGCCACTTCCACAAAATGGATCTAATATAATATCTCCTGGTTTAAAATATACTTCTTTTTTAAAATTATCAGTATGGCTATCAAGAAAATATTCAACCAATTGAGGAATAAATTTCCCTTTGTAAGGATGTAGTCTATGAACATGTTTTGTTGTTTCTGCTTCTTTATATTGCTCAAATGATAAAGCCCAATTCAAATCTTCACCAAGTTGATCTTTCCATGAAGTTTCTCGTTTACCATTAAAAGATTTATAATAATTCGCCAATTCTTCTTTTGAAACATAGATAGTTCCATTATTACCATATTTTTTTATACGTCCATATTGAATAAGATAAGATATATTTGAAATAGTAACATTTTTCCCTGTAAATTTTGAAGCCCATTCACTCGCTTCTTTTGTTGTAAATAATTGTTGATTTTCAAACATTTGATTTCTCTGTAAAATTTATAACTCCTTGATTTATTACCATTAAAAATAGATTGACCTTTCACACAAAGATAATGAATTGAATTTAATTTCAGTTCAACATTTCAGAGAAAAATATCAATTTAGTCCTGATAAAGTTGTTTCTCATCTCATTTAACAAGGACAAAAGAAATTTATAATCACTAATTTGATTAAGCTCAACTACTTTTTTCACACTTTTTTCGTAATTTTGCAAAAAATGAAAGAAAAGTAAAAATGAGTACTGAACTAAGTGATCAAGAACAATACAGACGTCAAAGTTTGATTGAGCTAAGAAAATTAGGTATTGAGCCCTATCCTGCAGCCTTATATCCAACGAATGCTTTTTCCGTTGATATAAAAAATTCATTCAAAGACAGCGAAGAAAAGAAACAGGTTTGTGTAGCAGGGCGGATCATGAGCCGTCGAATCATGGGGAAAGCTTCTTTTATCGAATTACAAGATGCGAAAGGAAGAATTCAAGTTTATATCACCCGTGATGATATCAACACAGAGGAACAACCCGAAATGTACAACACTGTTTTTAAAAAACTGCTTGACATTGGTGATTTTATTGGTATAAAAGGCTTTGTTTTTCGGACACAAATGGGCGAAATAACTATTCATGCTCAAGAATTGACTGTACTTGCAAAATCACTGCGACCACTGCCTATTGTGAAATACAAAGATGGTGTGGCGTATGATGCTTTCAATGACCCTGAACAACGTTATCGTCAGCGATATATAGATTTGGTTGTAAACGAAGGTGTAAAAGATATTTTTCTGAAACGCACGCAAATTTTTCAATCCATGCGGGATTATTTTAATGCACAAAGTTATGTTGAAGTAGAAACACCTATTTTACAACCTATTCCAGGTGGAGCTGCTGCTCGTCCATTTGTAACCTATCACAATGCACTCGATATGCAACTTTATCTCAGAATAGCTGATGAATTGTATCTCAAACGATTGATTGTTGGCGGATTTGAAGGTGTGTACGAATTTTCAAAAAATTTTAGAAACGAAGGAATGGATCGAACGCATAATCCGGAATTCACGGCAATGGAAATTTACGTAGCCTATAAAGATTATTTCTGGATGATGGAATTTACTGAACGATTACTTGAAAAAATTTGTTTAGATGTAAATGGCAGTACTAAAATTCACTTTGAAAATAAAGTTATTGATTTTAAAGCTCCTTATAAACGCATCAAAATGCTGGATGTGATTAAGGAAAATACAGGAATCGAGATTGATGGAATGGATGAAAATCAACTTCGGGAAATTTGCCGTCAGTTAGATATTGAAGTGGACGAAACAATGGGCAAAGGAAAATTAATTGATAAAATTTTTAGTGAAAAATGTGAAGCTAATCTGGTGCAACCCACTTTTGTAATAGATTATCCAATAGAAATGAGCCCATTATGTAAACGTCATCGCAATAATCCTGAATTGACTGAACGTTTTGAACTCATTGTCAATGGTCAAGAACTAGCCAACGCTTATTCTGAGTTGAATGACCCGATTGACCAATTGGAAAGATTCAAGGAACAACTCAGGTTGAGTGAAAAAGGCGACGAAGAAGCGATGTTTATTGACATGGATTTTGTGCGAGCCTTAGAATATGGGATGCCACCAACTTCGGGTTTGGGGATCGGAATGGACAGATTAGTAATGCTTTTGACTGGTCAACAAGCTATTCAGGAAGTTTTACTCTTCCCTCAAATGAAACCTGAAAAAGTGATAAAATCAGATGATAAAGAGAAATTCTTACATTTAGGAATCAAAGAACCGTGGCTGGATATCATGGAAAAAATGGGTATAAAAACGATAGAACAATTAAAAGTTTTTAATCCCAATAAATTACATCAGGATTTATGCAGTTGGAACAAGAAAAATAAACTTGAACTTGTTAATCCGACGATTGACGAAGTAAATAATTGGATATCAAAAGCAAAAGACAATTAAAAAATTAATTTCTCATTTTTAAAAAATTTCGCTAATAAAATATGTTTGAACTTATTTTCGAACTTTCTTCACATGTTGACACTACCATTTTTTATGGAATAAACAACGTTAATATTCAATTAATCAAGAATTTATATCCTAATTTAAAAATTGTAGCACGAGGACATATTATAAAGATCATGGGAAGTGAGGAAGAAGCAGATAAGTTGTTTTTAAACCTTCAAAAACTGGAACAATACAGTATTGAAAACAATAAATTAACAGAGAAAAATATTATTGACCTGATAAAAGACAATATTCCTACTGATATAGTAAAATATGAAAACCTTATTCTTCATGGTAGTGGTGGCAAATCTATTATAGCTCGAACTAAAAATCAGCAAAAATTGGTAAAGGAATTTGAAACCAATGACTTGCTTTTTGCAATAGGACCGGCAGGTTCAGGAAAAACTTACACGGCTATTGCATTAGCGGTTCGTTCCTTAAAAAATAAAGAAGTTAAGCGAATTATTTTAAGTCGTCCCGCTGTAGAAGCTGGTGAAAAATTAGGTTTTTTGCCGGGTGACATGAAAGAAAAAATTGATCCTTATCTGCAACCGCTTTATGATGCCCTGCAAGATATGATCACACCTCTTAAATTGAAGGAGTATCTGGAAGATGGCACTATTCAAATTGCACCGCTGGCATTTATGCGTGGTAGAACTTTAAATGATGCAGTAGTTATTCTGGATGAAGCCCAAAATTCTACCATTATGCAAATCAAGATGTTTCTTACCCGAATGGGTATTAATACCAAAATGATTGTTACAGGCGATATCACACAAATTGATTTGCCACGTGATCAAAAATCAGGTTTAATTGATGCTTTGCAATTATTAAAAGGTATTCCGGGAATTGCTCGCGTTGACTTTGATGTGCATGATATTGTAAGACATAAATTGGTTCAGGAGATTGTTCAGGCTTACGAAAAAAGAAACAATTTGATGCAAACGAAGTCGAAAAAAGAAGATAATGAAACAGAGAAATAAATTTAACATTATCATGTTTTGCAATTAAAAATTAAAAATATGAATACACTGATTCGTACCAATTTTCATTTTGAAGGACAGACAAATGTTTATTATGGCAAAGTAAGAGATGTTTACACCATAAAAAATGATTTGCTAATAATGGTTGCCACCGACCGAATTTCTGCCTTTGATGTTGTTCTTCCACGTGGAATTCCTTATAAAGGACAGATTTTAAATCAAATTGCTTCAAAATTTCTCGACGAAACGGCTGACATTGTTCCGAACTGGAAATTAGCTTGTCCTGATCCGATGGTTACGGTTGGACTTCGTTGTGAAGGTTTTCCAGTAGAAATGATTGTACGTGGCTATCTGTGTGGGAGCGCCTGGAGAGCCTATAAAAATGGAGCCCGTGAATTGTGTGGTATTAAAATTCCTGATGGTATGAAAGAAAATCAACGTTTTGAAACACCAATCATTACCCCAACGACCAAAGCAGAAAATGGTTTACATGATGAAGATATTTCAAAGGAAGAAATTTTACAAAAAAGATTGATGACACCTGATGAATATGAGATAGTTGAAAAATATGCACTGGCACTTTTTCAACGTGGCACGGAAATCGCTGCTCAACGTGGTTTGATACTTGTTGATACAAAATATGAATTTGGGAAACGAAACGGCAAAATTTATCTTATTGATGAAATCCATACGCCCGACTCTTCTAGATATTTTTATTTAGAAGGTTATCAAGAACGTTTTGAGAAAGGAGAACCACAAAAACAGCTCTCAAAAGAGTTTGTTCGGGAATGGTTAATGGAAAATGGTTTTCAAGGTAAAACTGGACAAACCATTCCTGAAATGACAGACGAAATTGTAAAAAGCATCAGCGACCGTTATATTGAACTGTATGAACAAATTACAGGTGAACCTTTTGTGAGAACAGACACTGAAAATTTGGAACAACGAATTGAAAAGAATATCCTTGATTATCTAAAAAATCATTAAGCTGCTAAAAATTAAAAGAGTTTAGGAGTTGCGAGGTTGCAGATTTCATGTCTATCAAGTTTGGGGGTTCGAGTTTTGAACGAATGAAGAAAAAAATTTCTGTATCCCATTGTCCGACGTACTCTCCAAACTATGTCGCATAAAAAATAAAATCTCCTGATTTTAACCACTGATAAAATCAAACGTTTTGCTAAACAAATTTTGTTTGGTTTTTAATAAGCTAATAAAGTTAACTTTTTGGAGGATTTGTTTTGTTACTAAGGTTGTCAGCAAAATAAGGTTTGAAAAATTTATCACGTTTTATACGAAAAATTGTCAACGCCCTTCAGAATTGTGGCCGGCAATCTATATCAAAAAAAGGTGCGTAGCACTAAGGTTTCTGTAGTCATTGAATATCATTGGTTATTCTTTCCAGCCATTTCAACATGGATATCATAATTAACATCGATATCAGACAAACTGCCACAAACACACACCATGTCAATGCAACAGGTAAATTTTTATACAAAACTGCTCCGATAAATAATAATTGATTGCCTATAGCGGTGGCTGCCAACCAACCTCCTTGCATAATTCCTTGATATTGAGGTGGAGCTACTTTGGAAACAAATGAAATGCCTAATGGACTGATAAATAGTTCAGCTACTGTTAGAATAAAATAAGTACCTAATAACAGAAAAGGTGTAACACGTTGTGAATCAGGCAATCCACCAAATTCAGCTAATTCATTTTTTGTGGGTAAACCTATCGAACCAATTGTCATAAGAATATAAGCAGTAGCAGCTATTCCCATTCCGATAGCAATTTTTCGAGGTGTGGAAGGTTCTTTTCCTTTATTTCGTAAAGCAGCGAAAATTGCCATAATCATCGGTGTCAAAACAACCACAAAAAAAGGATTGATGGATTGAAAAATTTCAGCACCTCGTAAAGTGGTAAATCCCAAAGGAATAGATATTTTGCTTAAATCGGTATAATCTTTTGCAAAAAATGTCAGCGTCAATCCATTTTGATGAAAAGAAAACCAGAAAAATATTACGACGGCAAAAACTGCAAACAAAGCATACAAACGTTGTTTAATTTCTTTACTGTCAAGTGGTTGAAAGTTTTTTTCTTCAGTAGAACTTTTAATAATTTTCTGTGGATCAGGGAAATATTTTTTATTTGCCACAAAAATCACCAGCGAAATCAACATAGCTGCAATGGCAATGGCAAAAGCATAATGAAAGCCTGTCGTGAAAAGGTTCAAATATTGATTGGCAAAAGCTGTTAAATCATTTCCTACATAGCCTACTTGAGCTGACAAATGCTGAAAACGAAGGGATGCCTCAGAAGATATAACTCCATTGAGTTGATCATGACAAAGGGCTGGTAAATCGGGATGATAATCAAAACCATGAGAAGTGAGCCACCAATTTCTCATTCCGATAGCTGCAAAAGGTGCAAAAATAGCTCCAACATTAATAAACATGTAAAACAAAGAAAATCCTTCGTCACGCATTTTAGAAAACTGCTCATTGTCATACATTTGCCCAACAAGAGCCTGCAAGTTTCCTTTAAAAAATCCGTTACCAAAAGCAATGGTAAGCAAGCCAAAACAGGTTAATCCAAGATATAATTTAAAAGAACCTGCTGGAACAGGAGTAGGCGTTGGAATAGCTAATAATAAATATCCAACTGACATGAGCACCAAACCTAATAAAATCGTTCCCTTGTAATTTTGACGCTTGTCAGCAATCAAACCACCAACAAATGCCAGAATATAAATAGAAAAATAAAATACAGAATAAATAATACCAGCCTTCGTTTCGTCGAGACCATATTTTGCCATTAAAAACAAGGATAAAATTGCCATCATGGTATAAAAGCCAAAACGTTCACCCATATTGGCTAACGAGGCTGCTAACAAACCTTTTGGCTGATTTTTAAACATAATTTTATATTTTATTAATATTTGTAAATATCAGGAAACTTGCTTGCAAAAAGGCTATATATATTCCATTTTCTTCTTGAACCTTTTGCGTGACTTCAAAAGTGTGTAAAGAATAATTTTATTAAATGCAAAATTAATCATTTTCTCGCTGAAATTTTATTTGTTCATAAATAAGATTTGAGACTTTTCTCAAATAACAATTTTTATCCATAACTCACACTTACACCATAAGTAATACAGTAGCATGTGATGAAGGGAGAGTTTTTCACATTTTTGTGGTATGTTTAAAATCACGATTAAAGCATGAAATCCAATTAGTAGTATAAATCAATCATAGGTTAAATTACAAGCCTTCTCTGATTGATCCTTCAGTAAAAACCAATATCACAGCATAAAAGCCTCCATGGGCGGGCACGAAATGCTCTCAATTTCAAAATCTTTTAATTTCCGTCTACTCTCCGAAATCGATAACCATTACTCTGATCCTCAAATATCTGGTTATGAAGTGTCTCTCGCTCTTCATTAATGTTCTAAATTTAGCTCTAATGTCAAACTTAAAACGTTTTTCTAATTTTTTTTCCTTGTTCATTTAAAATGCAAGCAAACTTACTATTTTTGTGAACGTCAAGGGAACATGCTTTTTCCATAAAATTACCCGATTAAATTGTTAAGCAATTAGTTTATTTCATTGGTCATTAAAAAACCAACTTACAAAGGTAACATTTGTACTCGGAAGCACGGTACGGTAAGCTTTTAAAGTTTTGTGACCTTGATTTTTATTTTCACGCATTTGGAAATACCTCGATTTTCATATATTTTTGTTGTATTTTTAAAAAGATAGTAGAAATATGCAAAAGTTTTGGTATCTCACGGTTTTTATGTTATGGATAATTTTTCAATTTACTTCTTGTATCACAGCAAGAAAGGTCAATTATTTACAGAAACCATCTCAAACCATTCCTGCCTATAAAGATAGTGTTACTTTTGAAGATTATCGTCTAAAAGGAGGAGACAGGCTTGCTATCAAAGTATATTCGATGGATGAAAAGACTAATACTTTATTCAATGGTGTTAATAATTTCGAATCAGGCTCTTATGGAGGTTCTCTCAATAGTGATTTATATACCTATTTGATTAAACCCGATGGCACTATTTCATTGCCAATGATAGGGAAAGTTTTTGTTGAGGGACAAACTCAGCGGGAGGCAAAAAAAACAATTGAAAATGCTATTCAATCTGTGATTAAAATAAATACGGTTGATGTAAAATTGGTTGAGAAATATTATAGTGTCATTAGTTCAAGTACTTCAGGAAGATTCCCTATTACCCGTGAAAAAATTAATATTTTTGAAGCATTGGCTATGGCGGGCGACATTGGAACTTATGGTGATCGAAGTAAAATAAGAATTATTAGAGAAACTGAAAATGGTTCGCAAATCAAAATGTTTGATGTAAGAAGTGCGGATATTATTCATTCGGAATTTTATTATGTGGAACCAAATGATGTTATTTACATTCAAGATGTGAACGAACAATTTTTTAGTGTTACTTCTTTCCCTTCTTTGTTGGCTACCTTCATATCAACTTTTTCCCTAGCAATCTTTATATATGATTTAGTAAAATGATTAATAAGATATTGCATTTTTTTTATAATATAAAATTTACGGAAAATTTCGTTCGTTTATTTTTAACCGTTTTGCCTTTTTTATGTTTGACTTCTTGTTATAATTATAAGAGTGTTGGCTTATTGCAAGAAAACAATCATTTATTACCTCAGTATGAAAAACAACTTTATGAAGATTATAAACTTTGTGTAAATGACGAGATCGTATTTCGTTTAATAACTACAGACGAAACAATCTCAAAACTAATTTCTTCTAATAGTTCCAGAGCAGGTCAACAAATTTCTTATCGAGTATATCCTGATGGGACAATAGATATTCCTTTTCTTAGTCAAATACCTGTAAAAGGATTAACTTTGAATGAAGCTACTGAGGTAATTCAAACTCGAATAAGGGAAATAATCCCAGATGCAGAAATAAAATTAAGTCTTGCTAACAAATCTTTTACAGTAATTGGAGATATTGGAAGTGGAACATTCCCTATTTATAAAGAAAAAATGACTATATTTCAAGCTTTAGCTTTATCAGGTGATTTACAGTTGTCAGGTGATAGAAAACATGTACGTATTTTACGTAATATTGAGGGAAAAACAAATATACTTGAATTTGATATTCGCCCGGCAAGTATTGTGGAATCAAAATACTATTATATTTATCCGAATGATATCATTTATGTTCAGCGTGCCCCTTCAAGTTTTTATAAAGTAAACAATTATAATTCCTTTTTAGGACTTATTACTACTTCTTTAACTTTTTTGATTAGTGTTATTTATTTATTAAAATTGTAATTGAATTAAATTTTTTATTTAGAAAATGGATTTAGAGCAAAAAAATCATACCCAAGCCTTTGTTGATGAAGAAAGCAGCTTTGATATAAGAGAGTGGCTTCATTATTTTCTACAACATTGGTATTTGTTCTTATGTTTTGTGGTACTTTTTATAATGTTGATTTATGCTAAAAACAGAAGGTGGATGCCATTATATGAGACAGCCGGAACCATTATTATGGCAGAAAATAAATATATCCCTCAAAACCAACTTTTTTTAGGAGGATTTAATGCGGGAGGTTATCAGAATGTAAATGACCAACTTGTTATGCTTAATTCTTATGATTTGATAGGGAAAGTAGTTGATAGCCTTGAATTTATGAAAGTTGATTATTTGACAATAGGGCGTTTTAAAACTCGTAACATATATCGTAATACTCCTATTTATATTCAAGCCGACTATATTTCACCTGATGCCTATCAAATGATTTTTAAAATTAAATTATTTTCAGACAATAGTTTTATTATAACTCCTTACAAGAATAAAAATTTTGGAAATTTTAATATTGAAGGCCGTTTTGGAGAACCTATTCATCACAACTTATTTTTTATTACTGTTAATAAATTAACTAATATCCCTTATTCAAAAGAAGTAGAAATATATTTTAGATTTAGATCACGTGAATCTTTGATCACTGAATTTAGTTCTCGCTTAAGTAGTAAATATGTAATGGATGAGTCATCAGTACTTCAAGTATCATTAGTAGGAGAAACCCCAGAAAGAGATATAGATTTTCTTAATAAATTATTTGAAACGTTTTTAAGTGATAATTTAGCGAAGAAAAATGATGTTGCTAATAAAACTATTCATTTTATTAATGAACAATTAGATATTTTATCTCAATCATTGGTTTTTTCCGAAAATAAACTTACCAGTTTTAAACAATCTAATCAAATAATTGATATTTCAAGCCATGCCTCTGAGATAATAAATAAATTAACTTCTTATGAAGAAAAAAATAATCAAATTAAATTAAAAGAAACTTATTTGAATTATTTATCGGATTATTTAACAACTAATTTTGAAGAAGGCAAAGTAATAGCCCCATCAAACCTGGGCTTAAATGAACCCATATTAATGCAATTGGTACAACAAATCAATGATTTATATTTACAACGAAGTGAATTAAGCCCCAAAAATATTTATTACGAAAAATATACCAAAGAAATTGAAAATATAAAAACAGCTATTTTTGAATTAATAAAAAGCATGCGAATTTCTTTGAAAATTGAAAAAGATGAAAATAATCGTCAAATAGCTTTATTAAATAAGGAAATGGCAGAACTTCCTGAAAAGGAATTAGCAATGAATGCAATAGAACGTGATTATAAACTCAATAATAATTATTATACTTTTTTACTTCAAAAAAGAGCGGAAGCAGAAATTCAAAAAGCTTCCAATAGCCCTGATAATAGTGTTTTGGAAAGCGCTAGAATTATCAGCATAACTAATAACAAAGAAAAATCAAAAACTACAACAAGATATTTAATATTGGCTTTTTTGATCCCTTCCCTGATAATTGTTTTAAAGAAATCATTAAATAACACGATTACTTCTATTACAGATATCGAAAAAAGATCTTCTTTCCCAGTAATAGGAGTGGTTCTTCATACTAAGAATGATGATCCACTTTTGTGCGCTAAACATCCAAATTCATTATTCAGTGAAATGTTTAGAATTATTCGCACAAGAATTGAATTTATAGCCCAACGTAAAAAAAACATAGTCGTTTTAGTTACTTCTCTTACTTCAGAAGATGGGAAAACTTTTTTCAGTACCAATCTTGCTTCCATTTATGGAATGACTGGAGAGAAAACCTTATTAATTGATATGGATATCAGAAAACCAAGCGTAAATAAACGTCTAAATGTCTCTCATCCTAAAGGAGTTACAAATTATTTAATTGGAGAATGCACTTTGCCAGAAATAATTAATAAAATTGATAATGTAAATTTTGATGTAATTTTTGCTGGGACAGTTCCTCCTAATCCTGGTGAACTGATTCGTTCTGAAAAATTAATTAAAATGTTTGAAGAACTAAAAAAGCAATATGATTATATAATCATTGATGTAAGTCCAGTAGGATTGGTTTCAGATACTTATTCTTTGGTTTCTTTGTCAGATGTCAATTTATTGATTGTAAGAAATAAAAAGACAAATAAAACTTTCTTTAAAAGTATTGCAACACAACTTATGGAAGACCATATTCAAAATTTTTATGTTATTTTAAACGATGTGGATGCAAGTTACAGTGGGTATGAAAAATCTTATAAATACCATATGTACGACAAAAAAACCGATATCAAATATTACGATATGATGGATGAAATTTAGTAATAACCCAGCTAACCAAAATTTGAATTATGAATAAAAAAGTAGCTTTAATTACAGGCATAACCGGGCAAGATGGTGCATATTTGGCAGAATTATTATTAAGTAAAGGTTATATTGTTCATGGAATAAAACGTCGTTCTTCACTTTTTAATACTGAACGAATTGACCATTTGTATCAAGATCCTCACGAAAAAAATCGCAATTTTATTCTGCATTATGGAGATATGACTGACTCCCTAAATTTGACCCGTATTATTCAGGAAACCCAACCAGATGAAATATACAATTTAGGAGCTATGAGTCATGTAAAAGTAAGTTTTGATACCCCAGAATATACAGCTAATGCTGATGGAATAGGAACATTGCGAATGCTGGAAGCTATTCGTTTATTGAATTTAATTGACAAAACACGTTTTTATCAAGCTTCAACTTCTGAATTGTATGGTTTGGTGCAAGAAATTCCACAACGGGAAACGACTCCTTTTTATCCACGTTCTCCTTACGCTGTAGCAAAATTGTATGCTTACTGGATTACAGTCAATTATAGAGAAGCATACGGTTTACATGCCAGCAATGGAATATTATTTAACCATGAATCACCTTTGCGAGGTGAAACATTTGTAACCCGTAAAATTACTCGAGCAGCTGCTCGTATTGCTTTGGGACTACAGGACAAATTATTTTTGGGAAATTTATCTTCACGTCGTGACTGGGGACATGCAAAAGATTATGTTTATGCCATGTATTTGATTCTTCAGCAGGATCAACCTGATGATTATGTCATCGCCACTGGCAAATCAACCGAAGTACGTGAATTTGCTCGGTTGTCATTTGAACAGATTGGAATAAAAATCGTTTTTGTTGGTAACGGTGTTGAAGAAAAAGGATACATTGATAAAATTGATGAAGATATTTTTGTAGAACAAGTTGGAGAAAAATTTTTGACAAACGTAAAAAATATTAAAGAATCTGTGATTGAAGTAGATCCTCATTATTTTCGTCCCACTGAAGTAGATTATTTGATTGGCGATGCTACCAAAGCCAAAACAAAACTCAATTGGACTCCTCAATATGATCTTCCAGCATTGATCAGTGAAATGATGAAATCTGATATTCAATTGATGAAAAAAGAAATGCATTTAAAACAAGGAGGATTCAAAATTTTGAATCATTATGAATAACTTTGTGTTTTTTTGATAAAAACGCTTTTAAAAGCGACTGTCAATATAAAAACAGTTATTTTATTAAAAATTTTTTACTCTAATTTTAATGGAAAAAAATTCAAAAATATATGTAGCTGGTCATACTGGTTTGGTAGGTTCAGCCATTAAAAGAAATCTTGAAAAAAATGGGTTTACTAACATTGTAGGTCGTACTCAAGCAGAATTAAATTTATTGAAAGAAGCTCCTACTGAAGCTTTCTTTAAAGAAGAAAAACCAGAATATGTTTTTCTGGCAGCGGCAAAAGTAGGTGGCATTGTTGCTAATAATTTATTTAGAGCTCAATTCATTTACGAAAATTTAATGATACAAAATCATGTCATTCATCAAAGCTATTTATATGGAGTAAAAAAACTTTTATTCTTGGGCTCGTCTTGCATTTATCCACGTTTAGCACCTCAACCTATCAAAGAAGAATATTTATTAACTGG
>DAOOVG010000033.1:0-21355 GCA_035369865.1 Paludibacteraceae bacterium | reverse complement strand
TTTTAAATATTAATGAAATATTTTTTTTGCATTTTTATAATAAATCTTTTTCAATACTTTATCAGGCAAATTGAAGCCATTGTAATACCAATGATAATTGTAATCAGGGATATAAAAATGTTCGTCATTTGTCTGTAAAATTCTTAAGATATTTCTATACATTTCTTTGGTAGTCCCATTATCCGTTCCAAACAAAACTCTATCAGCGTATTGAATTAAAAAAGATCTGGTAGCACGAGGAGTACACGAAGATTCAGCCATTCTTCCCGCAATATCAATGTATAGGTTAGGATATTTATCTAACAATTTGCCTAAGCGAACTAAATCCTGATTCATGTTTAAATAATGACAGGCAATAAAAATGGTTTTTGGATTAGCAGCTACAGCATTTTCAAATGATTTCATTAATTGCTCATAACCTAAACACCCAATTTGTGTAGTATCTACCTTCCATTTTGAAGCATTTATCAAACCATCATTATATCTGTCAATAGGTTGATACATCCAAATAGGTTCTGCTATATGAATAATGATAGGCATTTTGAGTTCCCCGCATTTTTCCAAAAGGGGTTTTAATTTGGGATTATCTAAATGAATATTGCGTCCTTCGGTTGGATAACCATATAAATCACCAAATCCTTTATCTCCCATTTCTCCAACCCCAACAGCACCTAATTTATGACATTTGACAAGAGATTCAATTGCTCGTTTCTCCCAATCAGGTTTATCAAAATCAGTATAATCAAAACTACAGCAGAAGGCAAATCTATTTTTATAAGGACTATATTTTTCAACAAATTTTTCAAAAGGTAATCCTATCCAACTACAACTAAGTAAATAAGTTTTTTCAATTCCGTATTCGTCCATATTCTTAATCCATTCACGAATCTCATCGTCTGTTTTAGCATAATCATGAGAATGCGTATCTATTACCGGATATTTTGCAACTTTTACATTTGAAATCTGAATATTAAATATAGAATGAGGTTCATAATTTTTTAACAACAAAGTATCTTCCAGATTTTGTCCAAAACTAAAACTTGGGAAAAAACAAATAGAAAAGAGAAAAAATAATGTTCGTTTGATTAAAAGTTTCATGGTTATATTATTTTTAAGTTGTTTTTACTATTTCGTATTTCTCTGTCAATAAGTTTACAACAGCATCTATTGCTACTGGAAAAACTTTTCGCAAGTCAATTTCATCTGAATTCATTAAAACATTTTTTAAAGTTCGCATAAAAATATCTTTAATTTCAGTTGCTAAATTCACTTTGGAAATGCCATTCCGAATAGCTTCTTGAATCATTGTTTTCGGAATACCTGAACTTCCATGAAGAACCAATACTGTATTTATTGCTTGATGAATTTCTTTCAGACGTTCTATGTTTAATTTTGGAGCTGCTTTATAAAACCCATGAGCCGAGCCAATAGCAATTGCTAATGCGTCAACACCTGTTTGTTCAACAAATAACTTCGCCTCTTCTACAGCTGTAAAACCTCCTTCTTGCTCTTGTCCTAATTTTGCTATATAACCTAATTCTGCTTCTACGTTGGCATTATATGCTTTTGCTCTCTTTACAACTTCCCGAGTAATTTTAACATTCTCTTCAAAATCTTTATCACTAGCGTCTATCATTACAGAATCAAAACCTGCATCTAAACATTGTTGAACCAAATCTATAGAATTTGCATGATCTAAATGTAGCCATCCCTCTATTTCATAATCTTTTAGTCCTTGGCGAGCCATTGAAACAGCCATATTAAGTCCCATGTAATCAATAGAACTTTGGGTTAATTGAAGAATCGCTGCTGAATGAGTTTTTGATGCTGCAATTAAAATAGCCTTTAGTGTTTCAAGATTATAAAAATTTGTCGCTAAAATGGCAGCTCTATGAATTTGAGATTGTTTAAGTTTTTCTTGTATTGTCATAATGAAATACTTTGTTTAAATTTTTCCTTTGCAATTTGTTCTATATTTTCTTTTGAGGTAAACGCACTAGTTCCTCCTGAAGCTGTTGTGTTAATCGCACCTATTAAATTCCCAAATCTCTGGCATTCAGTCAAAGACTGTCCTTTTATAAATTGGTAAATAAATCCAGAATTAAAACTATCTCCTGCTCCAATAGCATCCACAACATTTTCATTGAGAAAAGCTTCTTGATAATGTTGAGTACCATCTTTTTGTACCAATATCGAACCATTTTTTCCACACTTTATGATACATACATTAATAAATGGTAGGATTTTTTCTATGGCAGTATTAAGATCTGAAGAGCCAGTCAATAATTGTAGTTCTTTTTCATTTGGCATGAAGACAGATACATAGGGTAAAATTGTTTTATAATCTAAATCCCATTTTTCGGATGGATCCCATTGTGTGTCTAATGAGGTTCTAACTCCATTTTCAGAAGCAAACTTTAAAATTTTCAGTAAATCTTTTTTTAATCCTGACTGCATAAAAATTGATGATATATGAATGTGTTTTGTTTTTTGAAAAATTTTCTTATCGATATCATCAAAAGTCATGAAGTCCATTGCACCTTGAAAGGTTATATTGGCTCTATCCTCTCCATAGTTAAGTACAATAGTAGCTCCAGTAGGATATTTATCGCTCTGTATCAAGAAATTAGTATATACAGATTTTTCAGCGAGACTATTTTTTATCAATTTACCAAAAACATCATTTCCTATCATTCCGACAAAAGCTGTTTTAACTCCCAATGCAGCAATATTTGCAGCAAAAATAGCTGTAGAACTCCCTAAAGTCAGAGTCATATCTTTAGCAAATTTTTCTTTCCCAACTTGTGGAAATCCATCTATTTTATTTAGAATTATATCTGTATTCAATTCTCCAATAGCAACAACATCGAACTTTTTCATTTCAAATAATCGTTTAAATTGACAATATTAAAAGCATAAAAATATTTATCCATTGTATGCTCAATTTTCTCTAAAACTACTGCTTCGGCATCAATACCATTCCTTTTCAAATTATCATATAATTTAAGACGAGCTACAGAAGCTTCTGGATGTTGCCAAATATATCTGCAACCTGTTTTAATTAACCACTCTTTCCTTTCATAAGTAAGCTGATCGAAAGATTTATCTTTTTCATCAGGTTGGAGCCATTTTATCCAGCGTTTTGAATCATAAACTAGTTTCCATAAAGTTTTTTTCATATTTGACAGCTGAGCAATTTTCTCTAATTCATCTAATTCCTGTTCTTTATTTTCCAATTCAATGAGTGCGTCATATTCATCAATTGTAAATTCTGGTCCCACATTGGCGGCTCCCATTCCTGATGTTGGATAATCTTGAGGATTATCAACCCCATCTGTATAATGTCCTTTTATGTAACTTCCAAATTGTTTAACTTTTTGGCTTAAATCTTTTGCAGTTTTAGTATCAAAAACGGTAGTATGTAAGTCAGTTCCAACTTTACCAACTATAAAACATGGCCAGACGTCAGCCAAGTTGACTGCCTCAAGTCCTTTCTTAAGTTCATTAATAAAAATATCAAAAACTTTTTCATCAGCAAGACCTCCGTGTACTTCCTCTGTACCAACTTCATAAGAAATTGTTGGATAGTTATGTTTCCTTCGAAAAGTTTCTGCGTGCATAATTAATTCGATGGTTCGTTCAACAACAGTTTTAATGTTAATGGTTTCATCTTTTGGGAGAAATATATCTACTGTGGGATCTACATGAATCATATCAAATCCGGCTGCTATTGCACTTTCAAAGGACTTTTTAACAGCATTCATTGCTCTATCAATATTCCACTTTTCAATAGCTTGAATATCTTTTAACCAGGGACCTCCATGATCAACTTCAGCGATATAAATTCCTTTGTAATTTATACTTTCAGCTTCGTTCTTAAGTGACCTAATGAATTCAAATTGATTTAATCCTGTATAGCCACCATCCCTATCCACCTGGTTTAAAGTTGCCGCAAAAAGAATCGGTGCATTATTCCTTTTTGCTGCCCTGAAAGCAGCTTTAATAACCGACATGGAATTAGGGCATACAGCAAGTAATGTACGCTTTATTCCTGTTTTTGATTCCAAATCAGCCATTTGTTTCAATAAATCTTCTGCTTTCCCCATTGCTGCATCATATTAAAATTATCATAGATGGTAACTCCTTTCACAACTCGAGAAATATTCCCTGATATGGAAGGATTGTCAGGATTTAAACCAAAGTATAAAGATTTATAATAACCCAATAATTGACCAATCAAAACATAAGGAATACAACTATATTCTTTTGTTAAATTGAATGAACTTCCAGTTAAAATCTGCAAATCAAATATTACGTCTTTAATATTTACCAAATTATTTCCAAATACAGCAATTTGTGCTACCACATGATTGTTCTCATTTATTTGTTTTACTAAATCCTTTTCATATTGCAACACATATTCATCATCTGAAAATAAATAAATCAAAAGAGTTTTATCATTAATTACAGCCTTAGGACCATGTCTAAATCCTAAGAATGAATCGAATTTGCAAATAATTTTCCCATCAGTCAATTCCTGAAGCTTCAAGTGACATTCCTGTGCAATCCCTTTTAATTCTCCTGAACCAAGAAAGACAGCTCGTTCAAATTTTTTATTTACTATTTTTTTAATTTCAGTTTCATATGAATTTAATAATTTAATAGTATTCATGCTGATAGCTTCAATAGCTTGAAACTGTTCTTCAATATTATCAATATTTAAGACAAGCATCATGGTAAGTAACATTGTCGAAAAACTGCTAGTCATTGCTAATCCTTTATCATTTGTCTCAGGGGGTAATATTAATAACAAAGTATTATCAGGATTAGCATTCTTAACAAGTTCACCATCTTTATTGCAGGTAATAATGATATGAAAAATATTTTCACATAAAAAATTTGCAATTTTTAAAACGCCCATACTTTCAGGGCTATTACCTGAACGAGCAAATGAAATTAAAACAAACTTCTTATTTTTTTGCAAAAAAATATGTGGGTGGGTAATTAAATCACTGGAAGGAATTGTTTTAAAATTATTATAACTCTTTTGAGGTAATATCATTGAAAGAACATTCCCAACAAATGAAGATGAACCAGCACCTGTCATAATAATTTCAGTATCTTTCGAAAAAAAATGTTTCGAAACGAAAGATTTAATTTTTTCTTTATCTTTGAGAATTAATTGATATTCTCTTATCCACATATCTGGTTGCTGATGAATCTCTTTTAAAGTATTCGTTTCTTTTTCTATTTTCATTTCTTATTTCATTTAAAATCGATTTTATTAAAACAAAATTAGATTCGAAATGAATTTTCGAAACAAAAATTTATATGTTTTATAACATAATATTCTATGTCTAATAATTATAGCTTGATTATTACGTGTTTACATTTTAATAAAAACAAAAAAAATGTTTCGAAATATTTCGATAATGAGACTACAAAGAATAATTTCATAATTTCACAACTAATTTCTATTTTTGTAAATTCTATTTGATTAAATAAGATTATATAAAATAATTATAAATTATGGAAACACCTTATTCAGCTAAAGAAAGAAGAGCAGAAATTTTACAATATATTAAACACTCACCAAAATTAAGCGTAAAAGAGCTTGTTGAAAAATTTAATGTTTCGGAAGTAACAATTCGAAAAGATTTAAATGAATTAAATAAAAGAAATTTACTTATCCGCACCAGAGGGGGAGCAGTAAGGATGCCAGAAGTAAGTATTGGTAACGATATTGCGATTCAACAAAAACAATTGTACAATTACAAAGAAAAAAGAGCAATTGGGAAGTTGGCAGCTACACTTATTAAAGAAAATGAAACTATCATACTGGATTCAGGAACTACTACTTTGGAAATTGCCAAAAATCTTCATGCCTTTCAAAATCTAACTATTATAACTAATGCTATTAATATAGCTGTTGAACTATCCAAATATAATCGTTTTACCGTTATATTACTAGGTGGTCATTTAAGGGCATCATCGCTTTCTACAGTAGGTCCCTTAGCTGAATCAATTTTAAAAATATTTTACTGTGACAAGTTATTCCTTGGCATCGACAGCTTTAATCTAGAAAAAGGAGTCTCCACTCCAAATATTGAAGAAGCAAATATAAATCAAACTATGATGTCAATGGCAAAAGAAACAATAGCTGTTTTTGATTCTTCTAAATTTAATAAACGAAGCTTTGCATTTATAGCTCCTGTGAATAAAATTCATTCAATTGTAACGGATGAAGGAATTCCAAGAGATATAAAATTGCAATTAAAAAATATGAATATACAAGTGTATATGGCAAAAATAAATGCAGATTAATTTTTTATTTCTCTTTCCCCGTTAGAAATAATTGCATTTGACTGTTTTCTTTAATTTGACCATTGTCTAACATAAAACGAATGACTTCCAATACTTTAGGCTCCTTGTAAGGAATTTTTTTGACCAACATGTCTAAAGGACTGGATTGATGGGATAAAATTTGTTGAATAGCCGAACGAATATTAATAAAATCTTTATCTCTCATCATTTTTTCTTTCTTTTTCAAGCATACATCACATTTGCCACAAGGACGCGTGTTTTTTTCTCCAAAATAAGAAAGCAAAAGTTGACTGCGACAAATATTTTCTTCCTGAGCATAGTTCAACACACTATTTATTCTTGATATAAATCTTTCCCGTCGATCTTCATAAACTTCCTTCCTCAGTTGTAAATATTTAGTAGCTTCACGTTCACGAGTGAAAATGATAAAAGGCGTTTTTTTACGCGGAATATATTGCACAATTCTATTTTTAGCCAATTTTACCAGATGTTCATATACTTTTTGACGTTCCCATTTAAGTCGTTCCGCTATCAAATCTTCGTTGATATAAGCAAATTCTGTAAACAAACCTGTATAAGAACGCAAAAGCATATGAATTAGCTTTTCTTCGTCATTTGATTGATGAAGCTTATACAATTCTTCTTTATCCGCAGTGAAAAGTAACCGAGAAGAGCTATCCTGTTCGTCTGTAATTTCCAAGTAACCAGCTTGTTGAAGTATTTTTAAACTGTTATAAGTAATCAAAGGCGATAAATGGAATTTAGCACAAAAATCAGCCAGATTGAAAGGAAAAACAGCATTCAATCCTGAACCAACTGCCAGTTGAAAATAATTTCCCAGTGACTCATAGACTTTATATATGGCTTCTTTCTTTGGAAAAGTTTCCGAAATACGTTTTTTCATTTTTGCAGCATCACTTTCATTGTACAATAAAACAGCATAAGCTTTCTTTTCATCTCTTCCAGCTCTGCCAGCTTCCTGAAAATAAGCTTCCAGTGAATCTGGCAAATCCAGATGAATCACGGTACGAACATCTGGTTTGTCAATTCCCATTCCAAAAGCATTCGTCGCTACTATCACACGAGTTTGATTGTTTTTCCAGCGATTTTGAACCGCATCTTTTGTCTCATTTTTTAAACCGGCATGAAAATGTTCAGCTTTAATCCCATTTTGAAGTAAAAAATCAGCAATTTCTTTCGTTTTTTTTCGATTGCGAACATAAACAATAGAAGTACCCGGAACATTTTTCAAAATTTTCAATAAATAATCATTCTTGTTTTCTGTTGTTCGAACCACATAAGCCAGATTAGAACGATAAAAACTTTTTTGAAAAACATTCTCTTCACGAAAATGTAATTTTTCTTGAATGTCTTTTTTAACTTCTGGTGTAGCAGTTGCTGTCAAAGCAAGCACAGGCACATCAGGAAAGTATTGGCGGATATCAGCAATTTTTAAATAGGAAGGACGGAAATCGTAGCCCCATTGCGAAATACAGTGTGATTCATCAACAGCAATCAGACAAACCTTGATTTGCTGAATTTTCTTAAGAAAAATTTCAGTAGCAAGCCTTTCTGGTGAAACATATAAAAATTTATAAGCTTCAAAAACGGCATTTTCTAATATCATTAAGATTTCTTCATAAGTCATTCCAGTATAAAGAGCAGCAGCGGGAATATTTCGTTTTTTCAAATTTTCTACTTGGTCTTTCATCAAAGCAATAAGCGGAGTAATCACTATGCATAAACCTTCCATTGCCATAGCAGGCACCTGAAAGGTTAACGATTTTCCCCCACCTGTAGGCATTAAGCCCAACGTATCTTTTCCAGAAATTATGCTCTGAATAATTTCACTTTGTAATGGACGAAATTCATCGTATCCCCAATATTTTTTAAGAATTTTGTAATAATCTTCCATTATATTGTTTCCCTATTTCTCCATATTTCTCAGTGTAATATCTAATTTATTTTCACTGAGTTTTACAGAAAAAATTCTGTTTTACCATCCAAAATCATCTCACCTCAGCAAATTGTTTAAATTTTAATAAAAAACCTTATATAAAAACATCCAACCTTAATAACTTTGAAATATCTCCTTAATTATAACCTTATTATCTTATTTAGCCTTGTTGTGGATATTCAAATGGTTAACTTCAAGATTCACAATAAACTTAAAGCTAAAATACACGAAAATTAAATGATTTAAAAACGTTTTTTCACCAAAACTTTTAATCCTGCTGGAATTATTTTAATTTTAATTTCTTTTCCTTCTTCATAAGGTTCGCCATCATAATGAAAAGGTCCAGGAATATCACGATAAACAGTAATTTCATCCGTTCGTAAAGTTATCATATACAAATCATTAGAAATAGTTTTAGTAAAAAGTTGAAGTGCAATGGAAGGCAAGGCAAAAATCGGGAAATTACTCATAATGGAAATATCCATTTTACCATCTTGCAGACTTGCTTTTGGTGCAATATAAGCATTATTACCCCATTGAGAAGCATTAGCAAATGTTAATAAAAAAGCTTTGATTTCTAGATCAATATTTTTACCTTGTAAACGATAATTTTGTGAACGATAACTAAAATATCCTTTCAAAACTTTTTCAAAATAAACTCTTATTCCTCGTTTTCTGCCTTTCGCAAATTCTGTTGCTACATAAGCATCGAATCCAGTGCCACAAGTACAAAAAAATAATCGCTGATTTACTATTCCATAATCAATATTAATAG
This sequence comes from Paludibacteraceae bacterium, assembly GCA_035369865.1. GTDB lineage: Bacteria > Bacteroidota > Bacteroidia > Bacteroidales > Paludibacteraceae > MVYY01. The sequence continues at coordinate 12,299 of DAOOVG010000033.1, read as the reverse complement.
ATTCTGAATTATTCAAAAGTTGGATAGCTTTATGAATATTCAGGGGAATTTTGAGGTGACGAGCCAGCCCATTGCCAGAACCTATTGGAAGAATACCCAGCGAAGTGTTGGTATGTATCAGCGAGCGTGCTATTTCATTCACTGTACCATCGCCACCAACAGCCACCACATGAGAAAAACCATCATTCACAAATTCTTTTGCTAACAACGAACCTTCACCAGCATATTTCGTAAAAACAATTTCTGGTTTGAAAAGCTGCAAGTCTAATAATTGCTGAATATAATCAGGAATAAAATTTTTATTTTTATTTCCAGCTGCAGGGTTAATAATAAAGCCAATTTTCTTTTTCATCGTGATTCCATAAAAACCCCAAAATTGATAGTGAAATTACAAATAATTTTTGGGAACGAAAAAAATCATTTTCAAAGTAATAAACTATTCTATTAATCTATTCTGAAAAAAATCAAAGTTACTAATTTTGGGCTTGTAAAAATGTTGAATATCAATAGTAATTTTTTTAAAAAATTAGCAAAACAGACTTTTAAGGATAGTTTATACATTTTTAGTCTTGATAGTTAATTGATAATGAGCTGAAATAGCCAACTGATTAAATTCAAAAAGAAGAACTCTGCCTAAAACCTCCAAGTTGGATAAAGTTTGTAAGCTCATCATATTGAACACAGGATTACCCAACTCGATACTCCAAAAATAAACAAAAGATTTGAAATAGTTGATTGAATTATTATTATTATTAAAAATGTGATCCCGAAGAAAAATCACATGAACAAAAAAGAATAATATTTTAGTGACTTTTTTGACAATTATATGTTTTATAAGAGAGAGAGTAGAGGAAGAAAGGACTAAATGTGAAAAATAATTTCTTTTTAAATTGTAGAAAATAATTTGAATTGAAACCTGAAGTTGTTTAAACAAAATTCTTTGTGAATTGAAAATAAAATTTTATATTTAAAGCCAAAAAACAACAATCCAAGTTGTTCATAAACAGCCTTTAAAAACTTAACATAAATAATTAAAATGAATTATTATGAAAACAAAAAGATTCTTTTACAATTTTTTAAAAGAAATTGTAAATATTAAAAATATTAAGTTAGCATTTGTTACCTTATCATTTTTATTATCAATGCTATTCAATAAAACTTTTGCCCAAATGTCCATTAATACAACAGGTGCAGAAGCCCATCCTTCTGCAGGTTTGGATATAGATTTCAGCAACAAAGGGTTACTCATACCGCGTGTTGCCCTTAGCAACAACACTGATGCTACCACCATTCCCAGTCCAGCTACAGGATTGATGGTATATAACACTGGCACAGGAGGTTTAAGTTTGGCAGGTTATTATTACAATGCAGGTACATCAAGTTCGCCTAATTGGGTACATTTATCAACTACTGGATTAGATGGTAGTGGCACTGCTAACTATGTCACCAAATGGACAGGAACATCCACTCAAGGTAACTCAATTATTTATGATAATGGTACTAATGTCGGCATAAGCACTACCACACCTGCACAAAAACTAGATGTAAATGGTAATGTTTTGGCAACATCTTTTAAAGGAACAGGTAATTACCAAAGTGTATGGGGTAGCTGGGGAAATTCTATTTGGTTAGAAAGAGTTAACAATAATGCAATATTTTATAATGATCCTGAATCATTAAAAGGATTTATGATAGGATTTCATAGTTTAAATGACAAGATTTATATTGGTCATACTACTGATGGTTGGAGTACTGGAAGTTATTTAGGAATGATAGATGGGGAAGGTCGCATTGGCATAAGAACAGATCCTAATAATTCCTATCGTTTATATGTGAATGGTAATAGTTCTACCACTGCTGTGAGAGGTATTTATAATTCTGATAAATTTGGTGATCTTGGAACAGTGAATTATGGTGTGTATGGTCAAGCTAACAGTAACATTTGGGGATATTTAGGAGGAAGCAATGGAGCTTATGGCCAGTATAATGACACAAGATATGGTGTGCTTGGGCATCCAAGTTATGGTGTATTTGGGAAATATGACAATAACATATACGGGTACATAGGTGGTGCCAGTTATGCTGTTTGTGGGATTGGTGGTACTTATGCCGGTTATTTCAACGGAAATGTTCGTGTTACGGGAACACTTACAAAAGGTAGTGGTTCTTTTTTAATAGATCACCCGCTCGATCCGTTAAATAAAACACTTAGACACAATTTTGTAGAATCACCGGAAAATTTGTGTCTATATCGTGGTAAAGTAAAATTGAATGAAAATGGGGAAGCTGTTGTTCGTATGCCTGATTATTTTGCTGCTCTAACAAAAGAAGAGGAAGCTACCGTATCTCCCACTCCAGTAGGGAGGCCATTTATGGTGGGATACGAGTGGAATAAAGATTTCACTGAATTTATATTATATGGAGAACCGAATAGAGAAGTAACCTATATCGTTTTATCAGATCGTGACGACCCTGTTATCCATGAACTTTATAAACCTGTAGAGGAAGAAAAAGGGAATGGTAATTTTACTAAAGGTAAACTTTTATATCCCAAAGCATATGGTTATCCAGAAGAAATGGGAGAAGATTATGATGAAAAATTTGGCAAATAAAGAAACAAATTAGTGCTTGTCAAAAAATTAAAAAAAGAATCTCTCCTTAAACTTTTTATATTACAATTAATTATCAATGTTTTAATGAGAAATCTTTATACAATGACAGATTTTAGATCATATATAGCATAAAATGTTGACAGTTATGAGAGAAAATCATCAAAAAGGTAGTGAGATTTATTTCACCCTGTGCTGGAAGACTTTATTGATGTATAAACTATGAATTAGTTTTGTTTTCCCATAAAATAGACTCACCTCACTTTACATAACGCTCAGATAAACGATTCTATTAATTTTATGCTGTTAACACATTTATACTTTTACCTAAATTTTATTCAAAGATTTCAAATAAATCACTACTTTTGTACGAAACATTGAACATGTTTCTTTTTAGCATAATTATAATTAATTGACAATCGGTTGTAATTATGCTAAAATTATAGTTTCATCAAATAAAGATAGAACTATTTTTTCAATATCGGTAATTATATCGTTATATAATTTTATTGTATCCTAAGTAAATCGAAGTTATAATTTCAATCGCAAATCATTTGATGAAATTTTTTAGAAAACAATTTATTAATTACTGTAAATCAATCATATATAAATGCATAATCAAATAATTATTAAATATTCAATTAATTTCAAAATGTATTTTTAATCGTTTTTATCATGCAAAAAATCAAATTTTACAAAGGCGAAAACATTCCTCTCGAATTGCACAAAGTTAGAGTAGTGCAGAAATTACATCTTGTACCCATTGAAAGGCGTTTGGAAGCTTTGCAGGAAGGTGGCTACAATACATTCAGATTGAGCACTAAAGATGTTTTTTTAGATATGCTGACCGATAGTGGAACCAATGCCATGAGCGATAATCAAATGGCTGCCATGATGCAGGCTGATGACGCTTATGCCGGCTCACAGAGTTTTTACAGGCTGCTTAAAGCCGTTCAGGACGTTTTAGATAAAAAATATTATCTACCTGTCCATCAGGGACGTGCTGCAGAAAATATTATTTCGTACGCTTATGTGAAAAAAGGAAGCATCATACCGATGAACTACCATTTTACCACAGCTATGGCACACATAACCCAATATGGCGGAAAAATTGCCGAATTACTCTATGACGAAGCCTATGTAATTGATTCTTCGCATCCTTTCAAAGGAAATATGAATCTTGAAAAGTTGGAAGAAATTATCCAATTACACGGGGCTGAAAATATTCCTTTCATTCGTATGGAAGCTTCTACAAATTTGATTGGCGGACAACCATTCTCGGTACAAAATTTACGTGATGTGAGGGCAATAGCCGATAAATATAAAATTCGTCTGGTGCTCGATGCCAGTTTGATTGGCGAAAATGCTTATTTAGTTAAACAGCGAGAAGAAGAGTTTAAAGATGCTTCATTGGGAGAAATTATGAAAGTTATGACTGGATTAGCTGATCTGGTTTATTTTTCGGCTCGTAAACTTAGCTCCTCACGTGGAGGAGGTATTTGTACCGACAGTAATGAAATTTATCATGAACTGGAAGCACTCGTTCCGCTTTTTGAAGGATTTCTTACATACGGTGGCATGTCGGTACGCGAGATGGAAGCTATGGCTGTTGGTTTGTACGAAACATTGGATGAAACAATTATTTGTCAAAGTCCTAATTTCATTAAATATCTTGTTGACAAACTTGATGCCAAAGGTATCCCCGTCATAAAACCGGCCGGCGTGCTTGGCGTTCATCTGGATGCTATGCAAATTTGCGCACACATTCCGCAAAAAGAATATCCTGCAGGCGCACTTGCGGCGGCACTTTTCCTGATTTCCGGTATTCGGGGAATGGAAAGAGGTTCTATCTCAAATCAACGTGACGAATACGGCAACGAAACCTACGCCGATATGGAATTGTTGCGTTTAGCTGTTCCACGACGCGTGTTCACGTTGTCACAAATTAAATATGTCGAAGACCGCGTAAATTGGTTATACGATAATCGTGAACTTATTGGCGGGCTACGATTTGTCTATGAACCGCCTGTACTGCGCTTTTTTATGGGAGGTCTTGAGCCGGTTAGCGATTGGCCCCAAAAACTTATAGCGAAATTTAAGGAAGATTTTGGCGATAGTTTATGAGCGAAATATAAGAGAGAGGGGGAGAATTTTCCTCCTCTTATATTTAAAAATAGTTCATTTATAAACAAGCAAGAAGTTTGCTTAAAAATAGTTGATCCCAATTAATAGTGATAAAAAAATACTTATTTATATCAGATTCTTTTTTTTTAACATCTTTTCTCAAATGAATAGGTCTTGTCTCTTCCAAACCTGTTTTAAAGGTACAAAAGCATTCTCCGCTAACGATAAATCCTTGTATCGCTCATAAATTGTCTCTTTCTGGCATCGGTAGTTTGTAAATCTGTCTTTATTACACAACAATCATCCAACTGGCATTCCTTTTCCAATGCTTCTTTATTTACCAAAAACTCTAAAAAACGTTCCTCTTCATTTATCCGCAGACTTAAATAATTTTTTAACTTCTTTTTCTCTATTAGATTTTCTATCTTTTTCACAGCCGTTGAAACCTTTGCCCTTGAATGGTCTGCTAAATAAGCATTCTCCTCTGCTATCTTTTCAAAATTCCGGAGGAAAAATTCAATGGAAAATTTTAAAGGAAAAAGATGTTACGTTTTCGAAATATATTTCATTTCACATCCTTAAATAGAATTTATTCATTTGAACTTTGGGACAGTAAATTTTTCGTTGTTAAAAAACTAAAAAATAACCCTTATAAAATATATTAAAACCTTAATAACTTATGACAAACAAAACAATCAAACTTTATTAACTTATTTTTGAATATCTCAAAAATTAATTTCTCTAATCGACAAAATAATTAAAAAATGCATCTTGCTTATTTTTTTAGAAAGGGTTAAATTTGCAAAAATTTTAATAAAGGATAATGAATGATGAGAAAAAGTTACGAAGATCTTTGTCTAAAAGTTTGTAAAATAGCAAAAGAAACAGGAAAATTTATTGCAGGGGAACGTCTATCTTTTGATGAAAGCAAAGTTGAATTAAAAGGACTTCACGATCTGGTAAGCTATGTAGATAAAAATTCTGAAAAATATATTACTGAACAATTAAGTGAATTACTACCCGAAGCAGGTTTTATTGTCGAAGAAGGTACTATCGACCAAAAAGGTGAACGTTTTAACTGGATAGTCGATCCACTTGATGGCACTACTAATTTTGTACAGGGCGTGCCAGTTTATGCGGTAAGCATTGCTTTGATGGATAATAATGAACTGGTCGTAGGCGTAGTATATGAAATCGGACGTAATGAATGTTTTTATACATGGAAAGGCGGAGGTTCATTTTTAAATGACAAACCCATTCATGTGTCAAAACGTAATCGCATACAAGATGCTTTACTTGCCACAGGCTTTCCTTATTCTGCTTTTGATCGATTGGATGAATACATGAAATTTTTAAAATGGACATTTATTGAGACAAGAGGTGTTCGTCGGCTGGGATCGGCTGCTACCGATTTGGCTTACGTAGCCTGCGGACGCTTCGATGCATTCTGGGAATACAATCTTAAGCCATGGGATATGGCTGCAGGTGCTTTACTTATTCAAGAAGCCGGAGGAACAATTACCGATTTCAAAGGTGGCAATAATTATCTTTTTGGAAAGGAAGCAGTAGCAACAAATGGTCTGCTTGACAAGATTATGTTGCCAAAATTGCAAGAATTAATGCAAATTGAATAAAAATAAATGTCAAAAAATTGAATTATGATAATTAATGAGCGTGATACTCGACGGGAACGTTTACTTCAAGTGGCAAATGAAATGATGACGGCTGCCAGAACTGCTCCCAAAGCAAAAGGATATGACATCATAGAAGTAGCGGTAATTAGCGATGAAACTATTCAACAATTATCAGACGCCATGTTGGAATATAGCCAAAAAAGTGGTTTGAAATTTATTACACGTGATGCAGAGAATATCCTTCATGCTCAAGCTATTGTCCTTATTGGGACAAAACAAAAAGTTCAGAATTTAAATTGTAGCTATTGTGGTTTCTCCACTTGTAATGAAAAAGATAAATTTCCTGAAATTCCGTGTGCTATAAATATGGTTGATGTAGGGATAGCTATTGGGTCAGCTTGCTCAGTTGCTGCCGATAGAAGAGTAGATACTCGTGTAATGTTTTCCGTGGGACGTGTAGCTCAAGAAATGGAACTTTTGCCGGGTTGCACTTCTATTTATGGAATCCCTCTCAGTTGTTCTTCGAAAAATCCCTTTTTCGATCGTCAGAAAAAATAATATAAAATGACGGAAACGGGTCAAAAGGATAAACTCTGGACATCGAGTTTTATTAGTATTTGCATCGGAAATTTTTTACTGTTTTTTGCCTTTTACCTACTGCTGCCTATCCTTCCTTTATACTTAATGGAAGAATTCAATTCCAACAAAACAACGATAGGGCTTATTCTTTCTTCTTATACTATTGCAGCTCTCTTGATACGACCTGTTGCTGGTTTTTTTCTGGATATGTTTCCCCGAAGACCAATTTACCTGGTATCTTATTTCCTATTCTCGCTATGCTTTATCGGTTATCCGCTGGTAACTCTTCTGAATTTTTTCCTTTTTCTTCGCATTTTGCATGGTTTGACTTTTGGAATGGTCTCGACAGCAGGTAATAGTTTGGTAATCGATATTATGCCAGCTTCACGAAGAGGTGAAGGAATTGGCTATTTTGGTATTGCCAATAATTTAGCAATGTCTATCGGACCGATGATTAGTCTTTTATTACATGATCATGCTTCTTATCGTTTTATTTTTTCCATTTCTATTGTAAGTGCTTTATTGGGTTTTATCTCCGTAACCACTGTTAAGTCAAAAAAGAAAGTTGAGCGTTTAGCCAATCAACCAATTGTATTAGACCGTTTTTTCCTCCTAAAAGGAACACATGCTGGGATTTGTCTTACTTTAATGGCAATACCTTATGGAATGTTAACTACTTATGTGGCAATTTATGGAAAGGAAACAGGCTTTCAGGGAGGTATGGGAATGTTTTTCACATTGCTGGCAATTGGTTTGATTTTTTCACGTTTCTTTTCGGGAAAAATGGTTGATAAAGGTTTTATAGTGAAAATAATAAAAATTGGTACGTTAATTTGTATTGTTTCAGTTCTTATTTTGTCTTCGTTAAATGCATTTTATGGGATTTATCCTTCACTTGCTGAAGTATTATTCTACACAATTGCAGTCTTTTTAGGTGTCGGTTATGGAATGTTGTTTCCAGCTTACAACACTTTATTTGTCAATCTCGCTCCCAACAACAGAAGAGCTACTGCCAGCTCAACTTTCCTGACCACATGGGATATTGGAATTGGCTTGGGGCTCATCCTTGGTGGAAAAATTGGTGATACACAAGGTGGATTGTCCTTATCGTATTTTACAAGTGGACTTATAGCAATAATTTCGTTTGTTTATTTCTTGAAAATTGCTGGACCTCATTTTGAAAAAAACAAATTATACTAATGTAGTTTTCTCGTTATATTGATGAGTAAAATAGATAAAATCTTGAATCTTATCGGGATAGATTTCAAATAAATTTCCCACCACTGCTATATCTGCTCCCGCATCAAAACATTCTTTTAGTTTCTCTGTCGTTTGAATACCACCACCTACAGCAATAGGAATAGAAGTAAATGATTTTACATAAGAAATCACTTCTTTGGGAACCGGGAAAATTGCTCCACTCCCTGCTTCAAAATAAATCATCTGCATTCCCAATAATTCTCCAGCTAAAGCAGTTGAAACTACTATTTCCTTTTTTTCACGGGGAATGGAGCGAGTGTTGCTCATGTATTCTACGGCACTTACTTTGCCACCATCTATTAATACATAGGCTGTTGAAATTACTTCAATTCCTGATTGTTTTATAGCAAAAGAGGAAATAACATGCTGACCAATCAAATATTCAGCATTTCTACCCGAAATCAAGGAAAGATATAATAAGGCATCAGCTTCTTGCGAAAATTGAGAAGCATTGCCGGGAAAAAGAACGATTGGCACTTCAATTTCTTTTTTCAGAGCAGCTATGAGATTGTCCACCGAAGAATTGATATGGCTACCACCTACGAAAATAAAATCAGGAATCTCTTTTTTTAAGGTATCCAGTATGGCTGACAATAAACTTCCCTGACATTGATCAGGATCAAGTAATATCGCCAACATTTTATGATTATTTTTTCTGTTGAAAAGGATTTTTTCATATACATTTTTCATGTTTCTTCAATTTCAGTAATAAATTAAAAAGGTGGTTAAAAAAATCATTTTTCAATTTTTTCTTTATGTGTTTTTTCTACTGCTCCATAAACCAATACGTAATCATTTGTTTGGTTATAATGGAGTCGAAATATTTTTTCTGACGGAATATGCAGGGTCCTTATTTCTCCACTTTCCTTCAATTTAAAAGGTAAAACTTGAATTTGATGAGAAAAATTAACTGCTTCACTTCCAATAATCTTATATATCACCTCCTTAGCTGACCAAATTAAGGTTAATTTTCGTATATTCTTTTCATCTCCAACATATCTTAATTCTTCCTCGTTTAAAAAACGTTCATAGAGTTTCAGAATTTTTGGTTGAAAGCATTCAATGTCTATCCCTACTGTAAGATTTGGATGGGCTATCACAGCTATCCATTGCTGACTATGAGAAATACTAATTTGATAACTTTCATCTTCCAGATAAGGTTTACCTTCAGAAGTATGAAAAAGATCGATTTTCTTATTCAGCAAATTTTTTAAAGCAATTCGAGTTCCTAAATATTCTACTTGACGCCTTTCATTTTTCAGTTTTTCATATTCCAATAAATCAATTGTTTGCCCATCCAATTGTTGAAAAAGTTCTTCTTTGCTCTCTGTCAGTTGCCAGATCAAAATAACCCCTTGTTGTGTCTTAAAATATTTATGCATCATGGCTTCCATTCAAAAGATTCCATCAATCTGATAATATCTTTTCGTACAAAATCCAGCATCGGAGCTATCGAATCTTTATTGGGGACATTGTTAAAATACAAGGCTCCTCTAAAAAAATGTCGTATGCTGTCTGTCAAAACAAATTGCACAGGTGAAGCAGTGTTTCCTTTTAACTCATAGAGAATTCCATACACTTTTCCGGATGGATTTTCATAAACTTTTTCTTGAATGGCATCAGCACGAACTGTATGTTTATAAACGATTTTACGTGTATCTTCTGACAAACTGTTGAAATTTCCATGAATAGATTTGTAGCTGCAATAAATAGTGGCATTCAATTTTGGGTAATTAATATCTATCCAATATTTTTCATCTACTTGCTTTGGCTTTTTAATAGCAACATTGGCATTGGATGAAATTTCAAACCGATAAGGAAAATCTAACGTGTCCAGCATTCTGTAAAAGGTGGAAGGCAAATCTACGCGAAAATATCCATACGGGCGAGGTGTTTGTTTTCTGTTGCAGGAAATGAACAGTACAAGTATTACACCAATCGTCAATGTTTTTAAAAGGTGTTTATTCATTGGTTATCCAACATTCACTTTCAAATCTAATATTTAATATGGGAAACACGAAGGTTAAAATCATTTCAAACTGATTTTTCATTTTCTTCTAAATTATCCTGTGCCGCCTTGATATGAAGTTTTACTTTTTTTATTCGTCTGTTTTCTATCGATAAAATTTCAAAAATATAACGTTCATATTCAATCTGTTCATTTTTGGCAGGCATCTCCCCTTTCAGTTCCAAAATGAGACCAGCCAGAGTTTCAACTTCTTTTATTACCTTCGAGAATTCTTCTTCATCAATTCCTGTCACTTTGAAAAAGTCATTCAACAATATTCTTCCTTCAAAAATAAAAGTATGATTATCGATTTTAGTGTATAATTTTTCTTCTTCATCGTATTCATCACTGATTTCACCAATAATTTCTTCCAGAATATCTTCCAGTGTAATCATCCCTGAAATACCACCATATTCGTCAACTACGAGGGCAAAATGAACTTTGTTTTTCTGAAATTCATTCAGTAAATCATCAATTTTTTTTGTTTCAGGAACATAATATGCTTGCCTGATAAGGCTTTGCCAGCGAAAATGGGCAGGTTTATCCAGATGAGGCAACAAATCTTTGATATAAAGAATACCTTTGATATTATCGCGATTGCCAGAATAAACTGGAATACGAGAATATCCTGTAGAAACAACAAAGTCTAAAAGTTCCTTAAAATTGGTTTTAATATCAATTGCTACCATGTCAATGCGGGAAGTCATAATATCAGCCACACGAGTATTGCCGAATTTAATAACACCTTCAAGCATCTCCTTATCTTCATCTCTGTTGTCAGTTGTTAATTCTAAAGCCTGTGAAAGTTCATCGATAGAAATTTCAGTATTTTTCAGCTTTTCAAGTTTTCTGTTAACCATAGAAGTCGAATTAATCAATAAACTGGCTACTGGACGGAAAATTTTTTCCAGTGCTGAAATGAAAGAAGCTGTAAAAAGTGCCATTTTTTTAGGATCCTGTGCTCCATAAATTTTAGGTAAAACTTCTCCAAAAAACAGCAAAATAAAAGTAATTACAATAGTGTCGATAATAAAACCCAACACAGGAGCATTAGAAAAGTCAAAAATAGAATTGGTAAAATAAAACAGCAACAAAATGATAGCAACATTGACGAAATTGTTTCCTATTAGGATAGTTGCCAGCAGGCGTTGGGGATGATTGATAAGTTCTAAAACTTTTTTTTCAGTTTTTTTATTACTTTCTTCAAATTCATTTTTAATTTGTGGAGATAATGAGAAAAAAGCTACTTCTGATCCTGAAATAAGAGCAGAACATATTAATAACCCGATAGTTACAAGTAAAGAAAAAACGGCTGAAAAAGTAAGAGGATGAACAGTGACGCTTAATAAAATATTTGAAAAATTTCCAAACATTACCAATTTCAAAAAGTATTTCAGTATAATTTTTTAAAGTACAAACTTACATAAAAAAAACGATTTTTATACGTTGCACAATAAAAATCAAGGCCACAATTGTTTGATAAATAATTAACGTACTCAAAAGGTATAATTGTTTAATTTAAAATTACTTTCATATAAGAAGAACAGTCAGTGGTCGTCTTCATATTCCCAAAGAGAGTATATTTATGTGTATTTTGGATGAACAAGGTAAAAAAACAGAAAAAAATTTGATGTGACCACCCGTGAAATAAAACGAATGGGTCTGGTCATGAAATCACACTTTGTAAGCGAAGTGGGTATGGAAAGCACAGGTATTTACTGGATACCTGTATGGCATTTGCTTGAAAACGATTTTCGATTACATTTGGTCAATGCTCAGTTTCTCAAACAACTGTTAGGACGTAAAAGCGATGTAAAAGATGCCGAATGGATAGCCACGGTTTTTACTGAAAGAGTTGGTTCACGACAGCTTTGTCCCTGATGGCAACATTTAAAGCTTTCGTTAATACAGAAGACGCATCAACGAGATAAACGAGGATTTGGTTCGTTGTCAGCAACGCATCGATATGATTTTGCAGCGTTGCAACATTCGCTTGAGCAATTACGTATACAATATCGACAGCAAAAGTTACCGCAAAGTGGTAAATGCACTTATCGAAGGTAAAACTTCATCCTATGAGTTGGT
>DAOOVG010000032.1:0-22068 GCA_035369865.1 Paludibacteraceae bacterium | reverse complement strand
GGGATTCGACATTGGTTTCTCGGGATGTATTCGAAAAAGATTTGAAAGATAATTATGCAACAATGGAAAAAATAGGGTTAAAAATAGAGCCAAAGCGGTATTTCGTACCTCCTTACGAATGGTATAATCAAGAAATAAGCGATTGGGCAAAAGAAATGCATGTTCAAATAGTAAATTTTACACCGGGAACCACGTCCAATGCCGATTACACGACGCCTGATATGAACAACTATCTTTCATCTCAAACTATTTATCGGAATATTTTCGCTTATGAAGAGAAAAATACGCTGAATGGTTTTTTGTTGCTCATGCATATAGGGACGGATCCGAAACGTACCGACAAGTTATACAACCTGCTGGATGATCTGATTAAAGAATTGAAACATCGCGGATACGAACTTGTGAAGGTGGATGAGTTGTTGAAAAAATAAAAGTGAGTGAAATTTTAAGAGCCTTTTCGTTTGGGAGCAGAAGGAGCGGGTATAGGTGTTTTTTTTCTTCTTACGATTAACCAGATTCCCCAGATAATGAATGGAATACTTAAAATTTGTCCCATGTTCAAAATCATTCCACTTTCAAAAGCTTCCTGATCCATTTTTATAAATTCCAAGAGGAATCGGATTCCAAAAATCATGACTAAAAACACTCCAAAAATCAAACCTGTTTGTTTATAGGCTTCTTTTTTCCAGTAGAGCCACCAAGTCACAGCAAAAGTAGCAAGGCAATAAAGGGCTTCATAAATTTGGGTAGGATGTTTTGGTACTACTTCGCCATTTCTTACAAAAATAAATCCCCACGGTAAATTTGTCTGGGTTCCATAAATTTCAGAATTCATTAAATTTCCAATGCGAATGCAAGCACCGGTAAGAGCAACGCCAATCACTAAGCGGTCGAAAACCCAAAGGAAACCTTTTTTTGAAACATTTTTATTATAAAAATACATGGCAATTAAAATTCCCAAAGCTCCCCCATGACTTGCCAATCCACCACGCCAGATATATAAAATTTCAAGAGGATGAGATAAATAATAATTGCCATATCTAAAAGTTATGCCTAAAAATTTTACTGGATGTGGCAATAATTCCCATTCATAAAAAAGACAATGCCCTAAACGAGCGCCAACAATGCCACCAATTACAGCGTAAAAAAACAGTTTGTCAAGCCATTGTTCAGGTAATTTTTCATGTTTGAAAAGTCGTTGGACCACTAAGAGCGCTAGCAATATTCCCACAGCCCACATTAAACCATACCATCGGACGGACAATGGTCCTATTCGAAAAATCTCAGGATTTACATTCCAGACGACATAATTCAGTATCGAATTCATTCTTCAATTTTCTATCAAGCTCCGTGACAATATTTATATTTTTTTCCACTTCCACAAGGGCAAGGATCGTTTCTACCCACTTTTTTTTCTACGTGAACAGGTTGCGGCTTTTGTTTTTCTCGGGTATCATTGGAATGACCATCTCCTTTATTTCCAAATTCTTCTTTCTGGGTTTTGTATTTACTGTAATCTTGATGAGCAGGTATTTTAGCTTCTTTTACATTTTCTGGCTCACGTACAGGAATTTGTCCCCTCATTAAAATAGATAAGGTTTTTCTGTTAATAGTTTCGATCATTTCTTTAAATAGGCCAAATGATTCTAATTTATAAATGAGAAGCGGGTCTTTTTGTTCATAAGTAGCATTTTGAACAGAATTTCTCAATTCATCCAATTGACGTAAATGTTCTTTCCATTCGTTGTCAATCACATATAATAAAGTTTGTTTTTCGAATGATTTTATTAATTCTTTTGCTTGAGTCTCATAAGCAGATTTTAAATTTGCTGTGATGTTATAAACTCTTTTACCATCTGTGATAGGAATAAGTATATTTTCATATTTATGACCTTGTAATTCGTAAACTTGTTTAATGACAGGATAAGCTATGTCAGCCATTTTTTCCATTTTTCGCTTGAAACTATTTAAAGCTGCTTCAGCGACAATTTTAATAAGATCTTTAGTACGAGAATAATTAAATTCTTGTTCAGTAAAGGGAACATCTATGGCAAAAATAGTCATTAATTCTTCTTGCAATTCTCCATAATTGGCGTTCTCTTTTGCCGTTTCTACTATTTGGTCTACTTCATCATAAATCATGTTGATAATATCTGATTCAATACGTTCTCCCATTAACGCATGACGACGTTTGGTATAAATAACTTCACGTTGTGAATTCATCACATCATCATATTCAAGCAGTCGTTTACGTATTCCAAAATTATTTTCTTCAACTTTCTTTTGAGCTCGTTCAATGGAACGTGAAATCATAGGATGTTGAATCATTTCATTTTCTTGAAATCCAAGCCGATCCATCACTTTTGCAATACGTTCTGAACCAAATAAACGCATTAAATCATCTTCAAGCGAAACATAAAATACAGAAGAACCCGGATCGCCTTGACGACCAGACCGACCACGCAATTGGCGATCAACGCGACGACTTTCGTGACGTTCCGTGCCAATAATGGCAAGTCCACCAGCTTCTCGTACTTCAGGTGCCAATTTTATATCTGTACCACGACCTGCCATATTCGTAGCGATTGTAACAGTGCCTCTATGACCTGCTTCTGCTACAATTTCTGCTTCTTTTTGGTGTAATTTGGCATTCAATACGTTATGTTTAATTTTTCTTCCGGTAAGCATTCTGCTGAGTAATTCTGAAATTTCAACCGAAGTAGTTCCCACTAATACAGGTCGTCCACTATCGAGTAGGCGAACGACTTCTTCTATAACAGCCGCATATTTTTCACGTTTAGTTTTATAAATTCTATCTTCCATGTCATCACGAATCACAGGACGATTAGTAGGAATAACTACTACATCAAGCTTGTAAATATCCCAGAATTCTGCTGCTTCTGTTTCAGCGGTTCCTGTCATTCCAGCAAGTTTATGATACATTCGGAAATAATTTTGCAACGTAATGGTTGCAAAAGTTTGCGTGGCAGCTTCAACCGTAACATGTTCCTTTGCCTCAATTGCTTGATGTAATCCATCAGAATATCTTCTTCCTTCTAAAATACGGCCAGTTTGTTCATCTACAATTTTTACTTGATTATCCATTACCACATATTCAACATCTTTGTCGAATAAAGTGTAAGCTTTCAATAATTGATGAATGGTATGAACACGTTCTGATTTAATAGCGTAATTTTGCAGAATCTCATCTTTTCGTTGTTGTTTTTCTTCTAATGATAATGATGTATCTTTTTCTAAATCAGCGATTTCACTACCCACATCAGGTAAAACAAAGAAATCCGAATCTTCACTTGAGTCTGTTATTAGGTCAATACCTTTATCGGTTAATTCAATAGTATTATTTTTTTCGTCAATGACAAAATACAGAGGATCGGTAGCAATAGGCATGTTCCTATTATTTTCCTGCATATAGAATTCTTCTGTTTTGAGTAAAGTGGTTCTGATACCTGGTTCACTCAAAAATTTTATTAAAGGTTTATTTTTTGGCAGACCTTTATATGCTCTAAATAATGCGAGAGCTCCTTCTTCCACTTCCTTTTCATTTGCTGATTTCAGCAACATTCGTGCATCCGATAAATATTTGGTAACCAAATTCTTTTGAGCATTAACTAATCGTTCTACTTTAGGACGTAGTTCATCAAACAATTGATCATCGCCTTTCGGCACTGGTCCGGAAATAATTAATGGGGTTCGTGCATCATCAATTAGCACGGAATCCACTTCATCGACAATAGCATAAAAATGTTTCCTTTGTACCAGATCATCGGGACTAATGGCCATATTATCACGAAGATAATCAAAACCAAATTCATTGTTGGTTCCATAAGTGATGTCTGCCAGATAAGCTTGGCGTCGTTCTTCAGAATTAGGAGCATGTTTGTCGATGCAATCTACGCTTAAGCCGTGAAACATATATAAGGGTCCCATCCATTCTGAGTCACGTTTAGCAAGATAATCATTTACCGTAACAATGTGAACACCGTTTCCTGTAAGGGCGTTTAAAAAAACAGGGAGTGTTGCAACCAATGTTTTACCTTCACCAGTAGCCATTTCAGCAATTTTGCCTTGATGTAAAACCACACCACCAATTAATTGAACATCATAAGGAATCATATCCCACTTGATAAGTGTTCCACCTGCCATCCATTCATTTTTATAATATGCCTTCTCGCCACGGATGGTTACAAAATCATGTTTAGTTGCTAATTCCTTATCAAAATCATTGGCAGTTACTTCAATTTCATCATTTTCAACGAATCTTCGTGCAGTATCTTTCATAATGCTGAAAGCTTCTGGAAGAATTTCATTTAAAATCTTTTCATATTTGTCGGTAATTTCCTTTTCCAGTTTGTCAATTTCGGCATAGATTTTTTCTTGCTCGTCAATTTCGCTGGTCTCTACAGATGCTTTTAATTCAGCGATTTTGTCTTTTTCAGGAGCTACGTATTCATTTACTTGAGCTTTTAAAGCTTGCGAACGAGCTCTTAAATCATCATTGGAAAGGGTCTTAATTTCAGGATAAACATTTTGGATTTTTTCTATAATTGGCGCAATTTCATTTAAATCTCTTTCAGACTTATTTCCTAAAATTTTTTTTAAAATATTATTTAATGCCATTTATATCAATTTTTTTAAGATTCGATTTTATTATTATGTAGATTTTATAAAACAATTTTTATTATCAAAAAGATTTACAAAAATAATACTTTTTATGGCGATAGCCTATTATTTATATCAATAATTATTATAAAGCTCTCAAAAATAAAGAGCTATTAACACCTTTTCAAAAATAATTTTTCTAAGTATTTTGTTTTTCCTTTTTAACTGTGAATAAAAAACCCTTTTATACGAATTGTATAAACAGTTGAAAACAAAATTTTATTTAATTGAGAAGTATTAAAGGAGCATTTTAAATTAAAAACATAATAAAATCCATTGAAAAATTTTTATTTTATAGTTGACTTATTCAAAAATTGATTTATCTTTGCAGTGTAAATAAAATAATAATATTACAATGAATAAACATTCCTTACATATACTTCTACTGGGCCTCATTATTCTAATTTTACAGAATAAGTGAAGTGAGTTTGGTATTGTAGGGATAGTATAAAAATGTCTAAAAGCCTTTCTCACTCACTTAGGAGTGAGAAAGGCTTTTTTGGTATGGAAATAAGTGGAAAAATTATAGGAGTTTTTATATTTAAAAATTTATAAATCATGGATAAATTATTTATTTTTGACACCACCTTACGTGATGGAGAGCAAGTTCCTGGTTGTCAACTGAATACAGTTGAAAAAATTCAGGTTGCAAAAGCTTTAGAAAGTTTAGGGGTCGATGTAATTGAAGCGGGCTTCCCTGTTTCAAGTCCGGGTGATTTTAATTCGGTAGTGGAAATTTCAAAAACTGTTACCTGGCCAATAATTTGTGCTTTAACACGTGCTGTTGAAAAAGATATTGAAGTGGCTGCAGAAGCCTTAAAATATGCCAAAAGAAAACGAATTCATACTGGAATTGGAACGTCAGATTATCATATCAAATATAAATTTAATTCTACCCAAGAAGAAATTATAGAACGTTCAATAGCAGCAGTGAAATATGCAAAGAAATTTGTTGAAGATGTAGAATTTTATTGCGAAGATGCGGGAAGAACAGACAATGAATATTTGGCAAAAGTAGTAGAAGCGGTAATTAAAGCAGGTGCTACAGTGGTAAATATACCGGATACGACAGGTTATTGTTTGCCATGGGAATATGGAGAAAAAATTAAATACTTGATGGAAAATGTAAAAGGCATTCAGAATGCCGTTATTTCTACCCATTGTCATAATGATTTGGGTATGGCAACTGCCAATACCATTATGGGAATTGTGAATGGTGCTCGTCAGGCTGAAGTAACCATCAATGGCATTGGCGAACGTGCTGGAAATACTGCCCTTGAAGAAGTAGTTATGATTTTAAAATGTCATAAAAGTTTGAACATAGAAACACAAATTAATACCAAAAAGATTTATCCAACCAGCCGACTGGTTTCTAATTTAATGAATATGCCTATTCAGCCGAATAAAGCGATTGTTGGCAGAAATGCTTTTGCACATTCATCGGGAATTCATCAGGATGGAGTTTTGAAAAATCGAGAGAATTATGAAATTATGAATCCTGAAGATGTAGGAATTGATCACAACGCCATTGTTCTGACGGCTCGTAGTGGCAGGGCAGCTCTTAAACATCGTCTTAGTACTTTAGGAGTAGAGCTGGATAATGATAAACTTGATATGGTTTATGAAGAGTTTCTTAAATTGGCAGATAAGAAAAAAGTAATTAATGATGATGATCTTTTGATGCTTGCCGGTAAAGAACGCCATGAAAAAAATCGAATCAAACTGGATTATTTGCAAGTTACATCGGGTGTAGGCATAAAACCAATAGCCAGTATTGGTCTTGTCATAGGAAATGAAAAATTTGAAGCTGCAGCTACTGGGAATGGACCTGTTGATGCAGCAATTAATGCCCTGAAAAAAATTATCAATAGGAAAATGACGCTCCAAGAATTTACTATTCAAGCTATCAATAAAGGTAGCGATGATGTAGGAAAAGTGCACATGCAAATTGAACATGAAGGGAAAATTTATTATGGTTTTGGTGCTAATACTGATATTGTGGCTGCTTCTGTAGAAGCCTACATTGATGCCATTAATAAATTTGTTGAATGATTAGGAGATTATTTCTTATTGATTGAATTTTTAGTTTAGATTAAAAAACAACGTACAAATTTTTTAAAAAATATATGAAAACTTTATTTGATAAAATTTGGGATGATCATGTGGTTTCCACTATAGATAATGGTCCAACTCAATTATATATTGACAGGCATTATGTTCATGAAGTGACTAGTCCTCAAGCTTTTAATGGACTTCGTGCAAGAGGTTTAAAAGTATTTCGTCCTGAAAAAACAGTTTTGACAGCCGATCATAATATTCCTACACTTCACCAGGATAAACCTGTTAAAGATCCCATTTCAAGAAATCAATTGGAAACTTTTGCAAGAAATGCAACAGAATTTAATTTACCGTATTTTTTCCCGATGGGCCATCCAAAAAATGGCATTGTTCATATTATTGGTCCTGAAAATGGTTTTACTCAACCGGGAATGACCATTGTTTGTGGAGATAGTCATACTTCAACTCACGGAGCTTTTGGTGCAATTGCTTTTGGTATTGGTACCAGTGAAGTAGAAATGGTATTAGCAACTCAATGTGTCTTACAAACTCGTCCCAAAACGATGCGAATCACTTTTAAAGGCAAACTGAATAAAGGCGTAACAGCAAAAGATCTGGCTCTTTTTATGATTTCAAAATTGACTACTGGAGGTGCTACAGGTTATTTTGTAGAGTATGCGGGAGAAGCTATCGAAAATATGAGTATGGAAGAACGAATGACGGTTTGCAATTTAAGCATAGAAATGGGAGCTCGTGGGGGCATGATTGCTCCTGACGAAACCACTTTTGCTTATGTAAAAGGAAGGGAATTTTCTCCCAAAGGAAAAGAATGGGAGAAAAAATTAGCTTATTGGAAAACATTGAAAACAGATGAAGGAGCTCATTTTGATAAAGAATATGAATTTAATGCAGAAGAAATTCAACCTATGATTACTTATGGAACCAATCCAGGTATGGGAATGTCTATTACTGAATCTATCCCTACCATAGATGAAGTAAACGAAGCAAGTCGTGTTTCTTTTCTGAAAGCATTGAATTACATGGGATTTCAGCCAGGAGAAAAATTATTGGGGAAATCAATTGATTATGTGTTTTTGGGCAGTTGTACCAATGGAAGAATTGAAGATTTTCGTGCTTTTGCTAATTTTGTAAAAGGTAAAAAGAAAGCTGACAACGTTACTGCATGGTTGGTGCCTGGAAGCTGGAAAGTAGAAAAACAAATACGTGAAGAAGGTTTGCTTGATATTTTACAAGAAGCTGGTTTTGAAGTTCGTCAACCTGGTTGTTCAGCTTGTCTGGCAATGAATGATGATAAAATTCCTGCTGGAAAGTATGCAGTTTCAACTTCGAATCGAAATTTTGAAGGGCGTCAAGGACCAGCAGCACGAACTATTCTGGCTGGACCTTTGGTAGCCGCTGCTGCTGCCATAATTGGTAAAATTGCTGATCCACGTGAATTTATGTAGTTTGTTATTTTTAAATCATTAAAAGAGATTAAAATGGAAAAATTTATAAAGTTGACATCGACAGTAGTACCATTGCCAATAGAAAATGTGGATACTGATCAAATAATACCAGCTCGTTATTTAAAAGCTACCGATAAAAATGGTTTTGGGAATTATTTGTTTGCCGATTGGCGATATAATAAAGATGGCTTGCCAAAAGCAGATTTTGTATTAAATAATCCTACTTATGAAGGTTCAATTCTTGTAGCCGGTAAAAATTTTGGTTCAGGTTCAAGCCGTGAGCATGCGGCATGGGCAATTGCTGGCTATGGTTTTAAAGTAATTGTTTCAAGCTTTTTTGCTGATATTTTTCGGAATAATGCTTTGAACAATGGAATTTTGCCCGTAGTGGTTTCACCAGAATTTTTAAATGAAATTTTTAAATGTGTTTTTGAAAATCCTGAAACGACACTTACCGTTGATCTGGAAAATCAAACAATTACCAATAATGCTACTGGAAGATCAGAAACTTTTGAAATAAATTCCTATAAAAAGGAATGTCTTCTGAACGGATTTGATGATATTGATTATTTGTTAAGCAAAAAAGATTTAATTGAAGCTTATGAAGCTAAAAAAGAAAATTTTTAAAGTCTTGAATAAAAAATCGTTCTATACGAATAATCTCTATCATATTTGTTTAATAAATTAAAAGAATTTAAAGGATTACGTTATGATAGAAATAATGGATACTACCTTGCGTGATGGTGAGCAAACATCAGGAGTATCTTTTTCCTCTCAGGAAAAATTAAGTATTGCTCGAATGTTGCTTGAGGAATTGTGCGTTGATAGAATCGAAGTTGCCTCAGCTCGCGTGTCAGAAGGAGAATTTGAAACAGTAAAAAAATTAACCTTGTGGGCAAAAATGAATGGATATATTAATAAAGTCGAAATTCTTGGCTTTGTTGATGGAAAAAATTCTTTAGAATGGATTCAAAATGCTGGAGGGAAAGTTGTTAATTTGCTTTGTAAGGGTTCTTTAAAACATTGTACGTATCAGTTAAGAAAAACTCCTGAACAGCACATAGCTGATGTTAAAGAAGTTATTTCTTATGCCCATCAAATGGGTATAACAGTTAATATTTATTTAGAAGACTGGTCAAATGGAATAAAGGATTCCGAAGAATATGTATTTTATTTAATGGATGAATTAAAAAATGAAAACATTCAACGTTTTATGTTGCCTGATACGTTAGGTATTCTTAATCCTGATGAAGCTTTTCAATTTTGCAAAAAAATGATAGATCGTTATCCCCATTTGCATTTTGATTTTCATGCTCATAATGATTATGATTTAGCAGTTGCAAATGTTTACGAAGCAGTAAAAGCCGGGGTAACAGGTGTCCATACTACCATCAATGGCTTAGGTGAAAGAGCAGGAAATGCACCTCTTTCAAGTGTTTTAGCCGTACTTCATGATCATTTGAAAATAAAAACAAATCTTCGTGAAGACAAAGTTTATTCACTTAGCAAATTGGTAGCAACTTATTCAGGAATAAGAATACCCCATAACAAGCCGGTAATTGGTGAAAACGTATTCACACAAGTAGCTGGCATTCATGCAGATGGAGATAATAAAAGTAATTTATATTATAATGATTTATTACCCGAACGTTTTGGACGTCACCGAGAATATGCTTTAGGAAAGAATTCAGGAAAAGCAAATATTTTGAAAAATTTACAAGAATTGGGTATTGAGCTTGATGAGGAAATGATGAGAAAAGTGACGGAGCGTGTTATTGAATTAGGTGATAAAAAACAATTTGTCACAATGGACGATTTGCCTTACATAGTCTCTGATGTTTTGAACAGTGAGCCTGAAGAACAATCCATAAAATTGTTAAATTATTCGTTATCATTGGCTTATGGACTTCGACCTGTGGCAACCGTTAAGATGCAAATTAATGGAGAAGTTTTTGAACAGACGGCTGCAGGCGAAGGACAATACAATGCCGTTTCAAAGGCAATGTGGAAAATTTATAAAAATTTGAATAAACCTACTCCTGAATTACTCGATTATGAAGTTGTAATCCCTCCTGGTGGTCAAACCAATGCGATTGTTCAAACTATTATCACCTGGAAATTTAATGATAAAATTTTCAAAACCAGAGGATTAGACGGCGACCAAACTGTTGCAGCAATAAAAGCAACAATGCGAATGTTGAATTTGATTGAACATGGTCATATTCATAAAAGTGATTATGAAAATTTGCCATAATAAACATGTTTTTAAGAAAAATGATTTATCTTTAATGTTGAATATTTATTGGTAATAAAAACGTAAAAAATAATAACAATGGGAAAGAATATTAATTTAGCAGTTTTACCTGGTGATGGAATTGGACCCGAAATTATTGATCAGGCTTTGAAAGTGACAGAGGCTATTTGTAATAAATTTGGACATATATTGACTTATGAATTTGGAATAGTTGGCGCTTGTGCTATCGATGAAGTAGGCGAACCCTATCCGCAAGCTACACATGAATTGTGCATGCAATCTGATGCGGTACTTTTTGGAGCAATTGGAAGTCCTAAATACGACAATAATCCATCAGCAAAAGTTCGTCCTGAACAAGGTTTACTTAAAATGCGAAAAGAATTAGGTTTATATGCCAACATTCGTCCAGTAACAACCTTTGCTTCATTAATCAAAAAATCACCGTTGAAAACTTCGTTGATAGAAGGAGCTGATTTTATTTGTATTAGAGAACTGACGGGTGGAATATATTTCGGGCGTCCTCAAGGAAGAAGTGAGGATGGAAATACAGCTTACGATACTTGTATTTATACTCGCGAAGAAATTGAAAGAGTGGTGGAATTGGCTTATAAATTTGCCAGTCAACGTAGAAAAAAAATAACAATGGTTGATAAGGCAAATGTTTTGGCTACTTCTCGCTTATGGAGACAGATTACTCAAGAAATTTCAGCAAAATATCCACAAATAGATACAGAATACCTTTTTGTGGACAATGCTGCGATGCGTATTATACAAAATCCCAAAAATTTTGATGTCATTGTAACTGAAAATCTTTTCGGCGATATTCTCACTGACGAAGCTTCGGTAATTACAGGTTCGTTAGGAATGTTACCTTCAGCTTCGATGGGTGTTCATACTTCACTTTTTGAACCTGTACATGGTTCTTATCCGCAAGCTACGGGGAAAAACATAGCCAATCCGATGGCAACTATTTTATCAGCAGCTTTGATGTTTGAATATGCTTTTAACTTAAAGGAAGAAAGTAATTTAATTCGTGAAGCTGTCGATGCTTGTATCACAGCGGGCGTAGTAACCGAAGATATTGCTTCCGGAGAAAAAGCTTACAAAACTTCTGAAGTAGGAGAATGGATTGCTAATTATATTCTTCAGAAAAAATAAAAAAAAATTTTTCAGAGGTTATTATTAGAATGAAAAATTAACAATCAAAGTTGGAATTTATTGAAACATGTTCAATAATTATGTTGGCAAACTTACTGATAATAAAAAGAAAGCTCTTCTTTTAATTCTTCTTTTTGGTATCATTAGCTTTTTGGGTGATATTATTTATGAAGGTGCAAGAAGTGTCAATGGACCTTATTTAAAAACGTTAGGAGCTAATGCTGTTAATGTGGGAATAGTTGTAGGCATTGGTGAATTGTTGGGTTATGCTATTCGTTTATTTTCAGGTTATTTTTCAGATAAAAAGAATGCAGCGTGGTTTTTTACCATTTTAGGATATAGTTTGCTAATCTCAGTTCCATTATTATCCTTTTCCAATTTCTGGCAACTCGCTGCCATGTTCATTGTGATAGAAAGAATTGGGAAAGGTTTGAGAAGTCCAGCAAAAGATACCTTGTTATCTTATGCTACCAAGCAAGTAGGAACGGGAATCGGATTTGGAATTTCAGAATTTCTTGATCAACTGGGAGCCACTTTAGGTCCATTAATTTTTATGATTTTCTTTTTGACTACGGGCAATAGTCAAAAAACTTTGATTGATTATCAAAATGGTTACAGCTTGTTATGGATTCCTTTTGTGCTTTTATTAATTGTAGTTTTGTTTGCATATTTTAAAGTAAAAACCCCAGAAACACTTGAAAGTTCTGAAAACCAACCAACGGGATTTACAAAAGTATTCTGGTTTTATTCTTTGTTCACTTTTATCACTACTTTTGGCTTTATCAATTTTGCTATTATTGGATTTCACCTAAAAGCAAAAGCAATTATACCAGATAGTCAAATTCCTTTGCTTTATACTATTGCAATGGTAATTGATGCCATTTTTGCGTTGATTGTTGGGAAAATTTACGATAAATATAAAGCTTTGCACCATAACGAACAAAGTGGCTTACTGATTTTAGTCTTTATTCCAATAGTAACGATTTTTATTCTTCCACTGGCGTTTTCGAAACATCTTGTTTTAATCATCACCTCAATGGTTTTTTGGGGGATAGTTATGGGAACGCATGAAACCATTATGAAGGCTGCTATAGCCGATATAACTTCTATCAATAAACGGGGAACTGGTTATGGTATTTTTAATCTGATTTATGGTCTGGCTTTGTTTGGAGGAAGCTTAGTTGCTGGATATTTATATGAAATTTCTATCCCATTGCTGATTTCAATCTTTATTTTTATTGAAATCCTATCTTTTCCTTTCTTTTTTCTTCTGAAGAAAGAGATAAAGAGATAAAGAAATAGATTTAATAAAAAAATCCATACCTTTTGTGATATGGATTTTTTATGATAAGGTTTTAAAATTTTTTACATAAGGCTCCAGGTTACTGTTAATCCTGCCATTACAATAGAAACCATACTCATCAGTTTTATTAAAATGTTGAGTGAGGGACCTGAAGTATCTTTAAAAGGATCACCAACAGTATCACCAACTACTGCAGCTTTATGATTTTCAGAGCCTTTTCCTCCAAAATTACCTTCTTCAATATATTTTTTAGCATTGTCCCATGCACCTCCTGTATTTGCCATAAAAATAGCAAGTACAAAACCTGTAGAAACACTACCTAATAATAATCCCATTACACCAGGAACTCCAAAAAATATACCTATTATAATTGGAATTAAAATAGCCAATAAAGAAGGAAATACCATTTCTTTTTGAGCTCCTTTAGTTGAAATGGCAACACAACGAGCATAGTCTGGTTCAGTTTCCCCTTCCATAATTCCTACAATTTCTCTAAACTGACGGCGAACCTCTTCAACCATACTTTGCGCAGCTCTTCCTACTGCATTCATTGTTAACCCACAAAACAGAAAAGCTGCCATCGCACCTATAAAAGCTCCAACCAATACCCGTGGGTTCATTAAATTTACTTGAAAAAATTCCATAAGTTGAGGTATGGAGGCTTGATGAATATTAGTATTTACTGTATCAAAAAAGAGTTGTGCTTTTTCAGGAATGCGTCCAATAGCAACTTTTGTTTCTTCAAGATAAGAAGCCATTAAAGCCAGTGCAGTTAAAGCAGCCGAACCAATAGCAAAACCTTTTCCTGTTGCAGCAGTTGTATTTCCTAAAGCATCTAACGCATCTGTTCGTTTACGAGCTTCTGGTCCTAAACCACTCATTTCTGCATTTCCACCAGCATTATCAGCAATAGGACCATAGGCATCAGAAGCAAGGGTAATGCCAAGCGTTGAAAGCATTCCTACAGCCGCAATAGCAATTCCATATAATCCCATACTAATATTAGTAAAATCAAAACCTGAAGCAAAATAATAAGCTAAAATAATAGAAATAGCCACTACAATTACTGGTAAAGCCGTAGAAATCATTCCGGTTCCGATTCCTGAAATAATAACAGTAGCGGGCCCTGTCTTAGAAGCCTCAGAAATTCGTCGAGTTGGTTGATAAGCTGCAGAAGTAAAATATTCAGTAATCTTACCAATTGCAACGCCACCTAATAAACCTGCTAACATAGAGCCCCATACACCTATAGAATTTGGAATATTTAAATATTTTAAAATAAAAAATGAAAAAATAGCAATTAGAATAGCAGTAGTATAAATCCCTCTATTCAAAGCATTTAACAATTGTTTTTGCGAAGCATCTTCTTTTGATCTGACTAAGAATATTCCTAAAATAGAAATAATAATTCCTACTGCTGCGATAATCATTGGAGCTATAACACCATTAAACTGGGTTGTTGTACCAAAACCAGCAAAAGCAGTGGCTCCTAAGGCAGCCGTAGAAAGAATTGATCCACAATAAGATTCATATAAATCTGCTCCCATTCCAGCCACATCACCAACGTTATCCCCTACATTGTCAGCAATGGTTGCTGGATTACGAGGATCATCTTCAGGAATATTAGCTTCTACTTTACCTACAAGATCAGCACCTACATCAGCAGCTTTGGTAAAAATTCCACCACCAACACGAGCAAATAAAGCCTGGGTAGAAGCACCCATTCCAAAAGTTAAGGTAGTGGTAGTAATAATAATCAGTTTCATAGAAGGATCGGCTGCAATGGCAAGATCTGTTGTGTTATCTAAAGCACCAATAAAGAATTGTAAGACATAAAACCAAATAGAAATATCAAGCAAGCCAAGTCCCACAACCACTAAACCCATAACTGCTCCTGAGCGAAAAGCAATTTTTAATCCGCTATTCAATGAATGCTGTGCAGCATTAGCTGCTCTGGCAGAAGCATAAGTGGCAGTTCTCATACCTATGTAACCAGCTAATCCTGAAAAAAAGCCACCTGTTAGAAAAGCAAAAGGCACCCATGGATTTTGTATATTGAATCCATAAGCCATAATGGCAAAAAGAATAGTAAGACACAAAAAAACAATTGCAACCACTTTATATTGTTGCTTTAAGTAGGCAAAAGCCCCTTCTCGTACATATTTAGCAATGGTTTTCATTGTTACAGTTCCTTCGCTTGCTTTCATCATTTGATGAGAAAAATACCAAGCAAATAGTAGGGCTAAAACTCCAGCAGCCGGACACAAAAAGAAAATGTTGTTTATCATAAACATTTAAATTTATTAAGTATAAGATGTTAATTTTGTTAAACGTTGATATAAAGTCGGATGAGAGTAATGAAAAAATACATATAATGGATGTGGCATTAAATTACTTAATGAAGTTTCAGATAATTTTTTTAAGCCTGTTTGCAAAGAATTTGCATAACCATGCTGAGCTGCAAAAGCATCTGCCTGAAATTCAAATTTTCTTGATAAAATATTCGAAAAAATACCCAACAACAACGAAACAGGTGCATATAATAAGCTAAATACAATAATATTGATGTGAAATGAAGCAGAAGTTACCCCCAATACTTGTGCAAAAATATCGCTTTTAAGAATATAACCCAACAAAAAGAACAGCAATAAATTTACAGGTAAAGAAATCAAAAATTGATAAAGAGTGTGTTTGTGTTTGTAATGACCAATTTCGTGAGCAAGAACAGCAACAATTTCTTCTGTGGTTAATTTATTTAAAAGAGTATCAAATAATACAATTCTTTTTTTGCTGCCTAATCCACTGAAATAAGCATTAGCTTTTGTACTTCGTTTCGAACTGTCAATAACATAAATATTAGATAGCTTAAAACCTGCTTTTGAGGCAAATTTTTCAATTTCAGTTCTTAATTCTCCTTCTGGCAAAGGTGTTTGTTTATTAAATAAGGGCACAATGATTTCTGAATAAAACATATTCATAATTAAACTAAAAAGTGTTACAGCCAACCACGCCCATAGCCAAAAATAATTGGGTGTTAATGTATAAATCCAAATAATAACGGCTAAAATACCGCCACCAATTATAACAGCAAGCAGAATTTCCTTTATTTTATCAACAATAAATAATTTTGGTGTTACTTTATTGAAGCCAAATTTTTCTTCAATCACAAAAGTATCATACCATTCGAAAGGAAGATTAATTATTTCACTGGCAAAAAATAAAACTCCAAAATATAAAAGAGGTAATAAAATTTGATGTTCTGTTATTTTTCTTAAAAGATTATCTAACCAGCCGAAGCCACCAAAAATAAGCATCAGTAGAATGATAACAAAACTTAATGTGCTTGTTAACATGCTAAAACGGGTATTGGTGCGAAAATATTCCTGTTGCTTTTTATATTTTTCTTCATCATAAATATTTTGAAGAATGGGAGGAAGTTCTTGCTTGGAATATTGAATATTAAGATAGGTTAAGTAACGTTCTAAAACAAAGTCAGCTACGACAAAAAAAATAATAAGGAAAAACAATATTTTTACTATCATAACGAATGATGCTATCTAAAATTTGACCACAAAGATAATGATTTTAATAAATTCAAACTATCCTTTATTATGAATTTTAAAAAATAAGCTATCATTCGTCTATGTTTTAAAAAGTTTTTTGTTCAATAATTTGTAATAAAGTCACTTTTTAGAATTTTTGAGAGAAATGTTATTGTTGGTTGAACTTTTAAATAGTAAAAGAATAGCTATTTTCATTTTCTTTCACCAAAAATAGAAGTTCCTAATCGGACCATTGTACTACCTTCTTCTACAGCGATTAAGTAGTCGTTTGACATACCCATAGAAAGCTCTGAAAAAGAATCATTATTATTAAAATATTCATTTTTAAGTAAATCGAATAATTTTTTTAAACCTATAAATTCATTTCTGATTTGAGTTGTATTGTCTGTAAAAGTTGCCATTCCCATCAATCCACAAATTTTGACATATGCCCATTTTTGCCATTCATCACCTTTAAACAATCTTATCAATTCATCTGGATTAAAACCGAATTTTGTTTCTTCTTGGGCTATATGGACTTGAAGCAGACAATTAACAGTTTTATTTATTTTTTCTGCCTGTTTATTAATTTCATTTAGCAATTTCAAGGAATCAACACTGTGAATCAAGTCAACAAAAGGCAATATATATTTTATTTTATTGGTTTGTAAATGACCAATAAAGTGCCATTGAATATCTTTTGGTAAATTCTCATATTTGATACAAAGTTCTTGGGTGCGGCTTTCTCCAAAAATTCTTTCTCCCGCGTCATAAGCTTCCATGATAGCTGCTTCAGGCTGAAATTTAGATATACAAACCAGATGAACAGACGAAGGTAACTGACTATGAATTTCTTTAAGATTTTCTTTAATCGACATGTTGTAATTTTTTAATTAACAGTAATTTATAAGTTTAAAAAATTGATTTCTATTCTGATTAAGTAAAAATAACTAAAATTTATCAGCCACTTTTAAAAAGGGAAAAAACTAAACAACGAACAAAATTAATATATTTTCTATGGTTTATGCGGAAATAGATAATTATGGAAAGTTAAATTTTGTGATGTTAGTTATTTCATAAATTTTAGCTATTTTTGTGTCGAGGAGCTCGCAATTATCAATAATTTTTCAGTTTCGCAATTTATCATGCTTTCTATTTTAATTCCTACCTATAATTATAATATCACAAGTCTTGTAAAAGAGCTTCATAATCAAGCTATTAATCTTTATATTGATTTTGAAATTATTGTAATGGAAGATGGCTCTCAATGTTTTGTTGAAGAAAATGAAATTATAAATAAATGGACAAATTGTCGACATATTATTTTAGAGAAAAATATTGGTAGAGCAGCGGTAAGAAATAAATTAGCCGAAGAAGCAAAATATAATCACTTATTATTTATTGACAATGATGCTGAAATATTTTTCAATTCTTTCCTTCAAAAATATGTAGCCTTTTGTAAAGAAAAATGCATAGTAATAGGAGGAACGGCTTATGACAATGATTTTAATGATCCTCAATATAGTTTGCGACTTAAATATGGTAAATGTCGTGAATCGCGTTCAGCACTTGAACGCAATAAGCTTGAATTAAAAAGGAAATCAAATTTTTCTGCGTTTAATTTCATGATTTCTAAATCTATTTTTGATTTGGTAAAGTTTGATGAAAACATTTTAAACTATGGACATGAAGATACACTTTTTGGTCATCAGCTTCATAAATTGGGTTATAAATTTATTCATATCGATAATCCACTGATTCATAGAGGTATAGATAATAATAAAATTTTTATTCAAAAAACCGAAGAAGGGGTTCGAAATTTATATTTTCTTTATCAAACTGGTGAATACCCTTTTCTTCGTCAAGAATCAAAATTATTGAATAACTATCTCACTTTGAAAAAGTTAAAATTAAATAATATAATTGGTATAATCTATCCTCTTCTCCGCTCATTCTTATACAAACAACTGACAAGTTCTCGTCCTTCGCTGGTTCTTTATGATGTTTACAAGCTTATATATTTGATAAATTTTTCTTATCAAAATGACAAGATGACAGAGTGAAGTTTCTGCATAAAAAGAAATTTATCTGTCAAAACTGACAACAATGTCTTGGGCACACATTTTGCAAAAAGATTTCACAAATTGTTTTTCTTTTTAAAGGTATTTGCATAATAATAATTATTGTATTTTATTAACCATTTAAAAATTAAATAGATATGAACATTAAACCCTTAGCAGATCGTGTATTAGTTAAACCTTCACCGGTAGAAGAAAAAACTTCAAGTGGAATTATTATACCGGATTCAGCAAAAGAAAAACCATTAAAAGGAGAAGTTATTGCTGTTGGTAAAGGAACAAAAGATGAAGAAATGACAGTAGCCGTTGGTGATACGGTTTTATATGGGAAATATGCAGGAACAGAATTGGAATGGGATGGTGAAAAATATCTCATTATGCGTCAATCTGATATTTTAGCAATTATTCTTTAAGAAAAAAGCTAAACTAAAATTTTCATTTTTAAATTATATGCTAACATAATGAATTAACATTAAAATTTTAAGAAATATGGCAAAAGTAATTTTATATGATCTTGAAGCTCGTGAACAATTAAAAAAAGGAGTTGACGAATTAGCTAATGCAGTGAAAGTAACATTGGGACCAAAAGGTCGAAATGTAATTATGGAAAAGAAATTCGGTGCTCCGGTTATAACAAAAGATGGTGTGTCCGTAGCAAAAGAAATAGAATTGGAAGATCCTTTTAAGAATGTTGGAGCTCAATTATTGAAAGAAGTAGCTTCAAAAACCAGTGAAGATGCTGGAGATGGTACCACTACCGCCACAGTTTTAGCTCAGGCTATTGTTAATGTAGGTTTGAAAAATGTAACTGCTGGAGCAAATCCAATGGATTTAAAACGTGGAATTGACAAAGCAGTAGCTGAAGTAGTAAAAAGCATAGCTAACCAATCAAAACAAGTAGGTGACGATTACAATAAAATTGAACAGGTAGCAACTGTTTCTGCTAACAACGACCGTGAAATAGGAAAATTAATTGCCGATGCAATGCGTAAGGTTTCAAAAGAAGGTGTGATTACCATAGAAGAGGCTAAAGGTACTGAAACGACCATTGAATTAGTTGAAGGAATGCAATTCGATCGGGGATACATTTCCGCTTATTTTGTAACCAATGCTGAAAAAATGTTGGTGGAAATGGAAAAACCCTACATTTTAATCCATGATAAGAAGATTTCAAATTTCAAAGAATTGCTTCCTATCCTTGAACCAGTTGCTCAGTCAGGTCGTCCTTTGTTAATTATTGCCGAAGATGTTGAAAGTGAAGCTCTTACTACTTTGGTGGTTAATCGTCTTCGTGGTTCATTGAAAGTTTGTGCTGTTAAAGCTCCAGGTTTTGGCGATCGCAGAAAAGAAATGCTGGAAGATATTGCTATTTTAACTGGTGGTGTAGTTATTACCGAAGAAAGAGGACTTCAACTTGAAAAGGCTACGATGGATATGTTAGGAACAGCAGAAAAAATAACAGTTGACAAAGACAATACGACAATTGTTAATGGAGCTGGTTCAAAAGAAGCTATTCAAGCTCGCATTAAACAAATTAAAGCACAAATTGCCAATACAACTTCTGATTATGATCGTGAAAAACTGCAAGAACGTTTAGCTAAATTAGCGGGAGGTGTAGCAGTGTTATATGTGGGTGCTCCTTCCGAAATAGAAATGAAAGAGAAGAAAGATCGAGTAGAAGATGCATTGAGCGCCACCCGTGCTGCAATAGAAGAAGGTATTATTCCTGGTGGTGGAGTTGTTTATATTCGTGCTATTGAAGCTCTTGAAAAACTTAAAGGAGAAAATGAAGACGAAAACACTGGTATTGAAATTGTAAAACGTGCGATAGAAGAACCACTTCGTCAAATTGTAGCAAATGCTGGAAAAGAAGGTGCAGTAATTGTAAATAAAATCAAAGAAGGAAAAGATGATTTTGGATACAATGCTCGTACAGAAAACTTTGAGAATTTCTATGAAACCGGAGTATTGGACCCAGCAAAAGTTGCACGTATTGCACTTGAAAATGCTGCTTCGATTGCAGGCATGTTCTTAACTACTGAATGTGTAATCACTGAGAAAAAAGAGCCTGCCCCAGTTGTACAGCAACCAATGCCAGGCATGGGCGATTATGAATAATAAAAATTTTTAAAATAAAAAGAGGCTTCTGGAAAAATTAACACTCAGAAGCCTTTTTAATTTGTTTTTATTTTAAAACGAACGTTCCTTCTCAAATTTTGTAAAAAATGAACTGAGAACCAATACTAATCGGATTTTAAGAACATTCCAGCAAATTTAATGTACGCAAGGAAAACACTATTTTTTTCTTCTAACAAGGTTATTTTATTGAATTTTTTTGTATGCTTATAAAAAATAAAACAATATGTGATAAACAACTAATAATTACATGGTAAGCAAGAAATTATTTTAAAAAAATATATTAAACAGGTAATAATCAATTTGTTATGCATAAAATATACCATTTTTGAAAGGAAATCCCGTTAAAACTAACATTCATCTGCCTGTTGGTAAAAAATTACAAATTTTTTGTAACAGAAGATTTTCTCTACATCGTCTGCACTTGTTTTTTCGGCTTATCAGACAACAAGAATCCTTTTGCTTTTATTACTTTGCATTTTATTTTTATTTACTTGTTGCTATTGATAATCAGTTAAAACACTTTCACTGTCCTACAATTTCGTGATTTGTTAACTCACCAACTTCAAACTCTTTTCTAAATTCATTTTCCATTTTTGAACGATAGTCGGTAGTGCCTCCAAAAAATTGTATTAATTAGTTGAATTTATTCAATCATTTTTGTTTCATATCTCACTCAAAGCAAATAAATATCCAAGACAAGATATTCAAAGAACTGCGTGTGTTAATGTGTTCACTTTTTGTGAAATTCTACCAGCCATATCAAAAGAAAAAAAACGTGAATTTTCTTGGACACCTTTCATTTCAAGGTTTTTCCTCCCAGGAAATAAATTATAATGAATTCCCCTTCGGTGGTTTGTTAAAAAAACGAGCAAAGCTCCGTAAAATTTCTTTTACGGAGCTTTGTTTAAAACGGCGGCTATCTACTCTCCCACCTTTTGAGCAGTACCATCGACGCTGGCAGGTTTAACTTCTCTGTTCGGAATGGAAAGAGGTGGAACCCTGTCGCTATAACCACCTTAATATTTTCTTTACTCTTATTTTATATCAAATGACACATCAGAAAAAGAGACAAAAAGCAGTAATTCTTCTACAAAAAAGCTCTTGGGCTATTAGTATTACTCGGCTCGCGCATTTCTGCCTTCCACCTGTAACCTATCAACGTGGTAGTCTACCACGACCCTTAATTGGAAATCTCATCTTGAAGCCGGCTTCGTGCTTAGATGCTTTCAGCACTTATCCTAACCGAACTTAGCTACCGGGCAGTGCTCCTGGCGAAACAACCCGTACACCAGAGGTTCGTCCAACACGGTCCTCTCGTACTAGTGTCAGACCTCCGCAAATTTCCTACGCCCACAACAGATAGGGACCGAACTGTCTCACGACGTTCTGA
>DAOOVG010000031.1:0-22153 GCA_035369865.1 Paludibacteraceae bacterium | reverse complement strand
TTTTCAAATTAATATTCAATCGAAAAAAGGATGTTTTTTCCTGATCAATGGTTTCAACGATTTGAGATTTACTGTCGTCCAGCAGTGAGTTTTTGTTGGTAATATTCAAATGAATCATCCGGAAGGCAGCTTCCGAACCTTTCTCGAAATAAGCATCGCCCACTTCCACAAATCGGAACAAATCGTTTTTGGCATCATTGCCAAACAATTCATTTTGAATTTTTTTATCGGAAATAATTGTTTTTCCTTTTCTGTCCTTCGAAAGTATTTTTTCCTCTTTATCATTTACACTTTCCACCAGCGAAGCCAGTATTACGGTACGTATGGCACCTTTTAAGGAACTGCCCGGAATATAAGGAAATCCAAAACCGTTATGAATGGTTTCTTTCAAAATTTGTCCTTTCTGAATTTTTTTGGCAAAATTCAAAATTTTTCGAGAAGAAAATGCTTCCGGACTTTTGATGGGTGAAAATTTCTGAACAAATTCTTTGGTGTTTCCGGCATTTTCAATTATCGAAATCCAGCGGTCTATATTTTCCATGCCAATCAATTGGAGAATTTTAGCAGGTTCTACTACATAAATATAAGAATTTGATCCAATCTTATCTTCTACAAAATCGGCATTGTATTGCAATAAATCTCCGGAACCTACGTGGACAGGGGTCAAAGTCGTTAATTGAATATTACTCATAATGATGGTACTTTAATGTTGATACAAAATGGTTTTCCGCTTCGATAAGCAGGATGCATTTTTTCGTCATCCCATGCTGGCGATAAATCCACAATTTTTCCTTTTATTTCTTGAACGGTTGGGAATAATGAACCTGCATTAAACATATAAACCGATTTTTTCCTCAAGTGACGAAATTTTTCTTCGGTACTACCAGCCAAAAATCCTCCCCGTAAAATCAATTCAAAGACGGCATCTTCCAGTTTCAACTGAGAGAGTTCGGCTTCTTCCGGTAAAAAAAGCGACAACAAAAGTGTTGCATTCGCATCCGGAATTTCAGGAATTTGAATTGCTCCGCATTCCGGAACAAATTTTCCTCCGCCTACGTTTTTATCGGTACCTATTCCTGTTTCGCCCAACAGTTTGAAAAGTTCTTTCACTTCGGCAAACACCTTCTCATCAGCATCTATCAAGCAGTAAAGTCCGGCTTCTTTGTCAAAAAATTGCCAATCAAAAGAAAAAAGTTTGTTCTTCGTTCCATCTATTCGTGGAACTTGTACCCTTTGATTCACTTGATTTTTGATGACTTTTTGAAAAGAAATTTTTGGAATCAAAAATTCGTTTTGCAACTGTTGCTGCTCAACAACAATGCTTTTTCCGGAAACCAATTCGTTCCACAAGCCTATTTCGATAAATTTAATTTTTTTCAGCCATTTTCGATATTCATATTCTTCTTTTCCTTTTACTGCTACTTGAAGTTCTCCTTTCATTGCTGGCATGAAATAGAGCTCTTTCCAATAAGGAAAAGCAGAACTGATGGTAAACGACTGCATAAATTCCAGCACATCGTCCGTTTTACCCATTTGGGCCCGAATTGCAGCAAGGGCAGCCGACAAAGTGTCGCTTTGAAGCATTCCTGCTGAGGAATCGTAATCTTCTTTCCCCGTTCCTACATGCAAAGGCGTAAATTGGGTGAATTTAATTATTTTGTATTCCGCCATGTTAATCAAATTTTATATTCTATCACTTCTTCTTTGAGATTTTCAAATTTTACCTGACCATACCCGCGCGATCCTTGACCGCCCAAATAATCGTTTTCGAGCAACTGAATGGCATCATTCAAAGTTTTCTTTAATTCATTTTCATCTTCACCTTCAAAGATATTGAGCACCATATTCAAATTGAATTTTGCCCCTGCTGGCACACGTTCAAAAGTGCGAGGATTAGCTTCAGCAGTTACGCGGTTAATAGTAACTTCTGTTTTACTTTCAGCATAAGGTAAATCTGTTTTATTGAAATCGACTTCCGGATCATCAATCATCAATTCTGCATCTCTTACAATCAAACGGGAAGGATGCCCACCTTTATTTGCACCAACACCAAAAAGTTTCCCAGCTATTCCGTTGGGATTTTCAGAAGCTTCACCTTTTTCATTTACCTCGCCTGTCGATATTTCGATCAAAGCTCTCATTTTTCCCTTCAGCGAACTTCCCGGAATATAGGGGATGTTGGTCAAAGGATTTCTGACTACAAAGTTATCAGGTCCACCGATGCTCATAGCAGAATTGGTTCCACCAATATGCAAGCCGGTTTTCAAAACAATAGTACCGGTATAGTTGATTTTTTTGTTTAATTTTATTGTCGACATGATTTTGAAATTTTAGAATTAATAAAGTCAGTTAATTTAATTTGATTTAATTTTCTTTTCCTCCGAAAGCCTTGTGATAAGCTAATATAGCTTCAAATAAATTACAAAAATTTTCGTATTGGTTGGCATCTTTTACCAAATTGGAAGTATAATCGAAAATCAATTTAAAAAGTTTCAATCCTTTATTGCCACTATCTCTCCCAAGTGCATAAGCCATTTTGGGTCGAAGCAAATAAAAGGAAGATTTTTCTTTCTCAAATCCATTGACTTGAATGCGTTTAATTTCACCGTAAATACTTCTAATTTTTGATTTTGTTAGTTTCTGTTTAGCCATGTATTTTCCGGCTTCCTCAGTAAAATCTACCATCGTTTTGTCTGTACCTTGGGTTATCCATTCTGTATGAATGGAATGTTCTTTAAGAAATTCCTCAGGAGACTTTGTTTGCTGGCTTTCGTTATTTTGTGCCATTCTTTTTTGTTGGAAATTCCCTCCCGGTCGAGGATTACTTTGATAATTGTCCATAATTTTTTGATTTTAAGAGTTTTATATAAATGTAAATTATTTTTCAATTCAGGAACGTAGTTCCAATTCTGCCCAGCGGGCAGCAAAAGCCCACAATTCGAGGGCGTGATAGTCGGATGCAATAGATTCACCGTTGAGCGTTGTGGCATTGCTACAGATTTCCATTTTGCTCCGGTTGATCAATTCTTTTAATTCCGGATCCTTGTATCTTTGGGCCATACGACCCATGTCGTAGGCTACCATCCAATAGGTTTTCAGATTCGTTATCTTGTGATTTTTTATCTTTGCGTTGGAAGCATGTTGCAAAATTTTCCCGATAAACGATTTAGGCAATTTGTTGGATGAATCGCCTTCATTTTCTCTGGTTGAAAGTCGTACCATCTCGTTTTTTAATTTTTCAACAGCCGGAAACTCTTTTTCCCAATGCAAAGGTGTATCCATAAAAGAAATGGAGTTTTTCATATCCTCCTGACAAGCGTGTGCTTTGGCTGCTTTTTCTTCGTCTTGGCTTTCTTCGGCTGCTTTCATCAATGGAAATTTTGGTTCAACAATAGCAATACCTCCTGAAATATGCAAGGACGGATTATGGCAGGTAAATTCTTTAAAATCGGCATTTATTTTCTTTGCTAATTCAATAGTTGCCCGCCAGTCACCAACAATAAACAAATCGTCACCCCCACTGTAAATGATAAATGACGAATCGGGAGCAATCTCTTGCTGAAGCGTATTGAGATAACCGGAAAAATAAAAATCAAAAGAACGACTTAAGGCAGAAAAACGGGACAAGGTGGACATCTCAGGCATAATGCCGGTCTGAAATAAATTTCCCAAATTATCCACATCCATCCGCAGTATTCCTAGTCGAGTCAATGAATCGCTGCTACACATTTCATCAAATGTTTTTCCATTGAATTGATTGCCTCCGTAAAATGCAAGTTCATAAATATTATTCCAACCACGAATTTTCAAATCGCCCAAAAAATCACAATTACCATTTTTCCCGTTCAAAGTAACGAGGGTAATTTTATCGGCAGAAGCTTGCAATTTTTCCTTCATTTCTTCAATTTCGGAGGTTTTTAGTAAATAATAGTAAAATCCAAGTTCAATGGGAGCAATAAAAATTTTATCGTTCCAGTAAGTAATTTTTTGTTCAGAAACAACTAAAAAATCAGCATCACGCAAGTATTTACCTATTAAAATTTGTCTGCCGGTTATTTCCTTGATCGGATTTTCAGCATTAAACTCATCCTTGATTTCAGGCGAATAAAATGGTTTTTCATCAGGAAGGAATTCTTCTCCCGAAATACGGTCACGCTTCGTTGTTCCGCCTTGCATAAAGGGGTTAAACAGTTTGTCATAATTGTTTTCAATGAGCGAAACAAATTTGTTGTTTTTCTTTTTTTCTCGTTTCTCAAAAAGTTTTCCCCAAGAATTACCCAGATTTTCTCCGTTTTTGTGCATCAATGCATTTTCTGATACTTCTACCGCATCAATTGCCATATAGAGCTGAATTCCGTGTGTTTTGAACATTTGCTGCTCAATAAAATGAATAGCATCATTAAGCTGTTGGTTTACAAATGTTGTATTCGGAGCAATCAAATAAAAACTTCCACCCGAATCGTACACCACATTGGCACGAAAAAGATGAAGCTCCCTTAACAGGTAACGTACTACCGCATCGGAAAGAATTCGAATATAAAATGATCTTCCTTTAAGATTTTTTCCAGCATATTTGGAAACAATTTGATAAATATACGATTGGATACCGCTCATATCTCCTCCAATCAGCAGAAAAGGATTTGAACCTGCCTGTTTGTCGTGCTGGTAATCGTAAAGACAAACTGCCAGAGCTGCTGTAGTTTTGGAATGGTCGAAGAGCGAAACATCTGGAAATACAATCGTACTCGAAGGAATGCAGGAAGTGTATTTGAAAAGCAAATTCAGTAATGTTTCACTGAAAGCATGATAGGTATTTGCCTGAATGAATTTAAATTCTGCAAGAAATTCATTCCATAATTTTTCATAATCTGGATTTTCATCAAATACTAATCGAGGAAAATAATTTTTTGTAAGTCGAAGCGATGCAACAGGCAGATGATGCCAACTTTTTTGAAGTTTCAATTCTTCCTTGTTCTTTTTCAGAACATCAAAAATGGAAACCATTCGTTTTGTTTTGAAGGAATCCCATTTCGATTCATCCTGGTCATCTTCTAACGCTTCGATGCTATTCCTATCCATTCCCGACGAGAGACAATCGGCTTTTTTAATGATTTGTCCGAGCGGAGAAAGCTGTTCATTTCCCAAATGATGAGCAGCAGCCAGAAACATCAAACTGTTTTTATCGGTGAGATTGGAAGAATCGGCACCAACTAATTTTTTGAAAACTTGCTGAAAATCTTCAATAAACTGAGCTGTCCACAAGCAATGCTTGTGCGAATATCTTCCGTTTCCAGCTTGTGGCAGGAAGGTACTTTCATTTTTACTGTACTGCTTCAGGTATTTACTGCTCGCTACGCTACCTGTGTCAGCCCGTTGATAAAATTTACCAATATCGTGCAACAAAGCAGCCAGATAAATTTGTTCTCTGTCAAATTCCATAAGTCTTATTTTTTTGAATTGTTTTTATATTTTGTGACCATACCGTAACCAATACTGACGCCTTTGCCAAGTCCGGCAAAATCGGGAATTGAAACGTTGCAGGTGAAAACGGCATCAAATCTGTTCATTTTTACGCCCTTGTAAGTGGTAAGTGTAGAATTTTCCAATTCCAAAATTTTGCAATGAACCTGCTTGTCGAAAAAAATATGGAGCCCTTTTGCAAAGGACAAAATATTCCCTGTCAATATTTTTTCAAGAAAAACACATTTCTCGGCTATACTTTCCAGTTTACTGTATTCCTGAAAGTTTTCTTGATTGAATGGCAACCATTTGCGAATGTGATAACGAAACATCGGTTCCCATACCTGTATTTGATAATCGTAAGCGGATACTTTCGAAATTTGAAGCTTTTCGATACGATCACCAATTTGAATTTCGTGGTTATGATTTGCCAAAAGAGAACCTATAGATTCCGTACCTTCATTAAAACACATGATTGCAGCTTTGTTGGCTATCCTTTTATATTGTATAAGAGGATAAGCATACCGAAACCCTTCAGAAAAATGATTATGAAAAAGAATTTCCTTTTCATCCAGGGAATTGATAATAGCCCCTCTGAAATATTCAATTTCATGTTGCTGAATGCTGTTTTCAAACTTGATTAACATTAATCGAGCATTTTTCATGTTATTAGTGATTAAAAAATGTTATTTCCATCAAAAGAAAGAAAATATTTATTCCTTTTATAAAGTATTATTTATCAACAAAAATGTAATTAATTTTTTCTAAACAAAGCTATTAAATTTTTTTATAATAAAAAATTTTAAAAAAAATAAAGTAATTTTTCCAATATAACCCACATTGCAGGTATTATTGAGCTAAGTATCTATAATAGAGTGGATGTTTTTTTGAGGAGGTGTCTTTAAGTGCCACACAATGGCACTTTTTCTTTCTCTGTTCAAAAATTTAAAGTGGGATTAACTTGACAGGGTCAATTTTTAGCAAAAAAACGGTCTATGTCTGCAGAAAAGTATCTAAATTTTGATTATTATTAACAATCAGGGAACAGATACTTTGCAATGTGGGTTAAGGATAGTCAAATCCAAATTCATAAACAATCCCGCTGATGGATTTGACTGGATCAAAAATTATTAATGGGCTGATTATCAAAATAATAAATCTATACGCTTTTAAGAATTAACCTACGATTATTTATAGAAGAAAAATAAACTTTTTTGCTAACAACTTGATATTGAAAATAAGCCCTTGATACTTTGGTGATTCTTGCCTCAATTCCTCGAACCTTTTGAATCTTGAAATTGTCACTGAAACGATGATAATAATGTTCAGTTGTAATAAATAAATCTTTTAGTAAACTTGTTACGTTAAAGTGGTTAACTTATTTCAGACATTGACAAAAAGTACAAAAAAAACAGACAATGAATTTACCACCGTTCACCTTCTTTGCCCTCGCAGTATTCAATAAATGCTTTGTTGACCATCCGATTGCCGCCTGGAGTTGGATAATTGCCCGTGAAATACCAATCACCTTTGTGGTTGGGACAGGCTGTATGCAAACCATCAACTGTTTGATAAACCAATGTAACAGGACAATGAACTTCTTCAGGCATTAACATTTTAGCAATTTGTATAGAAATTTCCTCTTGTGTAAAAGGCTCATAAATTTCTTTTACGTAATTGACAATTTTTTCTTTGGGTAAATTTTCCTGTGCTTTGCATTTCTGATAAATTTCACCAATAAGAGATTGTTTCCCTTCATCTTTCAAAAGTTGAATGGCAGCCCGAAAAGCACAAAATTCATTCATCCGAGCCATATCGATTCCATAATAATCTGGAAAACGAACTTGAGGTGAAGATGAAACAATGATTATTTTTTTTGGGTCCAATCTTCCTAAAATACTTAAGATACTTTGTTTCAAAGTTGTACCACGAACAATAGAATCATCTATAATAACCAAATTATCTGTTTTTCCGGGTCTGAGCGAGCCATAAGTAATATCGTAAACATGAGCTGCCAGATCGTTTCTTTCTTTGTTTTGTGAAATGAAGGTACGTAGTTTTATATCTTTAAGCAACACTTTTTCAACGCGAGGAATTTTTCCTGTAGCTGTTCTGATACCCTGAATCATGCCATAAAAAGCTACTTCGGCTGTATTTGGGATGAAAGAAAAGACCGTATTCCCCAGGTCATAATCAATGGCTTTTAAAATTGGAACAGATAAAGATTCTCCTAATTTTTTTCGTTCTCGATAAATATCTTTGTCGCTTCCTCTGGAGAAATAAATTCGTTCAAAAGAGCATGGCGTAAGTTCA
Organism: Paludibacteraceae bacterium; assembly: GCA_035369865.1. Taxonomy (GTDB): domain Bacteria; phylum Bacteroidota; class Bacteroidia; order Bacteroidales; family Paludibacteraceae; genus MVYY01. The sequence goes on along the minus strand of DAOOVG010000031.1, from coordinate 14,380 downwards.
GGATCGGCTTCGCGAATAGTTTCAAATTTAATTTCCCCATTTTTTTTGATAATGATGGCTTTCCCTGCTTCTAATTCATGAATGTCTTCAACTTTAACATTCATAGCAGTTTGGATAACAGGTCGTTCTGAAGCAACGACAACTATTTCGTCATCAGCATAATAAAAAGCTGTACGGATACCTTTGGGATCACGAAAAGCAAAAGTATCTCCGTGCCCCAACATGCCTGCTATCACATAACCACCGTCCCAATATCGTTCTGATTTTCGTATAAAAGCAGCAATATCCAGATTTTCTTCAATTTTTCTGGTAATCACAATATCATTGCTATAACGTTGTTTAATCAGATCGTATTCCCGTTGTACTTCCCGATCTAACTTATCGCCCAATGATTCCAACATCAAAAAAGTGTCTGATTTGTCACGTGGATGTTGTCCTTGCGAAATAAGTAATTCAAAAATTTCATCTACATTCGTTAAGTTAAAGTTGCCCGCCAGCATAAGGGTTCTTGCCTTCCAGTTATGGCGACGAAGAAAGGGTGGAATATATTTTAAACCTTCTTTGCCATTTGTGCTGTATCGTAAATGCCCCAAATAAAGTTCACCAGCAAAAGGACACATCATTTTTGCTTTTTGTGCATCTATAGAATATTCTTCATATGCTTCCTCTTCGTTTTGAGTTATATCCTCAAAAATTTCCTGAATAGCATTTTTACCTTCCACTCGTTTTCTGGAAATATATTCTTCACCAGGCGGCATATCTAATTTAATGCAGGCAAGTCCAGCACCTTCCTGACCTCTATTGTGTTGTTTCTCCATTAATAAATACATTTTTTGAAGACCATACTCCCAACTTCCATATTTTTTTTGATAATATTCGAGTGGCTTTAAAAGCCTTATCATCGCAATTCCACACATAATTGAATATGATTACTTTAATAGGTGGTTGAAAAATTTCTTTAAAAGAATTTTGAAATTCATTTATAGTAATTTAGGTGGTATCAAATAACAAATGAATCTTGAAAATAAAATTCATTCTCAGGTTTAATCAAAAAGCGGTTGTTTATCTTCAGAATACTTTGTTTATAACAAAATTTGAAAAAAATTGTATAACACAAATCTAATTGTAGATTTACAATGCAAAATTGCGATTTTTTTTTTGAGGTATAAAAGAATTTTTCTATAAAAAAGAAGAAATCCTTTTCAAATTATTGTTTTTTAAATTTAAAATGCTGTATTTGTATTGAATATCAGAATTTTTTTGCAAGTTCTTCGGCTTCGTTGATAGCCTTATTCATGATTGCATCAACATCCATCCCCATGACGTCTAAATTATAAGCTTTAATGGCTGTATAATCTATTACGCCAAATAGTGCCATAATAGCTCTTAAATATTTGTCACAAAATTCCCATTCGTCAGCTATTCCTTCGCTATAATCGCCTCCGCTTGTAGTGATGTTGACTGCTTTTTTCCCTTGACATAAACCCACAGAGCCATTCTCATCATATCCAAACGTAATATTGGGAATACTAATATAATCAATATATGCTTTAAGAATAGCGGGTACACTTAAGTTCCACATGGGTTCGGCAAAAACGTATTTATCCGCATTTTTGAACTGCAAAGCATATTTTCTCATCGGATTATCTTTTTTTTCCACTTCATTGTTTTCGTGAATCTTCACATCTTCTTCAGTCAAAAAATCAATATTTTCTTTGTAAAGATCCAACGTAATGATTTCATCATGGGGATGATATTTTTGATAAGTTTCTATAAATTTATCAGAAATTTTGAAAGTTTTTGATTCGCAAGCTGCCTTTGGATTTGCCTTAATATAAAGAACAGTACTCATATACCCACCTCCTTTTTAAGTGATTATTATCAAATTGTTATTTTTGAGAATTTGTTTGCAAAAGTAAAGAAAATATTGGGAACAAACAGGGTCAGCGTATAAAAAATTTGAAAAATGAGTAGCTATCGGCAATTTAATTTATGGGAAATATTACTAAAAAATTAATACTCCATATTGTTTTCGCGTAAATTTTCATCCACTTGAATGTATCGCACTGGATAATAAGCTGCTATAAAACCCATCAAAAGAACAGTAATAAATACCAGCACTAGATCTATAAATTGAACAATCACTGGATAAGCATTCAATACATAACCTGATCCTAATTTTAAAAAACCAAAATGTTGTTGCAGCAAACAAATTACCACCCCCAAAATGATACCTAACAAAGCTCCAATGATAGAAATAAGCCATCCTTCAAAAAGAAAAATTCGTTTAATCAATCGCTGATCGGCACCCAAATTCCGCAACATTCGGATATCTTCTTTTTTTTCAATGATTAACATTGATAGTGAACCAATAATATTAAAACAGGCAATCAACAAAATAAAACAAAGAATCAGATAAGTAATCCATTTTTCTATTTTCATGATTTTAAAAAAACTTTCTTGCTGTTCGTAACGATTTTTGACTTGAAAATCCGGGCCTAAAATGTTTTTTATTTGCTTTTGTATTTCCTTTTGGTGGGAAAGATTTGTTAGTTTCAATTCAATTGCCGAAACCTTAGTGGAATCATATTCAAATAAATCACGAGCCAATGCAAGAGAAACAATCACGTATTGATCGTCATATTCCAATTGATTGACTGCAAAAATTCCTGATACAAAAGTACCCACTTGATTGAAGCTGGTTTCAGGTCGAAGCAAATTAATATCAGAAGTTCTTTTTGGTGCGTAAATGTACAATGGATCAATAAAATGAGCTCCTAAACCAAGAATATTGGCTATTCCGATTCCGATAACTGCTCTTTGAAAACCTCCATCAAACAAAATAAATTTACCATCATACATGATGCTATCAATCTTTGTCATCCTTTCAAAATCGTCACTTACGCCTTTGATAACAGCAGGCATCTGTTTATCTTTGAAACGTAATAAAGCATTTTCTTCAATTACTTCTGTGAAGCAATCAATAGCTTTCATCTTTTTTACTTCCTGCCATGCTGGCGTAGTTATATCAAAAGTTTTTCCTTGCGTGACGGTAATTTTCAAATCAGGATCAAAAGCCGAGAACATGTCGGAAATAACAGATTCAAAACCGTTGAAAACTGACAATACGCATACCAGAGCCATTGTTCCAACTGCTACACCTATTGCTGAAATGGCTGAAATGACATTAATTGCATTGTGTGATTTTTTGGAAAATAAATATCGTTTGGCAATCCATAAAGAAAACATAAATTTTCCAGAAGTATCACCTGCTTGCAATTTTTTTGAACTCATGTTTTCAACTTTTTTCGAAAAACTTTTCAGGAAAAAATTTACTGAGATTTATTGTTTTGGTGGAATGTTTCCTTTCAGTAATTGATCAATATGTTCCGCATAATCCAGTGAATCGTCCAGATAAAAATGAAGTTCAGGAATAATCCGTAATTGATTTCTAACTCTTTTTCCCAATTCAAAGCGTACAGATTTATTTTCATGGTTGATGTTTTCAAAAATTTCACCGCTTTTATTAGTTGGATAAATACTAATATGAATACGAGCAATACTTAAATCTGGACTAATTCGAACATTGGTAACGCCTATAATAGTTCCTGGAATTTCTCTGGCATATAACAAAAAAATTTCTCCTAATTCTTTCTGTATCAGTTTTTCTATTCGTTGTTGTCGGGTAACTTGCATTTTTTTAATTTTTAATTTGCCTTTCAGCGTCATTTTAAAAATGAAACGTAATTTTTTCTCTTTTTGAGAATATATCCTCCTTCATTAATAACAATTTAATTTAATTTAATTTAATTTAATTTCCATTCAAAACCATCTTTGGTGTCTCTGATTTCAAACCCCAAAGCTGTTAATTCACTACGAATTTTGTCGCTCAATTCCCAGTTTTTGTTCTTTTTAGCTTCCAATCGGATATTCAAAAGTAAATCTACCGCTTTTTTATAAGCTTCCAGTTTTGATGAATCAGCATTTTCTGTTTTTAAACCAAGTATTTCTTCAATAAAAAGATGAAAAACATCTTTTACTTCTTTCAAATCGTCCGAAGAAATTGTTTCTTTTCCATCATTAATGAGGTAAATGTTTTTCACTGCTTCAAACAAATGAGAAATTACCACCGGTGTATTCAAATCGTCGCACATGGCAGCTTCGCAATTTTGACGCAAATCAGAAAGATTCACTGTTGACTTTTCGGAAGGCTGGATTTTTTGCAAACGTTCATAACCTTCAAGCAAACGCTGTAAACCTTTTTCTGAAGCCTGTAAAGCTTCATTGCTGAAATCAACTGTGCTGCGATAATGTGCTTGTAACATAAAGAAACGAATAGTCATTGGACTGTAAGCTTGTGTCAGCAAAGGATGACTGCCAGTAAAAAATTCTTCGAGTGTAATAAAATTTCCCAACGATTTTCCCATTTTCTGACCATTAACCGTCACCATATTATTGTGCATCCAGTATTTTACGCTTTCACTTCCCAAAGCAGCAGTTGATTGGGCAATTTCACATTCGTGATGAGGAAATATCAAATCCATTCCTCCACCATGGATATCAAAATGTTTGCCTAAATATTTTGTACTCATGGCTGAACATTCCATGTGCCAACCCGGAAAACCTTCACTCCACGGCGATTTCCATCGCATAATATGTTCTGGTGAAGCTTTTTTCCACAAAGCAAAATCATAACTTTTTCTTTTTTCTTCTTGTCCTTCCAATGAGCGAGTTGATTCCAACAAATCAGCTATGTTTCGCCCTGAAAGTTTGCCATAATGATAAATCTTGTCATATTTTTCCACATCAAAATATACCGAACCTTCACTCACATAAGCAAAACCATTTTTTAGAATTTTTTCAACAAAATCAATTTGATCCATAATATGTCCTGAAGCAAGTGGTTCAATGCTAGGTGGTAATACATTCAATGCTTCCATTGCTTTGTGGTAGCGATTTATGTAATATTGAGCAACTTCCATTGGTTCCAACTGCTCCAGTCGGGCTTTTTTGGCTATTTTGTCTTCACCACTATCGGCATCATTTTCCAAATGTCCTACATCTGTAATATTACGAACATAACGAACTTTGTATCCTAAATGTTTTAAATACCGAAACAGAATATCAAAAGTAATAGCTGGACGTGCATGTCCCAGATGAGGATCACCGTAAACTGTTGGTCCGCAAACATACATTCCTACATGTGGCGATTGAAGCGGAACGAATAATTCTTTCTGTCGATGTAAAGTGTTATAAATGTATAATTGATTTTCCATAAGTTATCATTTGGTTTTACTAATTATTTTATTTTTTTTAAACAAAACCTCTTTCCTTTTTTAAAGTTTCATAAGCTTCATTGATGGAACGAAACTTTTCAGTTGCTAATTTTTTTATGTCTTCTCCCAATGTATTGACTTTATCGGGATGATATTTTTTTGCCATTTCTCTGTATGCTTTTTTAATCTCTTCATTAGAAGCGGTTGATTCAATTTTAAGTGCTTTATAAGCCCACTGATGATCCTCATGTTTGACATAAATTGCTTTCAGTGATTCAAAATCAGAAGAAGAAATTTTTAAAAGATAGGCAATCCTTTGAATCACATTCATCTCTGAAGAAGAAACCTCAGCATCGGCATAAGCAATTTTCAGTAGCAAATGTAATATTTCTAATTTAATGGGGTAATTCATATACTGATTTATTTGCAAGGTAACCTGTGTAATATCAATTTCTTTTTCTAACAATTTTTTTAATATTTGCAAAGCATCCAACGCAGCTTCTTCACCAAAATTTGCTACCAGAAAACGTTTCACCACATTTAATTCTGATTTTTTAACACTGCCATCTGCTTTCATCACACTGGCAACCAACACGAGCAGACTCGCTTTAAAATCTCCTTCCGTAGTTTGATAAAAAGACTTTTTTGCTGTTGGAGCAGATTTTGTTGCAGCAGCATCAATAATAGATCCTATGGCAAAACCAATCAAAGCTCCAATAGGACCTGCAAAAGCCCATCCTAAACCGCCTCCCAACCATTTTCCATAGCCAGCCATATCATTTTAATTTATGAGAATTTACAAAATTACAAAAAAGAACGCTAAATTAGGAAAATAGCAAATTGAAAATGAAATTACTATTTTTCCGTATCATAAATCCAAATTATTTTAAGTAATTTTGCAAGGTACAGGTTCAATTTTTTAAAACTAAGAAATTGACGAAGAGGGAAAATCGTGAAAATCGATTGCAGTCCCGCTGCTGTGATCTCTATAAAACTTTTTGAACATTTCTTTTGCCACTAAGTAAATTCTTTACGAATTATTAAAATTTGTAGGAACTTGGGAAGGCGTTCAAAAAAGAGTAAGCCAGAAGACCTGCCTGTATTTTTGAATCAATTAAAAGCTTCCGCGGATAGAAGCTATAAAATTAATAAACTGTGTCACACAACATCATCAATTTTATTCTACTATTTACAAAAAAGACCAAAAATAGAAAAATAAGATTTTTTATATTTCTGATTTCTAATTGTTTGTTGTTTCCCAGTATTTCAAAGGTCAAAGCAAATCCTGTCATTGATACCACAAAAATTTATTCAATTCCAGAAATTGTTGTTACCGGACAAATAAAGCCTTCTGAAGTCCGATCTTCAACCCCGTTGCAAATATTAACTAGCAAACAGATAGAAAATTTGAATGTATTGCAAGTGTCAGATGCAATAAAATATTTTTCAGGTATTGTGGTAAAAGACTATGGCGGAATTGGCGGTTTGAAAACTGTTTCAGCACGCGGGTTGGATGCCAACCATACCGCAGTAAGTTATGACGGCATCACACTTTCTGATTGTCAGACCGGACAAATTGATTTAGGAAGATTTTCTATTGAAAATGTTGATTTGCTGACATTTAACAATGGTCAAAACGATAATATATTTCAGCCCGCACGCCTTTTTGCTTCTGCTTCTGTATTAAATATTCAGACTTCTGCTCCCTTTTTTAAAGAAAAAGAAAAATTTAATGGAAAAATTTCCTTAAAAAGCGGTTCATTTGGTTTGGTGAATCCTTCTTCCTTTTTTCAAGGAAAAATCAATCAGCAACTTTCTGCTGTGATTAGCAGCGAATGGCTTTCAGCAAAAGGCAATTATCCTTATTTGTTAAAATATGGCACAGGAGTTAATGACAGCACTTCGTGGGAAAAAAGAAAAAATACGGATGTAAAAAATTTCAGATTAGAAGGAGCTCTTTATTATAAGGAAGATGAAAATAGTTCAGGCTATTTAAAAAGTTATTTTTATTCTTCTGAGCGTGGATTACCAGGAGCAACTATTTTGTATCTTACCGAAAACTCAAACCGCCAACGAAGTTGGGACAGAACATTTTTTACACAAGCTCATTATGAAAAAAAAATCTCCTCGCTGGTGTCTTTCGGTTTCAATGCAAAATATCACTATGGTTTTTTAAAATATCTTGATCCTGATGTCAACAACAGTTTGGGAAAAATAGAAAATATTTATCGTCAGCAAGAATATTACAGTTCTTTCAGTTTTCTTTTTCAAGCTTTTGAACACTTGTCGTTTTCTTCTTCAACCGATATTACTTGCAATACTCTTTCTGCAAATTTAACTGATTTTGCTTATCCCACGCGTTGGACTTTACTTTCCTGCCTGAATGGAAAATATGTAAATCATTTTTTATTGACTACCGCTGGTTTGCTTGTAACCAACGTGACCGATAAAGTTCGATATGGGAAAGCACCCGAAAATTATCAGCAACTTTCTCCTTATGCAAGTATTTCTGTAAAACCTTTTACCAAATATAATATACGTTTTCGGTGTTTTTATAAAAACATTTTTCGGATGCCTACTTTCAACGATTTATATTATGTGTATGTTGGTAATCGCGATTTAAAACCTGAAAAAAATCATCAATTCAATGTAGGTGTTACTTATTGTACTTCCCTTAAAAACTGGCTGCCATTGTTGACTATAACATTGGATGCTTATCACAATGAGGTGAAAAACAAGATTATTGCTTTTCCACAAAAAGATATTTTTAATTGGACAATGAAAAATTATGGAAAAGTTTTGATTGATGGCTTGGATTTATCTGTAGAAAGTTCGTTTTCGTTATCCGAAAAAATTGGAATAATTGCAGGAACTACTTACACTTACCAAAAAGCTATTAATGTTACTGATCCATCAGAGGAAAATTATCGTCATCAAATCCCTTATACACCAAGAGTTTCTGGTTCAGGAAAAGCTGCTTTGCAAACGCCATGGTTTAATATCGCTTATTCGTTTCTCTGGTCGGGTAAAAGATATGCACTTTTTCAAAATTATACAGAAAATCGTTTGTCGGGCTATGCCGATCATAGTATTTCCTTGCAAAAAGAAATAAAAATCAAACAGCAAGCTTTATCACTGAATGTGGAAATATTGAATTTATGGAATACGAACTATGAAATAATTCGGTGGTACCCCATGCCTGGTCGTTCATTCCGTATCACCGCAGCCACTCGATTTTGAGAAGAAAGTAAATGTTATTTTCAAAATGAAACGCACAGAAAATTTTTTTATTGAAACTTTGAGAAATTTTCTCTTTTTAGTTACATTGAGAAATGCCTATTGTCCTGTGTGGCTCTAATAAAATGAGGTTTTGCTTCAACCCACACTTACTATTTTACCTCAAAAAATACTTTTTTATTGTTTCAGTAATTTCATCTTGTTTAAGATTTTTCTCTGGCTGCACTTTGAAAATGAATTGTTTATAACACAGAGAAATACTGAGATTTTTTCTTCATTCGCTCAAAACTCGAAACCTGTCAATTTTCGGTGTATTGGACAAGGTCTATCCAAAACAACATAGTTAATCGATAAATATCAATTTAATATAAAATTTATCAGATACTAAAAACAAAATATTTGATTGATTTTTTAATATTTTACAGCCTTTTTATTAAACTTTCTAAATACTTATTTTTTCAATGACAATTCTTGGCTTAGAAACAAAAGTACCTGAAAATAAATCAATTGTTGTGTTAAACCTGTATAATTATAAATAATTCTACAATTTTCTGGTAACTGCCACTGTTGGAATACTTTCCTGTTTAAAACGATTGATAGCAGTGACAACAAAAGTATAGTGTCCTTTCAAAGGAACATTCAAAGCTCTCAAATCAAGACAATTATCTGTGGTACGAGCAATAATGTTAGCAGGATCGTTCAAATCACCGACTTTCTTTCCTTTAAAAGCATACACCACATAATAGGCTACTTGACATCCTCCTTCTTCCTCTACTTCATCCCATAAAAGATAAGCTGCATCTCCATCTCTAACAATTCTAATATTTTGTGGCTGAGCTGAAGGTTCTCCTACAATATTCTTATTTACGGGACAAATGGCAGGATATTTATAAAAACTTTGCTTTAAACTATCATTCAATCCTAACCTGTTTTGTAAAAAAGTTTTGGCACTAAAAAACACAGCTCCTTCTACTTGTGGATATTGTTGATTGAGCCTTAGTTGACGAATAATTTCATTTCCGTGCGACCATGCATCATTTTTTTTACTTCCCAGTGAAGAAGGAATCAAACCTGGATATAAATTTCTTCCATAAGAATTATTACACCACCATTTTAAAAGTACTTCATAATCTGCTACTTTTTTACCAATCTCAAAATATAACTGGGGCACCACATAATCTATATTCCCTTCTTTTAACCACTTCAAAATATCTGCATAAAGATCATCATAATTTTGAATGCCTGCACGTGTGGCAGAACCTCGAGGATCAACATTATTGTTTCGCCAAACACCAAAAGGACTCACGCCAAATTCTACCCACGGTTTTAAATTTTTAATAGTTTGTTGAACTTCAGCAATGACCATATCTACATTATTCCTTCTCCAATCAGCTTTTTGATCAGGAGCAAAACCACGAGGATATTTTCTGAAAGTATCTTCATCAGGAAATTCTTCTCCTTTTACCGGATAAGGGTAAAAATAGTCGTCAAAATGAATTCCATCAATATCATAATGTTCAACAATTTCTTTGATGACGTTATTTAAAATCTGTCGGGTTTCGTCCAGACCTGGATTGAAATAATATTTGCCACCGTAACGAACAAATAATTCCGGCTTTTGGAAAAACAAATGATTAGGCGACAATACCGATAAATTATCGTTCATCGTAACACGATAAGGATTGATCCAAGCATGAACTTCCATGCAACGTTTATGTGCTTCTGCTATAATAAATTGCAAAGGATCATAGAAAGGATTTGGAGCAAAGCCTTGTTTACCAGTTAACCAATGTGACCAGGGATCAATGGAAGAAGGATAAAAAGCATCTGCCATTGGTCTAACTTGGAGAATAATGGCGTTGATATTGTTTTGTAACAATTTATCTAACATATTGGTTATTTCTATTCGTTGTTCACGGGGTGCAAGTCGATTAGAACTGGGCCAATCAATATTGGCTACTGTAGCAATCCAGACTGCTCGCATTTCACGCTTTGGCTGGGAAAAAATTTCAACAAAAAAACAAAAAAGGAGAGCGAATATGAAACATGTTTTCTTCTTCATCATTTCTTCTTAAAATTTAAAATTAATCAGTTAAAAAAATTGTTCTTTAATACTTTCTTGATTTAACTTTTATTTTAGAAATTTATTTTGATGTTTAAAGTTTAAAATTGATTATTCTTTCTTTTTAGTACATTTATCCACCAAATAAACGATAGACATATACGGAATTCCCGTATTAGTATTGAGCCCTATTTCACAAGTTCTGCTGTTGCTATAACCAATTTTTACATTTGATTTTTCTATTTGTGGACGCAATTTACGTAATGCATGGGCATTCAATTCGGGCATCATAAAACCTTTATCGCCTGCAAAAGCACAACAGCCTACTTCTTCAGGAATCAATACTTGCGTACTACACATTTGTGCAATTTTAATAAGCGTTGGTTTTAATCCCATTTTTATAGTAGTACAAGTTGCATGAATGGTAATCGGTTCATCAATTGGATAAAAGTCTAATTTATCAAGCAAGAATTTATCTATAAATTCAACAGGTTCATATAAAGACAGTTGATGCATTTTTTGCCGCATCCTGAATAAGCAAGGGCTTTGGTCGCACAAAATAGGATAACGTCCGTTCTCAGAAGCTTCGAGAAGAGCTGTTTCTAATTCCGATGATTTTTGATCTGCTACAGAAAGTAAACCTTTACTTTCCCAAATACTACCACAACACATCTTTTCCATATTTTTTGGGAAAATTACTTCATAACCTGCTTTGTTGAGGAATGAAATCATTTTTTCAATAAGCGGTATTTGTTCCGGATCGTTTGGACTGATGCTCATCATCTGATTTAAGCAACTAGGAAAATAAACCACTTTCAATGGGTTCTCAGTAAGGGGTGGTGGAATAATTTTATTTTTGGGTTTTGGAAGTGCAGGTGACCAAAAAGGAAAAGTTTTTCCACTTATCACACGTAATCCTTTAGTAATAAAAGACATTAACTTATTACCCAATATTTTTTGTGCTGTAGAAGCTAAACAAAGAACTGATTTTAAACTACTTGCCACAAATTGAAAATGTTTAGCTGTCCATTTTCCTAAAAATTGAGCTATTTTTTTGTTTTTAAGTTGCTCTTCCCGTAAATAATGAACATAATCACCTACATTGATTTCTACCGGGCAAGAAGTAGCACAAAGTCCATCCGTAGCACAACTTTGATTCCCCATAAAAAGAAATTCTTTTTCCAGGTTTTTTAATCGTTTTGGATTTTCTTTTGTTGCCTTCAAACGAGTTATTTCGCGTTGAACAACGACCCGTTGGCGAGAAGAAATAGTGAAACCAGCACTTACACAATTTACCTCGCAAAAACCGCATTCAATGCACTTGTCAATAAGCGGATGCGTGATAGGTAAAGGTTTGATATTTTCAACATGGCAACGTGGATGTTCATTGAAAATAACACCGGGATTTAAAATTCCTTGAGGATCAAAAAGTTGCTTGATTTTTTTCATAAAACCATAAGCTTTCTCTCCCCATTCTTTGCTCACAAATGGAGCCATATTTCTTCCAGTGCCATGTTCAGCTTTAAGTGAACCATGATATTTGTTTACCACCAAATCAACCACTTCATTCATCATAGTTTCATATTGATGAATATTTTCTTCACTATCAAAACGTTGACTGATAATAAAATGAAGATTCCCTGCCAGTGCATGACCATAAATAACGGCATCGTCATAATGATTTCTGAGCAATATTTGATGCAAATCGTCTGTTGCATCAGCCAAATTTTCCATCCTGAAACACACATCCTCAATCAAACAAGTAGTTCCAGGCGGACGGGTACTTCCTACGGTGGGAAATATGCCAGAACGCATATCCCAATAAACATTATATTCATTAGGCTGATCAGTAAAATGTACCGGGAAAAGCACTTTTGATTCAGACAAAAGATGTTCCACTTCAACAATTCTTTGCTGGAGAATTTTTTCCTCATCTGACTCAATTTTTATCAACAAAGCAGCGCCTTCCGATGGCAAACGTTTAAGTTCTGGAATATTGTTGAATTTATCTTCAACTGAAGCAATTGCTTTTCTATCAAAAAATTCTACGGCACTTACAGGAAAATCTTTTAATTTCTGAACTGCTTCACAGGCAAGATGCATATTTTCAAAATAAGCAAATCCACTGGCACTATAAGGTTGATCATTCGTTGTTTTAAAAACAGCTTCGGAAACAAAGCCCAATGTTCCTTCAGAGCCTACCATTAAATGCAAAATTATATCAAAAGGATCTTCAAAATCAACAAATGGCTGTAGCGAAAGTCCTGTCACATTTTTTATTTCATATTTTTTCCGAATCAGAGAAAATAATTCTTTATCCTGTTTGATTTCATCTCTTATTCGCTCAATTTCCTGAAAAAAATCAGCGTGTGTTTGAATAAAATTATTTTTACTTTGTTCATCACTTGTATCAAGAATAGTTCCATCGGTAAAAATAATTCGAGCAGAAACCAGCATTTGATAACTATTTTCATGCATACCGCAGCTCATTCCTGAGGCATTATTGGCAAGAATACCTCCTACCATAGCTGATTTTATGGAAGCTGGATCAGGAGAAAATCTTTTCCTATATGGTTTCAGGATTTCATTTATCCTTTCCCCTACGACCCCAGGTTGTACTCTGATAAAATTACCTTTATCTAATACTTCATAATTTTGCCAATGATAACCTGCTATAATTAATACCGAATCAGAAACAGACTGCCCTGAAAGACTTGTGCCGGCAGCTCTGAAAGTAACTGGTAAATTATATTTTGCAGCTTTTCTCAAAAGCAAACTTATTTCCAATTCATTGGTTGTTTGGATAGCAATTTTTGGAATTAAACGATAAAAACTGGCATCTGTGCCCCATGCCAACAAGCGTAAATCATCTGTATAAATTCGCTCTTTAGGGATAAAAGTTTTTATTTCCTTTAAAAAATTCTCTATCATTTGTATAAATAATATTTTTTTGAAAGCTGATAATATTGTTCTTTATCTTTATTCCAAATCTTCAAAATTTCATCAATTGTACTATTTTTTTGAAACGTTGAACGTATTTGATCTGTTCCACAAACTTTATCAAACATCGAAAATCTGGTAGAATCTGCATAAAGAAATATATTTTTATCAGGATAAAGTTTATTAATTTGGTCTATAATATAAAATTGTATTTCAGAAAGAGATGCTTTTTTATAGTCTTTAATATGAATTTGAATACCCTGACAATTTTCCCCTTTAAAAGTTCCATAAAAGGGAGTTAGATAAATAGGTCTAAAAATAATTCCCTGCAAATTTAACTGGTTCATAGCCTTAGCTAATTCATCTGCCTTGATCCACGGAGCCGCTACTATTTCGAAAGGCAAAGTATAACCCACCCCTATTGAAAGATAATTCAATTCTCCTAGAATTCCAGTCACTGGATAAAAATAAGAAGAGTGCTTATGTGGAATGTGAGGAGAAGCAATGACCCATTCTAATCCTGTATCTTCCCATTTCATTTCACGATTCCAATTTTTCATTTTTACAATAGTAAGTTTACATTTCTTTTTCAACATATTTTCTTCGTTGAGCATGAAAGCCAACTCTCCACAAGTTTGCCCATAAATGTACGGAATTTTAAATTGGCTCACAAAGGAAATGAAGGCGTCTTCTGTAATATTTCCTTCAATTTTTTCGCCTCCAAGAGGATTGGGACGATCCAGCACCACAAATTCAATATTATTTTCAGCAGCAGCTTCCATAGCCAGTCCCATTGTACTTATATAGGTATAAGAGCGACAACCGACGTCTTGAATATCATAAACCAGCATATCAATTCCTTTTA
>DAOOVG010000030.1:0-22821 GCA_035369865.1 Paludibacteraceae bacterium | reverse complement strand
AAGAAAAATTTTTCGACAGCATTTTTTATCTTCTTTTTCTGCCTATTTTCATCAAAAACCATGTATAATACCAATTGAGAGTGCTTTAAATATATAAGCATCTTTTTCAAGCAAGCTCAAAAAGGTAAGTTATTATAAGTAAGCCAAATTTATTAAATCGCGTGTAAAAAAATTTTAAGGTACCCCCTCTTATGAAAATAGTCAACAAAAGCGAAGGAGAAACAGTTTCTAAGAGGCTGACAATTATTTTAGTACAATAACAAAAAAAAATTACTATAAGAGAAAAAAATTGAACTTTACACACTTTTTAGGATAATATCAATTTTTTTGGAAGATGAATTAAAAAATTTACATCCGAACAAAGATGTCGACAACAAATTCAACACTTAGATAATCAACTAAAATCCTATTTTATAATGGAGAAAAGGTTTAACTCAAATGTTAAATATTTACAATGGTTTTTCGTTGCATCTTTTTATTAATAACTCTCCAAAGATAGTAAGTTAAACTACTGGCAATCAATAGAGCAATAAAAATTAATAACAGATTATTCCAATTTCGTCCAATGAGAGCAAGGAGAGTAAAAAAGATAGTAATGGTAAGTAATATTAAAGTAACTTGACGATGAGAAAAACCAATTTTTAAAAGCAAATGATGAATATGATTTTTATCAGCTTTAAAAGGAGAAAAACCTTTTTTTATTCTGGTTAACATAACTCGGAAAGTATCAAACAAAGGAACAATAATTAAACAAATGGCTACTGCAGGAGCTGCAGACATATGAAAGGCTTCAGGAACTTTATGATAAGCATTTATTTCACAAAATTCAAAAACAAAAAAAGTTATCATAAACCCTAAAAAGAGGGCTCCAGTATCACCCATAAAGATTTTATTTTTTTTACCGAAAACGTTATAAATAAAAAATACAATCAATGAGCCTGCAAGAGTATAAGCTGCTAAAGCTAAATACAAATAGCCTGATAAATTAAAATAGATTCCAAAAAATAAATTATAGATAATTCCCAAACCAGAAGCTAAACCATCTACTCCATCAATTAGATTCAAAGCATTTACAATAACTATAAAAGTAAAAAGTGAAAATAAATAACTTATAATGAGAGGTAACTCATTAATCCCTAAAATTCCATGAAAATGAGAAATTCTAATATTTGCTATGATAATTAAAAAAATTCCTGCAATTATTTCACTACTTAATTTTGCCATGGGTTTCAGGGTAATCAAATCGTCAATAAACCCAATAAAAAAAATAGTTAAAGTTCCTAAGATTATAAATTGAGTTTGAGCTACAATTTCATAAGAAAAAAGAATCATCGTAAGGAAAAAAGAAACAAAAATATCAAGCCCACCCGTATAAGGAATTAAACCTTTGTGTGAAGTACGTTTATTAGGCTTAACTAAAAAATTATGTTTTTTGGCTATTTTAATAGCAACGGGCATAAATAATTTCCCAATAATAAAAGAAATAATAATAGTAAGAAAAGGATATTGTTGAATAAAATGTACAATGGAATTCATTTTCTAAATTGATTTACGCGTGATTAAACGGAAAAGTATGAAAAAAATTATAACATTTTTAAAGAAGAAGGATAAGCAAAATGTATTTGTTAATTACTGGGATTTTTTAAGGATATCTAAAAATTCAAAGTGTGAATTATTACTTTTAAATTCAGGTACAATTTTTTTCATTTGTTGAACTATTAGAAAATCTTTGTTAAGAGAACTATATTGAAGTAATTTTTCTATTTCCAGTGAAATCTCATCATATTCATATTCAATTACTTTAGCAACCATAATTTTAGGATGTTGGGTAGGCAATATTTTTTCTTTTTGATTCAATAATTCTTCATATAATTTTTCACCCTGTCTTAAACCAGTATATATAATCTTGATTTCAACATCAGGAACATAACCAGCTATTTTAATCATTTTCCGAGCTAAATCACTAATTTTTATTGGGTTACCCATATCAAAAATGTATATTTCTCCCCCCTCTCCTATTGCACTTGCTTCAAGCACAAGATTACTCGCTTCAGAAATAGTCATAAAATATCGTATAATATCCGGATGGGTTACGGTTACAGGTCCTCCTTTTTCAATTTGTTTCTGAAAATGGGGAATTACTGACCCATTTGAACCTAAAACGTTTCCAAAACGTGTAGTTATAAATTTAGTCCTTTCATGGCCATTTTCCTGAATTTTTTTATTTAGTGATTGAATATAAATTTCTGCAATCCGTTTCGAAGCTCCCATTACATTAGTTGGATTGACTGCTTTATCTGTTGAAATCATAACGAACTTTTTAACTTTGTATTTTACAGCTAAATCAGCCATAACTTTAGTGCCTTTTACATTTACTTGAATACTTTCTGTCGGAAAATCTTCCATCATAGGAACATGTTTGTAAGCCGCTGCATGATAAATAATATCAGGTTTATGCAAATCAATAATATATTCCATCCTTTCTTGATCCCGAACATCCCCTAAAAAAAAGCTAAAATTTTGTTGCGGATATTTTTCTTGAAGCTCTATTTTTAATTCATACAATGGCGTTTCTGCATTATCTACTAAAACGATTAAGAGAGGTTGATATTGTACGAGTTGATGAACAATTTCACTACCTATTGAACCTGCGGCACCAGTGACCAGAATTATCTTAGATTTTAACTGATTTTCAATATTAGTAGTAGAAATATGAATAGGTTGCCTTCCCAGCAAATCTTCTATTTTTATGGAACGAATTTGTTTAACATCAGGTATCTCATTTTCCCAGAGGTCGGTAGGGGCAGAAGTAAGAACCGACAAATTGTTGTTAATAAAAATATCTAAGTCTTCTTTGAATCCAATTTCTTTTAATTTAGCACGTGAAACAATAATGTTTTTTGCTTTTTTAGGAATTTTTGTAGCAATAGTATTTTTATCATAAGGATAAACTTTCACTCCTAATAGTATTTTTTGCCGGGTATTATGATTGTTGTCAATAAATCCCACAAGTTTATATTTGGTATTATCGTCACCAATTTTGGAAAGAATCATTTTGCCAATACTGATACCTGAAGGATCGGTACCATAAATCATTACTGGAACTAAATTGCTGCTATTTTCGACAAAAAAATCATAAGTTACTTTAATAAATAACCTTTCTAAAAAAAGAAATAGAAAAGCAATGATGGCATAAATAATTAACTCGGAATAAGTAAAAAGTAAATCAGAATAAACTTTTGTATAAATAAAATTTATAATTACGAGAACAATAAAATCACTAAAAACAGCCAATAACAATTTAACCGCATCGGTAAAATTTGAATATCGAATAATACCAGCATAAGTATGAAAAACCCAAAAAAATATTATTTGAATACTTAATACCAACACTAATCGCTGAAAAAAAGAAGTAACTCGTATATCGGGAGAATCTGATACAAAAAAGGAAGTAATTAAATATGCAAGTAAAAAGGAAATACAACAAATAAGAACATCTAATGATAATACTATCCAGCGTGGTAAATATTTTAGAGAAACTATATGACTAAAAGCATCTGTATTTTTTAAAAAGCTAAATTTACCCTTCATTTTTTGAAAATTTAATCATAGTTAAAACTAATTTGCCCTTAAAAATAGTTTACAAATATACGTTTAAAATATTAAATATAGCTTCACTTTTTGTGTGTTTTTTATTTTAAATTTTATCTATTTTAAGTAAAGGATGTTTCAAATGATTTTAAAAACAACAGTGAATTTTTATTGTATTTAGTTACTATAAAATACTCCAATTCCAGAAAATTGATTTTTCAGCCTATTTTTATGCTATTAAATCATTCAAATTTTGATTGACATTTTTCTTATTTTTTCTTTATTTTAAGCTATTCATTACGAAGAAAATACAAATATTAATCTATCATTTGTATATTTTAACAAAATAAAAAAGATGTTTTATTATAACGCCCTTTGGAAAAATTATTTGCTTTATGCCCCAAAATCATCGAACATAAGCATTTCCCTGGGCACCCCTAAATCATCTAACATTTTTTCAACTGCTTTTGCCATAGGACCCGGTCCACACATGTAATATTCAATTTCTTCCGGCTCAGGGTGGTTTTTCAGATAATTATCATATATTACGTTATGAATAAAGCCCACATAACCTGTCCAATTATCTTCTGGCAAAGGTTCGCTGAGTGCAATTTGGAAAGTAAAGTTTGGGAATTCTTTTTCTAATTCACGAAAATCTTCTTCATAAAAAATTTCATTTTTCGAACGAGCCCCATACCAGTAAGATATTTTTCTATCGCGTATCTGCAATGTTTTAAGTAAATGTAAAATATGAGAACGCAGAGGAGCCATTCCAGCACCTCCTCCAATATAAAGCATTTCGCGTTTAGAATTGATAATGGGATGGAATTCTCCAAATGGGCCCGATACTTTTACTCTATCACCTGGCTTGAGGTTAAAAATATACGTTGAAGCGATGCCTGGCTTTACATCCATAAATGTGCCTGTGGACTTATCAATTGGTGGAGTAGCAATACGTACATTCAACATTACAATATCTTCTCCTTCTGCTGGATAATTTGCCATAGAATAAGCTCGCATAGTTTCTTCATCATTATCACACGATAAATTCCAAAGCTTCATTTTATCCCAATCGGAACGGAAACGTTCATCTATATCAAAATCAGAAAATTTAATCGTATTATATTTAGGAATATCTATTTGAATATAACTTCCAGGAATAAAATCTAATCTTTCTCCTTCTGGTAATTTTACAATCAATTCTTTGATAAAAGTAGCTACATTTTTGTTAGAAACCACTTCACACTCCCATTTTTTGACACTTAAAATAGAAGGTGGTATCTTAATAGAAATATTTTCTTTTACTTTTACCTGACAACTTAATCTCCATTTTTCTTTAATTTCTTTTCGAGTAAAGTGACCAATTTCTGTGGGTAAAATTTCACCGCCTCCTTCGATGACCTGACACTTACATTGAGCACAAGTACCTTTACCTCCACAAGCGGAAGGAAGAAAAATTTGTTGCATTGCTAATGTATTTAATAACGTCCCTCCTGCTGGTACTTCTAATTTTTTGTTTTCATTAATGATAATAGTTACGCTACCAGAAGGAATTAAATATTGCTTTGCAACAAGCAAAATAATAACTAAAAGTAAAATAACAACAAGAAAAACTACTAAACTGGCAACCAAATTGACTGTATCTATCGCTAATAACATATAAATATGAGCTTATTTATTTTAAAGTAGAATTTTTTAATGATTTTAAACAAGTAAATGTCAGAGTTTTAATCCAGAAAAGCACATAAATGCTATTCCCATTAATCCAACGGTAATGAATGTAATACCAAGTCCTTTAAGCGGTGCAGGAACATCGGAGTATTCCATTTTTTCTCTTATAGCAGCTAATCCAATAATAGCAAGCCACCATCCAATTCCTGAACCAAGAGCATAAGCTGTTGCTTCTCCAATATTTTGATAAGCACGTTGCTGCATAAAAAGACAAGCACCCATAATAGCACAATTCACTGCTATTAAAGGCAAGAAAATTCCTAATGAGTTATAAAGCGAAGGAAGAAATTTTTCAACTACCATTTCAACCAATTGAACTATTCCTGCAATTACTGCAATAAATAAAATAAAAGATAAATAACTTAAATCAAGATTTGCTAATTCAGGACTTAGCCATTTCAAAGCTCCTTCTTTCAAAACATAATTTTCGAGAAGATAATTCACAGGAACAGTGATAAGCAGTACGAAAATTACAGCTATACCTAATCCCATTGACGTTTTTACATTTTTAGAAACAGCCACATACGAGCACATTCCTAAGAAATATGCAAAAATCATGTTATCGACAAAAATCGATTTAATGAATATATTAAATACATTTTCCATTGTTAAAATCTATTATCTTTCAAATTTTATTTTTCTTGTAATTCTTTGTTATGATAACGATGTGTCCAAACAATACATGCAATTAATATCAATGCCATTGGAGGCATTAACATCAACCCATTGTTCATATAGCCAGCCTCATAAAATGAGGCAGGAATTACGCGAATATCAAACAAAGTCCCAGAACCTAACAATTCACGGAAAAAGCTTACAATTACCAATATAATTGCATAACCTAATCCATTACCTAAACCGTCCAGAAAAGAATCCCACGGTTTATTAGACATTGCATAAGCTTCCAATCGTCCCATTAATATGCAATTTGTAATAATCAAACCCACATAAACAGATAATTGGACACTTACATCATAGACATAAGCTTTTAAAATTTCGCTTACTATGGTCACCAAAGCAGCAACGACAACTAATTGGATAATAATCCTTATTCGATTAGGAATGGTATCACGTATCAATGAAACAATAACGTTAGAAAAAGCAATTATAATAGTAACGGAAATCCCCATTACCAAAGCTGGTTTCAGTTTGGCTGTTACTGCAAGAGCTGAACAAATTCCTAATATTTGTACCATAATAGGATTATTTTTGCTCAGTGGCCATAAAAAGGCTTGTTTTGATTTTCTTGAAAATAATTTACTCATTGATTCATTCCTCCTGTGGTTGGTTGTTGTAAAAATTGAACATATTGTCCTATGCAGTTCAATAACATAGCTTCTACTCCCTTACTGGTAATAGTACCTCCCGAAACAGCGTCCACCTGATCTTTTCCTTCAGCTTTTTTACCAGCTTTCATTACAGCAATAGAAACAAATTCATTTTTATCGTTTAAAATACGCTTACCAATAAATTGCTTCTGAAAAGGTAATTCTGCAATACTTGCACCTAACCCTGGAGTTTCACTAGCATGAGAAAAATAAACACCATAAATAGTATTTTTATCATCATTCAAAGCAAGATAACCCCAGATAGGTCCCCACAATCCTGTCCCTTGCAAAGTAAGGATATATTTTGTTTCTCCATCAACGTTGGCAATATAAAGAGGTAAACGTCTGTCTTCTACTTTTTTTGTCAATTCTTTGGCAAGTTCAATATTAAAAGCCTCTTTTTTGGACTCTGAAAAGATTTCACCTTTATAGTTTATAACCAGACCTTTCACAATATATTGATCGTATAAACTTGCTACATCTTTTCCTTTTGTGTCTATTTGTAAGGAACTTAAAATTTGTCTTTTTTTGTCAAGTTCAATATTTGCATTTTGTTTCTCTTTCAATGCTCCTGATACAAAAGCTAACATAAATGCTACAATTACCACTACTATTGTAGCATAAATTAAAGTATAACTGTTACTATTGGTATCCATCCTTTATTTCAAATTTAATAATTGTAAATAGAGCTTTCAGTTTAAATTTATTGAACAGGCTTTGTTATTCTTTTGTTGCGTTGTTTAACATTTGCTTCAACCACATAATAATCAATTAATGGAGCAAAAATATTCATTAGCAAAATAGCAAGCATCATTCCTTCAGCATAACCTGGATTCAGGACACGAATGATGATAGCCATACATCCTATCAGAAAGCCATAAATCCATTTCCCTTTTTCTGTTCGAGCCGATGTTACCGGATCAGTAGCCATAAATACTGCACCAAATGCAAAACCGCCAAATACTAAATGACAATACCATGGAAAATTAGCAGAAGCCGTATCAGGACCGAACAAATTAAAAATAATTCCCATAAAAGCACCGCCTAAAAATACTGAGAACATGGTTTTCCAACTTGCTACGCCAGTAATGAGGAAAAGTATTGCCCCAAGCAAAATGGCAATTTTAGAGGTTTCTCCAACCGAGCCAGGGATTAATCCGATAAATCCATCCCAAAAACTTAATGTATTGCCAAAAGTATTGGTAATATGAGGGAGGCTATTTGTTGAAGTAGCAATTTGTCCCAGCGGTGTTGCACCTGAAAAAGCATCAACTGCTTTACCACCACCAAAACCTAAAGCACTTTCTGTCCGTACCCAAACTGAGTCACCTGTCATGTGAGTTGGATAAGCAAAAAATAAAAAAGCTCGTGTAACCAAAGCTACATTAAAAATATTCATTCCAGTTCCACCAAAAACTTCTTTTGCAAAAATTACAGCAAAAGCTGTCGCAATAGCTACCATCCACAATGGAGTATTGATTGGTAAAATTAAAGGAATAAGAAATCCAGTTACCAAAAAACCTTCTTGAATTTCTTCACCTTTTATTTGAGCCACCGTAAATTCAATTCCTAAGCCAACCAAATAAGAAACAATTATATAGGGTAAAACTGCTAAAAAGCCAAACAAAAAAGTTGTCCAAAAATTAGCATCTACTCCAATAGCTAAATAGTGTTGATAGCCAACATTGTACATCCCAAATAAAAGTGCTGGAATAAGAGCTATTACCACTGTTATCATAGTACGTTTTGTGTCATTAGGATCATGGATGTGGCTGCCATATTTTGGAGCAGTAGTGTTGGGAACAAACAAGAAGGTTTCAAAACCATCATATACTGAATGAAGTTTTTCAAATTTACCTCCTTTTTCAAAATGAGGTTTAATTTTATCCATGAAATTTCTTAAAGCATTCTTCATATCACGATTTTTTCCGTTAGAGGCAAATTTAATGCTATTGTGTTATTCAAGTTCTTTTTTCATTGTATCTAAAGCATCACGCACAATAAGTTGAAGTGGCAATTTAGAAGTACAAATAAATTCACATAAAGCCACATCTTCAGGAGCAATTTCATATCCTCCAAGTGCTTCCATTTTTTCAATATTTCCCGTAATCATGGCTTTAAAAAGATATTCTGGCAAAATATCCATAGGTAATACTTTATCATATTCATTGGACATGATAATGGCACGTTTACCACCTAATAAACGTGCGTCGTATTGATATTTAATTTTGCCAAAAAATTTTTGAAACCATTTTTTTTGAAACAATTTTGAAAAATATAAATTACTGGCACTAAATTTATGGATTCTCGGCATTGCCCAACCTAAAAGCTCATATTGGTCACTTCCTTCTTCAAGAACAAAAATTTGAGAAGCATAGGGATTTAACCATTCATTTTCTTCTATTTTAATTCCACTGAGCACATTTCCTGTAATATAGCGTAAAATAAGACCTTTATATACATTCCCCTTAATAAAAGGTTCGATGTTAGCACCAACAATAGTACGATAATATTGAGGTTGAACTACACAGGGACCGGTTAAAGCAAGCGTATAACTTAAATCGACAATCCCTTTATTGAAAAATCTTCCAATAAACAATACATGCTGAACATTAATAGTCCAAACTATTTCTCCTTTGTTAATAGGATCGACGTGGTTAATTTGAACGCCAACATTGCCAATAGGATGAGGTCCTTCATATTCGGTAACTTCTACATTTCGAACTGAACGGAAATCATTAAAATCTTTTGTTGGTTTTATTCCCAGATGAATTTTTCCTTTGGTAAGTTTGCTTAAAGCATCGATACCAACCTGAAAATCAATGAATTGTCCTTTTAAAATAAAATTATAATCTAGAGCCAGCGGTGAGGAATCAAAACAAGAAATAAAAATTGCTTTAGGTGATTTGTTTGGGTCGGCAATAATATCATAAGGACGTTGTTTGATGAAAGGCCATAATCCAGCATTCAATAACTGAGCTTTTACCTCTTCACCGGTTGTTTCAGTTAAGGGTTTTACCGTAAAAGGAACATATTGAATTTTGCTATCTCGTTCGATAGTGATACTTAATATCTTTCTACGTTCACCTCTGTTAATAGCCAAAACTTTACCACTCACTGGTGAAACAAAATTCATGGTTTTAAAAGTTTTGTCATAAAAAATGGGTGAACCTGCTTTAACTTCATCGCCAACTTTTACTAACATTTTAGGAACGACGCCATGATAATATTCCGGTACAAGTGCCACTACATCTGAAATAATAGTGCCGCCCAATGTTTTTTGAGCTTCCCCCTCAATTGGAATATCAAGACCTCGCGTAGTTTTTATCAGATTAGCCATAAAATTTCTAAATTTAAATTTAATCTCTATTTTAGGGAAATTTTGCCCTACCTTAAAAAACGCTGCAAAATTACACATTTTTTATTGGTTACTCATCATTTTATTAAAGAATTATTTCATTAATTAAAATCGTATAATTAATTAATAATTTATTATTTATCAATAATTTAGTTATTAGTAGAAAAATAAACCATTTATTTTATTGTTTTATTAAAAAATTCAAATAACATGGCTATATTTGTAATATTGTACAAACAATTTGTTTTATTTCTACTTAGCAGGTTTTTTAATTTTTATAGTTCATGAAACGAAATTTATTTTTAATCCCTTTATTTTTTGTGATGAGTTTACATTCACAAACAATTTATCATACTCAAATTTTGCATCCCACTATTAAAACTTTACAAATTGGATTATCAGGTCAAAATTATAGTTTACCCCTCATACAATTAAATAGTAAAGATATCCTTGAAATTCAGTTTGATGAATTGTCACATAATATTCACAATTACACTTACAAAGTATTTCATTGTAATGCAGATTGGACACTTTCGAATTTATCGACTAATGAATATTTAGAAGGATTTACTACTGGCAATATTTACGATTATGCTTTGTCACAAAACACTACTTATCAATATACACATTATCGTTTTATTTTGCCAAACGATGAAATGAATTTTAAAATATCAGGAAATTATATAGTAATGATTTATGAAGAAAACAAAATGGAAAATCCTGTTGCGATAGCTTGTTTTTCAATGGTGGAACCAAAAGTAAATATTATTGCAAAACTTCGTGCAAATACAGATATTGAATTGAGCGGACGTTTTCAGCAATTAGATATTGAAGTTGGATTAAATGGCTATCGTTTACAAGACCCTCAATCTGAAATTAAAATGGTAGTAAGGCAAAATAACAGAATTGATAATCAAGTAACTAATATTTTGCCTACTTATTTAAGTACTGAAAAACTAAGTTATATTAATCAAAAAGCACTAATATTTGAAGGAGGTAATGAATACCGCCATTTTGACATGTCATCTATTTATGTTGTTGGCGAAGGCTTAGATACAATTCGCTTTAATAAAACATTTTATGATGTTTATTTAAAAGAAGATGTCCCATCAACTTCGAAAAATTATTTATCTCAGCCAGATTTGAACGGGAAATTCATTATTCATTATCAAGAAGCATTTGATGATATTAATACTGAAGCTGATTATATGCAAGTTCATTTTTCATTGTATACAGGTCAGCCTTATTTTGATGGACAAGTTTACATTGGTGGAGAGTATAATTATAATTTACTGAATGAAACATCGCAAATGCAGTACAATTTTGCTGAAGGACGTTACAATAAGACTATTTTACTGAAGCAAGGAGGTTATAATTATCAGTATTGGTTTCTTCCAAAAGGAGAAAAAAAAGCTTCTGTAGAAAAAATAGAAGGCAGTTATTGGCAAACCAACAATGAATATACCATTTATGTTTATCATCGTCCTTGGGGAGGACGTTATGATAAACTTATCGGCGTAAAAGTAATTGATTAGTAAATAAAAAATTATTCTATCTTAATGATAACGAATATTACATTACCCTTGCTTCTTAAAGTATAAGAAGCAAGGGAGGGAGTGTTATTTTATTCCCAAATTTTTTCTTGAATTTCTCGCTTAATGTTTTCATATCTTTCTCTTAATTCGTCTGGAATTTTATCTGCATATTTTTTCAACCGCTTTAATTCAAAAGAAAGATAAATACTATAGCAACCACTTGCTAAAAAAGTAAAACCTAACAATAAAGTAATCGCAATTCCTCCAAATAAAGGATTGAGCAACAAAATAAAAGAAAAGATAATTCCCAAAATAGCAATAGCTAATAAATATCCCCAATTCAGAACATAATAATTCTTTAAATCTATCGCCAGGCTCATAGCAAAAATTGAGCGAAACAACATGAGAAAGCCGATGAAATAAGGCAATGAAAGCATCGTAATCTGTGGATTGAGCACCAGCAAAAGACCAATTATGAAAGTAATAATTCCAAAAGCCAATGTCCAGCCCCAATTATCAATTTCTTTCCGATTTGTAATAGAAAAAACAATTTCCAAAACACCAGAAAAAAGGAAGGAAATTGAAAAAATCAATGAAAAGGTTAAATAAGAAGTCAAAGGTGAAACAAAACAAAATATTCCTATAATAATGAACATTATTCCAATAATTAAAGGAATATACCAATGTTTAATGGTATGAGTGACGGTTTTAATAAAGTCATTTTCCATGATTATCAGTTTTAAAAGTTAATATATGATTTTTAGAAATATAACATTTTACAAAGTTAAAATATCTTGTTCAAAATTATCTTTCTTCACTAATAGAGCACTAAATTCCCACAAAAAATAAAGTGGAATTGCTACAACGAAAAGTGAAAACGGATCGCCAGAAGGTGTAATCAAAGCAGCCAGCACCAACGAAACAACAATAGCATATCGTCGATATTTTTTAAAAAAGGAACGAGTAATAAGTCCCATATTTGACAATAACCAGAATAAAAGAGGAAGCTCAAAAACAATACCCATTAACAAAATAAGGGTATAAAAATTTCGCATATAGGAATCTAAAGAAATCATATTTTCAATGTTGCTGCTCAATTTAAAAGTAATTAAAAATCTGAATATTAATGGGAAAATAATAAAATAGCCCAATAAACATCCTATCAGAAACAACACTCCTCCCAATAGAAAAGCTTTTTTTACTCCTTTGGTTTCCTTTTCATAAAGTGCTGGGCTGATAAATTTCCACAACTCATAAAGAATATATGGAATTGAAAATATAAATCCAAAAGCCAGTGAAGCAGACATATATGTCATGAATTGTGTTGCCATATTGATGTTCAATATCTTAACATGAAAAGAAGAAGAGGAATAATTTGAGAGGAAAGGAAAATAATTACTTAACTTTTCAAAAAATCTGTAAAGAACGAAATTTGAAGAACACGGAGCTAAGATAATAGAATCAAAAATTTTAGGAATAAGAATCAGACCTATGATAGTTGCAACAGCAATAACTATAATAATTCTGATCAGAGTCCACCGGAATTCTTCTAAATGTTCCCAGAAGGACATTTCTTTTTCTTTCATCTATTTACCCTGAAATTTAATAGTGAACACCACAAGCATTAAAAAATTTTGCTTGGCTTTTATTATTTTCTTAGAGAAAGAAAATTCAAATCAAATTATTTTGAAGAAGATGATTTATTATCATTGGGTTTCTTCTCGTCCGGGTCAGCTTTTATTTCTTCTTCAATATCATTTAAACCTTTTTTAAAGCTGCGAATACCTTTTCCCAAGCCACTCATGAACTCAGGAATTTTTTTTCCGCCGAACAAAAGAAGAATTACCAAAAGAATAATCGGTATCTCCCAACCATTTAAATTAAAAAGTAAAGGATTCATGGTCTAATGTTTTTTATTTAATACAAAAATATAATTATTTCGACTCTACAGCAATAAAATTAAGATAAAGTTTATAAAATATAAAAAACGAGAATTTTATTTATTTACGTTTAAGATACTTTTCATAGGTATCTAATACATTCTCAACGTATCGAACAGTTTCAGTTCCTCTATAATAACCATTTTTTACCACAGGATCATTGTAATATTCTGGATTTCTTTTTTCAAGTAAATATACTTCTACATTATCAAACCAGATATACGGATTTTTACCATATTTTTGAGCCAAAGCCATAGCATCAAGTATATGAGAAGGACCAGAATTATAACTTGCTATAATAAATTTGATACGTTCATTTTTGTCGGCAACCTGACTAAAAACCATATTTAAACTTTTAATGTATTGAATGGAAGCTTCAATATTTTTTTCAGGATTAAAAATATCTCTTTTGTCTAAGCCAAATTGGGCGGCAGTTTGAGGCATTAATTGCATTAGTCCGAGAGCTCCTACTCGTGAAATAGCTGCACTATCAAAACGCGATTCATGAAAAGCAAGAGCGGCCAGTAATCGCCAATCCCAACCAATGGTAGGTGCATATTTCTTAAATAAATCATCATAAGGGCTAATTGCTCCTTTTGGAATTTTTATTTTATGAATGACAAAATACGGACTTTTATCCCAATATTTAGTTAATAATCTATTTTTTTTATCTTGCGTCTTTTGTAAACTTTCCCATTCTTTGATAGCTGTCAAAAGATTTTTACTGGTTTTTCGTATCAACCAACCGTTATTTTGTTCAAAGCCTATTGTTAAGCGACAATCAAGGCGTCTAAAATAAGACTGATGAAGTAACGCTTTATCTCGATAAGCTACTGTAAAATCTATTTTGCTATTGGCAACCATTTCAATCAATTCATCATTGGTTACTGAATCAGGAACAGTTATAATTTGTATTCCTCCGCCAATTTCGTTATTCAAATCTTTCAAACGTTGATGAAAAACACTATTATTTTTTACATACACTTTTTTATCTTTTAATTCAACAACACTGGAAAGAGCATTGCGACCCATTCTTTGAACAATCGCCATACTGTTGCGTGGCTGTTGAAATACATATTGAAAGTCTTTTTTCAATTCTTTTGTTTCGGGGATGTTATAAGCTACTATATCTACTTTGCCATCTTTTAAAAGTTGAATCATTTGAGGTTCGCTATTGGCAAGCTCTACTTTCAGCTTCACTTTGAGAAAATCTGCTAAATTTTCTACCATTTCATAATCAAATCCCATATCTTCATCACGAAAGAGAAAATAAGAGGTAGAACCATACATTGTGGTGACTTTAAGGGTATCGGAAAGAATAATTTGTTCCAGATCTCTATTGCTTATTTGAACTCTTTTATCAATTTCGTTTTTTTTGCAGGAAACGAATATAAATATAAGAAATAAATTAAAAATAATCAGATAAAGATTTTTCATAGGAACAAATTAGAGGTTTTCAATATTTTCAGCTAAAATAGGCGGAAAGCCATTTAATCGCAAGAAAACCTGTGTGGTTGCAATCACATCTTTGGTACAATATTGGGCAATACGTTGAATATTCTTTTCTTTATAATAAACCTGAGCTACTTCACTTCCATCAATATCGTCCTTCGGAGTAGGGATATTAAAAACTGCCGTAAGTAATTTCAGAGACGTAAAATTTTTATAATCACCAAATTTCCAGAGTTCCATTGTATCAATTAGGCTACTTTCCCAGGGTTTCTTGCCTGAAAGTTGAAATATCGATGGTAAAGGCAAATTATTGATCAGCATCCTTCGACAAATATAGGGAACATCAAATTCCTTGATATTGTGTCCACAAAGTCGGTTTTCTTTCGATGAGCCAAATTTTTCAATCAGTTGTGAAAATTCCCTTAAAAGTTCTTTTTCCTCCTCATTGATAAAATATTTGGTTCGTAAAAACATCTCTTCTTCTTTAAAATGGATAAAACCTACTGCAATACAAATAATTTTTCCAAACTCGGAATAGATACCAGCACTTGTATGGAAAGCTTCTGAAGCAGTGGTTTCCTCGTTATATTTTTCTGGTAAATGCTTTCGCAAATGATGAAATTTTTCTTCCCATAAATGAGCTAACTCATCGGGCAAATCAGAAAAATTTGCCACTTGTGGTACCGTTTCTATATCCAGAAACATAATTTTTTTCAATTCATTCAAATGCATGTCAATTAATAATTTTATAAAATTGTTTTCTACTGAAAAAATTAATTTGTTGAAAATCAATGGGGAAATAGTATTTTTTAGTTTCCTAAATTAGAATTATGATTCAACTTTAAATTGTTTTCAATGTATTTTGTCAGAATATCAATAGCAATATTGTTATTTCCTCCCTGAGGAATAATCAAATCGGCAAAACGCTTAGTAGGCTCGATAAATTCCTCATGCATAGGTTTTACTGTTTTTTCATATCGTTCTATTACCTTATTAACTGTCCGACCACGTTCCGTGATATCACGATAGATCACTCTTATCAATCGGTCATCTGCATCGGCATCTACAAAAACCTTCAAATTCATAAGTTTTCTTAATTCGGGTTGCGAAAGCACCAAAATTCCTTCCACCATTACTACATCGCAAGGATGAATGGTAATTGTTTCATTTAGGCGGGAACAGGTTAAATAAGAATAAATGGGCATTTCAATACTTTTTCCTTCTTTCAAATCTCTTAAATGTTTTATCAATAACTCGAATTCTATTGAATCAGGATGATCAAAATTAATTTCCAATCTTTCTTCTAAAGGTAAAAAACTGGTATCACGATAATATGCATCTTGTGGCAAAACAACTACTTCGCTTTTCGGCAATCTTTCCATAATTTTTTGTACCACTGTTGTTTTGCCAGAACCGGTACCTCCTGCAATCCCAATAATTAACATAGTAAATTAATGATTGATTTTTAAGAAAATAAAATTTTATACTTTTATTTTTCAAAAATACATAAAATATTTCTATTTTAATAAATAAAACATATATATAATTGACGATTAGCTGTTTAACAACAAAAATATTTAGTATATATTAAAATTTTTTGCAATCATTTTTCTAAAATAATTTTTTTTGAAAAAATAAAAATGTAAATTTGAAAATAATTTTTTAAATTTTAATAACCATGAATATACCACTTTCAATTTTGAAAAATCTCCGTTTTTCAGGAGTACTTTTAATAAGTATTTTTTGTATATTTAGTTCATACTCAGCTCCTATCTATGATTTGATTCCTTATCCACAAGAGCTAAAACCTCAATCTGGTAAATTTATTTTAAATAAAAAAACGGTCATTCTTTGTCCTTTTGATCAGCCCCAAATTGTTGAAATTGCTCAACAATTTTCTGATCATCTTGCTCTGGTTGCTGGCATAAAATTACCTTTACGGGATTGTCAAACGACTTCTACAAATAAAAATTTCATTTTATTTAACACAGGTTCATTAACAAATAAAAATCCCGAAGCTTACACGTTAAAAGTTTTCACTTCTTCCGTTCAAATTACAGGGAACACAGCGGCTGGTGTTTTTTACGGTTTACAAACATTATACCAGCTTTTCCCGTGCGAAGTTTATGCTTCAAAAGAAAGCAAAAAAATAAAAAAATGGTCCGTTCCTTGTGTTGAAATTACAGATTTTCCGCGTTTCAACTACAGAGGACTTCATCTCGATGTCTGTCGTCATTTCTTTCCTGTAGATTTTATAAAAAAATATATCGACTTAATGGCTATTTATAAATTCAACTATTTTCATTGGCATCTTACTGATGATCAAGGTTGGCGAATAGAAATAAAAAAATATCCTCGACTTATAGAAATTGGTTCTAAAAGAGATGAAACATTAGTTGGGCATTATTATGAATCGTTTCCACAACAATTTGATGGAAAACCTTATGGCGGTTATTATACACAAGAAGAAGCTAAAGAAATTGTTGCTTATGCTAAAAAACGAGGTATTACTGTAATTCCTGAAATAGAGATGCCAGGACATGCTCAAGCCGCTATTGCATCTTATCCTTTTTTGTCGTGTACACAGGACACAACTATTAAAGTTGCTACTAAATGGGGTATATTTAAAGAAGTGTTCTGTACGCGTGATACCGTTTTTGGTTTTTTAGAAGATGTGCTATCTGAAATTATGGAGATTTTTCCTTCAAAATATATTCACATTGGAGGAGATGAATGCCCGAAAGATAGATGGAAGGAATGTCCCTATTGTCAATCGTTGATAAAAAAGTTGAATTTAAAAGATGAACATCAATTACAAAGTTATTTTACTCAACGGATTGAAAAATTTATTAATGAACATGGTCGACAAATCATTGGTTGGGATGAAATTTTAGAAGGTGGGTTGGCTCCTAATGCCACGGTTATGTCATGGCGAGGAAAAATTGGTGGGATTGAAGCTGCTCGTCTTTCCCATGATGTAATTATGGCCCCGACAGAATACTGCTATTTAGATTATTATCAAGCTGATCCTGAATTTGAACCACTCGCTATTGGTGGTTTTGTCCCTTTATCCAAAGTATATAATTTTGAACCTATTCCAGATGAGTTGACTCCCGCAGAAGCAAAATATATATTGGGAGCTCAAGCAAATTTGTGGACAGAATACATACTTGATGAAAAACATGTGGAATATATGGTTTATCCACGTGCAACCGCATTATCAGAAGTAGTATGGAGCAACAAGGAAACAAAAAATTGGGAAAATTTCAAAGAACGTTTTTCAACTCATTTTCAACGATTTGAAAAACTTGTAGTGAATGCTTCTCATGCATTTTACGAACCTCAATTTAATGCGGAAGTAACGGAAAACAACAAATTAAAAATTACTTTAAGTTGTGATCATCCAAAAGCAAAAATTTATTTTTCATTGAATGGAAAAGAACCTGATCAGCATTACTTAAAACCGTTAATAATCGATTCAACTACTATCGTATCAGTTGCTACTTTTGTTGATGATAAGAAAGCAAGTCGAACTTTACAAAAGACTTTCATAGTCAGTAAATTAACAAATTTAATTTGTCAACCTGACACCAATATTTCTTATGGACAACGAAGTATTTTTAAATTAACTGATGGAAAATTAGGAAATATAAAGACCACTTCTGAATGGGTGAGATTGATATCAAATGAAGATTATTTATTAAATATCAATTTAAAGCAAAACCAAGTTATCCAGTGTTTTACAATAGGAATCTTGAAAGCACCTGCTTTTTGTGGACAAATTCCTTCTGAAATTATTCTTTATGGGTCAAAAGATGGAATTAATTATCAACCTCTTGGAGAGCAAAAATTCTCATCTTCTTTTACTGGAAAATATGAAATTATGCGACCAGTATTTAATTTTCCTCCAGTTGAAGTTCATTATTTAAAAATAATGTTGAAAAATCCTCGTTTTTGTATTGAAAGCCTTGAAAATGAAAAAAATAATTCTGTTTTCATAGATGAAATTGCTGTATGGTAGGTATTTAATTGCTTTTTAAAGTATTTATATTTTGTGAAAGATAAATAAAAACGAGAACGCATTAAGTTATTGATTTGTAATGTGATTAATTTTATTTCGTTCAGAATATTTAAAAATAAAATACTATTGCGAGTACCTGCTTGATTATTTTTAACACATCTTGTAACATTTGGTTCGAATTTATTTATTTCAACATATTCTCAATAGTTTGTATTACGAAGTATAAGTTTATTCAAATAGTTATTCTTCTTTGTTTCACATTGTTTTGCATATCTTATTCAAAGTTCATTTTTAGAACAAAATTAAATTTGTACTTTTGTAAGTAAAAATATGCAAAGAAGCATTTTATTGTAATTATCAAAATTTATGAGTGTTGTTGAAAAAATAATGAATTCTCCTTCAACGGCTTTTTCTTTTGAGTTGCTCCCACCTTTGAAAGGCGACGGTATTGAATCGGTTTATAAAACCATTGATTTATTGAGAGAATTTGATCCCCAATATATTAATATTACTACTCATCGCAGTGAAGTAGTATATAAAAAAAATCCGCAAGGACTTTTTGAACAAGTAGCCATTCGATATCGTCCTGGTACGGTAGCCATTGCGGCTGCTATTCAAAATAAATATAAAATCACCGTTGTACCTCATGTTATTTGCAGTGGTTATACCAAAGAAGAAATTGAATATGAACTGATAGATTTGCAATTTTTAGGAATCACTGATTTGCTGCTTTTACGTGGAGACAAAGGAAAAAACAACAAGGAATTTATTCCAACAAGTCATCTGCATGCCACCGATTTACAAGAACAAGTAAACAACTTTAATAAAGGAATTTTTTTAGATGGTACTCGCATGAAATCACAGGTGGTACCTTTCTCTTATGGAATGGCTTGCTATCCAGAAATGCACGAAGAATCTCCAAGTTTTGAGTCAGAATTGTATTATACAAAGAAAAAAGTCGATGGGGGTGCAGAATATTTGGTAACTCAAATGTTTTTTGATAATCAAAAGTATTATGATTTTGTAAAAAAATGTCGTGAAATAGGAATCACGGTTCCCATTATTCCAGGAATTAAACCCATTACGCTAATGAATCAATTAACAGTGCTTCCTAAAATTTTTCATGTAGAAATTCCGGAAGAATTTGCTATAGAATTACGCAAATGCCGCACTGACAAAGAAGCCACTGAAGTGGGTGTAGAATGGTGTATAAAGCAAGCTGCTGATTTAAAAGCACATGGTGTGCCAAGTATTCATTTTTATAGCTTAATGGCTGCACAAAGCGTGAAACGTGTAGCTAAAGCTGTTTATTAAAAAATTGACATGAATTTAATTTTCTCAATATTAATCTTTTTATTGTTTTTCTTTTTATTTGGTGTTATCGTTTTATTTGGTTTTTTTCGTTCTATTTTCAATTTCAGGGGGAAAGAAAATAAAATATTTCACCATCGCAAAAGAGAAGAGAAACCTATCCAACACAAAGAAAAAATTTTTGATAAAAATGAAGGCGAATACGTTGATTTTGAAGAAATAGAATAAAGCTCATTATAAGTATTTAACTTCCTTGAAATAAAATTTTTTTGTTACTCCTTCTTTGGTCGATAATTCAATTTGTCCACTTGGTAAAACATCTACAATTTTTGCTGAAAAAACTTCTTTATCAGCTTCAAATAAATGATAACCTTCTTTTCGATATAAAAATTGTTGGTAACAAGAACGAATTTTATTATCATCCCAATGATAGTAAATATCAAGAATGTTTTGAACGATTGAATTCATCAATGGTTGCCTGTCCAGCTTTTTCCCTAAAATTTGAAAGAGTGACACAGGATTTGGTGCATCACTCAGAAATTCTTTTTGGTTCACATTCAGACCGACTCCAATCACTGCTGATTTAATTATTCTATTCTGTAAAGATGTTTCCACGAGAATACCGGCCAGTTTTTTTTCTTTCCAATAAATATCATTTGGCCATTTAATGGTAACATCAGAAATATAATTATCTAACATTTTTTTTATGCCAATGCTGGTGATTTGTGAAATTAAAAAATGTTCTTCGATAGCAATATGTTGAGGATACAAAAGTAAACTAAAAAGAATATTTTCCCCTGCTGCTGATTCCCAAGAATTGCCTACTTGTCCTTTCCCAGCAGTTTGAAAATCAGTGTAAACGACAAAACCTTCGGGCAGTTTTTCTTCGTGCAACTTTTGCCACAATAATATGTTGGTAGAAGAAGTTTCAGGAGAAAAGAAAAGATTATTCGTTTTATTAGTCAATTTTTTACTGGAAACCATTGATATTCAAATGTTCTATAAAATTTTTAAAATAATACTGACAGAATTTTCCGGTCATTGAATGGATAATAAGAATTTTTCAATTCTATGCTGCACTGCTTTTGAATTTCTTATATTATTTACCAGAATGGTGAAAGCATAAATTCTATCTTCTTTCTCCATATATCCTGCATACGATTTTACACGAGCAATATTACCGCTTTTGGCATATACTTTTCCTTCCAGTGGAGTGTAGGTAAGAAATGATTTCAACGTGCCTTGATTTCCTGATACTGCAAGAGAATGAATGAAATCTGTTTTATATTTGCTTTGATGAAACATGTAAGTCAACAAGTCGGTAATAAATTGAGCAGACACAGCATTCATAGGTGAAAGTCCTGAACCGTCATACAAAAACAATTGGTTGACATTCAGACCTTTTGATTTCCAAAAATTGGTAATTACTTTTATTGCTCCACTATTGGTCGCTACTTTTTCATTTTGCAAAGCCAAATAACGAAAAAGTTGTTCTGCATAATGATTGTTGCTGTTTTTATTGATTTCAGCAATAATTTCCTTTAAAGGTGGGGAATAATGAGTATAAATCACTGTTCTATTTCGAGAAGAAGGCACTTGATCGGTAGCATCTTGTGTTACGTGGATTCCATTTTTATTAAGTTGTTCGGTAAAATGCTGAGCAAGCAACAAGACAGGATTAGGAATATCGCCTTTCACTACAAAAGAAGAACGGTTGGCTGGAATTTCACCATATAATCTTCGTACATTTGAATAAGGCATGCCGTAAAAATAAGCACTGTCAAAACTAATTAAAGTACTTTTTAAATAATTTTCAATGATTAAATCAGGCAAAGGAGGAATTACTCGAACAATTTTAGGAGTTGTTCCTACAGGTCCTGATTGCAAAACCAGTTGAAAAGTATTGTCCAGATAAGAAATTCCATAAACTGCTGCTGCATAATAATTTCCAATATCTTCCCATAGCCAAAAGGGACTTACACCTTCATTGTCATACAAACTGGCATCGGCAATAACTTGACCATTAATTTTTTTTATTCCTTTTTGCTGAACAATTTTCAGCCATTGGTCTAAAAAGTTTCCGTTGTTCAATGCAGAAGAGCCCAACGTTGGATCTCCCCCTCCTCGAATAAATAAGTTACCATTCAGAACACTATCAGCACTTAAATTTCCGTCTATTTCCAGTTGAGTTTGAAAACGAAAATCGGGTCCCAACAATTCCAGTGCGGTTGCAGTAGTAACCAATTTCAACACTGATGCAGGTACAAAACATTTGTTTGATTGATAACTGTAAAGAATTTTATTGGTTTTTAAATCTTTGACGATTAAACCGACATTGGCATTCTTCAACAATGGATCATTGGCGAATAAATCCACTGGAAGTTGTGCTACTGAATTAGTGATAATTCCACATAATAAAATGGTATATAATAGTTTTTTCATCAGAAATTTATTTTTAACTAACTTATAGAACAAAATCAAATAAAAACTCTTTATTAGTTCAAATATAAAAAAATTTGAAATTATTTTATCTAAAAAAAATTTCAAACTGTTT